>NZ_AP019822.1:1636235-1963482 GCF_007990505.1 Pseudoleptotrichia goodfellowii | reverse complement strand
GGAACGTACGTAAATAACGGAGTTATTTATATTTTCGGAGAAACTTTCCATACAATAAGAATAGCTTTTATGATAGGATTTATATTAAGGCTATACTGTCTGCTTCAGCTGACAAGGGTGGATTCTTTTGAAAAAACTTTTGTTTATAACGGGGGTATTCCAATAAAGAATATATTTTCCAAAAGGATATTTTCTGTAGGTTCCAACTATATAAAAACGTTCAGAGATAAAATGAACGGACACGATCACGAAGAAGACAAGAAGTCGGAAGATAATCTGTATAATGATGAAAATAATGAAATAAATGATAATAATGATGTTTCAGATAAAAATGAGAATACTGTAAACAATGAGCAGAATATAAAAGAAAATAAAGAAGAAACTCAAAATAAAGAAAACGAAGAAAAAACGGTATAAAAATCAAAAGGGGGGATTAATATGACCGGTTTTTTGAGTAAAAAAAAGTTGCACAAAGTGAAAGACAAAGAATTGCTTTCGTTTACGAAAAATATGTATTATCTGTTAAAAGGAAAAGTAAATTTAATAGATTCTCTTGAAATAATTTCTATGAATTATGAAGGAGAATTTAGGGAAAAAATAATACAGACAAAGAAACTTGTGGAGAAAGGAAAGCCTTTAAATACAGCTTTTGAAAAAGTAGTAAAAGACAGAGAATTTTTAGAATTAATAAAAATAGGAGAGCAGACGGGTAATCTTGAAACCGTTTTCAAAAATTTATCCGAAAAATACGAATTTAAAGAAAAAATCAGAAAAGATATAACAGGCTTAAGCGTGTACCCGTTGACAGTTATTGTTACAGCCGTTGTAATTGTCGTAATACTTTTAAAATTCGTAGTTCCTAAATTTGTTATGATTTATTCCGATACAGGACAGAAACTTCCTTTGATGACAAGAATTACGGTTAAAATAAGTGCTCTTCTTGATAAATACGGATTATTTTTATTGATTTTATCAATTTTTTTTATTTGGACGGCTGTTTATCTGAAAAAGAAAAATGAAGAAAAATTCGAGCAGCTAATACTGAATACTTTTTTGTTGGGTAATCTTTACAGAGAAATGTGCATTTTGAACTTTACAAGAAGTATGTATTCTCTTACGAGTGCTGATATTTCTTTTCTTGAGTCTCTTAAAATGTGCACAAATTCAAACAGTTTGTTATTAAACGGAGAAGTGAAGAAAATTATTACAAAAGTGGAAAAAGGAGAAAATATAAAGAAGTCTTTTTACAATTTGAGATTTTTCAATCGGGAATATATAACTTTCCTTAATATAGGAGAAAAGACGGGAGTAATATCCGACGCTTTTCATAATCTGTATGAAATATATTATGAGAAAGTGAGAGAAAAAATACAGTTGTTTCTTAAAATTTTTGAGCCGCTGTCGATAATATTTATAGCAATGATAATAGGAATAATAATGCTTTCGGTAATGCTGCCTATATTTAAAATGGGAGAGGCACTGTAAAAATTTTTAAAGAAAAGAGAAAGATAATAAAAAGATAAAAATAAAAGGAATGTGTTAAAAATTATGTTGGAAAATTTTATTGAATCCTCAAAATACAGTCAAAATCTGTTTCAGACAGAAGACGAAAAGATAGTCGGGATAGAAAAGGAAAGTCTTGAAAATAATGTGCCGATAATAACAAAAGAGGTACTTAATTTTATGATTTTTACTGCAAAGGGGATAAAAGCACGGAATATACTTGAGATAGGAACTGCTACAGGATATTCGGGAATATTTCTTGGAAAAATTGCAAATGAAAACGGTGGAACTTTTACAAGTATTGAAATAGATGAAAAAAGATACAATAAAGCAGTTGAAAATTTTGAAAAAGTCGGAATTTTGGATAAAAACAGACTTATATTAGGTGATGCACTGGAAAAAATACCTGAAATTGCACAGATTGAAGAAAACAGTAAAAGAGAAACTTTTGATTTTATATTCATTGATGCGGCAAAGGGTCAATATATGAAGTTTTTTGAGATGTGTTATGATCTATTAAATGAGAACGGCATTATATTTATTGATAATATAATGTTCAGAGGTCTTGTAACATCTGAGGAAAAAGATATTCCGAAAAGATATAAAACAATAGTAAATCGATTAAAACAGTTTATAGAAAAACTGAATTATGAATATGACTTCGTTTTACTGCCTTTCGGCGACGGAGTAGGATTGGTTAGGAAGTAGTATCATGAAATTTCTTTTATACAATATAAGATACGGAACAGGTAAATATTTGAAACAGCCGTTAAAACATATTAGGGGATATTTGGGACATTCGTTAAGTCATGTTTCCCGAATAGGTGAATTTATAAAAGGATATAATCCTGATATAGTAGGATTGGTAGAGGTGGATTTGGGATCTTTCAGAACCGAAGAAAAAAATCAGGCTGAACTGCTCGGAAAAATAACGGGAAATCATTGTGTTTTTCAGTATAAATATCAGAAAAATTCACGATACATGAAAGTACCTATGGTAAGAAAGCAGGGAAATGCTCTTTTATCAAAAACAGAGATTAAATCGAAAAAATTTCATTATCTGAACAACGGGATGAAAAAACTTGTTATGGAAATTGAAACGAATTCTGTTACTGTTTTTCTTGTCCATCTAGCATTGGGAGGAAAAACGAGATTGAAACAGATTGTCCAATTAAGAAAATTGATACAGGACTGCAGAAAACCTTTTATTGTTGCAGGAGATTTCAATGTTCTTTGGGGAAATGAAGAAATAGAGCTTTTTTTGGAAGCAAGCGGACTGCACAATGTAAATGTACATAGAGAGCCTACATTTCCAAGCTGGGCACCTAAAAAGGAACTTGATTTTATTTTGTGTTCAAAAGAAATAAAAGTAAAAGAATTTCAGGTTATAAAAACATTATTGTCGGATCATCTGCCTGTTATTATAGATTTTGAGATAAAAAAAGACGGTTATAAAAATTAAAAAAGAGATAGGAGAAAAAAAGTGAAAGCAATATCAAAAATATTATTAATCATTATGTTAATCACAGGAGCGTTGAATTTATACGGTAGAGAAGGTGTATCCGATTATAATCCTGAAAATGATGATGAAATATTAAAAATAATAGACAGCTACAGTAATGATGATTTCAGTGTTTCAAATACAAAGACAAAAAAGACTGCAGCGAAAAAAAATAAAAAAGAACTTAGAGGAGTATGGGTTGCAAGTGTTATTAATATTGACTGGCCTTCTAAAAAAGGACTCAGTGTAAGTGAACAGAAAAGAGAATTTATCTCGGTGCTTGAAAATGTAAAAAAATGGAATATGAATGCCGTATTTGTTCAGATAAAACCTGTAGGAGATACTTTTTATCCTTCGAAATATGCTCCGTGGTCTGAATATTTGACAGGTGTTCAGGGAGAAAATCCCGGTTATGATCCGTTAAAATTTATGATAGAAGAGGCTCACAAGAGAAATATAGAATTTCATGCATGGTTTAATCCTTACAGACTTACTATGGGTGGAGGCAGAGAAAAACTTTCGAGAGATAATATAGGAAATAAAAGACCCGAATGGACAGTAATGTACGGAGGGAAATTATATCTCAATCCGGGAATACCCGAAGTAAATGATTATGTTGTGGACAGTATAGTGGAAGTAGTAAAAAAATATGATGTAGACGGAGTTCATATGGATGACTATTTCTATCCTTACAAAGTAAAGGGTCAGGAATATCCCGACAGTCAGCAGTACAGAAAATACGGCGGAAAATTTTCCAATATAGGAGACTGGAGAAGAAATAATATAAATAAATTAATCGAAAAGCTCCATAATTCAATAAAAAAAGAAAATAAAAATGTTTCTTTCGGTATAAGTCCTTTCGGAGTTTGGAGAAACGCCTCGACAGATCCTGTAAGAGGTTCTCAGACACAGGCGGGAGTTCAGAATTATGACGATCTGTATGCAGACATACTTTACTGGATGGACAAACATTGGATAGATTATGTTGCACCTCAGATTTACTGGGTAAGAGGATTTAAAGTAGCAGATTACAGTACTCTTATAAATTGGTGGAGTAAATATGCAGGAAAAACAAACACTGATCTGTATATAGGACATGCTGCCTACAAAGTAAATGACTGGTCAAATCCTAATGAGTTGGTAGAACAGGTAAAACTTAACAGAAAATATCCGGAAATAAAGGGAAGTATATTTTTCAGTTATAAATCACTGGTGCCGAATCCGAAAAATGTAACAAATAACTTATTAAACGGACCTTACAGCAATTAAATACAGTAAACAAAAAAGCCGACTTAATGTCGGTTTTTTTGTCACTTTTTATGTCACAACTCATTTTATTAGAAAATTATTATATAACATTTCTCCGTAAAAATCAATCATATCAGGTAAAAACAAAAAAAGCCGATATATATCAGCTTCTTTTGCCACTTTTTTAATGCTTCAACTTGTTTTATTACAGTACAATTATACAATATTTCTTCTTGAAAATCAATCATAAAAGCAAAACATTTATATTAAATTAAAAATATGTAGAAATTTTATTATTTTTAATATATAATATACAGGACAAATCAAAGTTCACTTCTTTGATTGTTATAACATTCTCGAGAGGGGGTGTAGAATAATGCTTCAATTTGTAATAAAAATAGTTATACTGATTATTATATTTTTATTGTTGAATGTAAAAGTATTCTAATTTAATATAACTTTTTTTCTCACTGTATGAAATTTGTGCAGTGAGTTTTTTTTGAAAAAAGGATTAAATCAATCATTTAGGAGTACTATAAAATTATAAAAAGATTAATTAATAAATAAAATATTTATATAAATATACGCTCATATATAACGGTGTTTAAATATTTATATTAAATATAATGCTTTAAAATAGAAAGAAAATAGAAAAATAAAAAACAAAAACATCTAAAAAATTAAAATAAAAAAAATAATTGAATTTTACAATTATTTTTGATATACTAATCTGTAAGAAAAATCTAAGAAAAAAATGGAAAATCTAAGAAAGATTTAAGGAGGAAGTATGAAAAAAATCATTTTATTACTGGCAGGAATATTAACAGTATCGTCAGTAAGTTATGCAGCACCGCAGAAGAGCTTGGAACAAAGTTTGAATGCGATAGAGTCAAAATTTAATGATTTACTAGAAAAAGAAGCACAAAAGAAAAGAGAGTTTGAAGCACAGAAAGCACAACTGGAAGCAGAAGTTGAAGACTTGAAAGCAAAAGAACAGGGGAAAGAAAAACTGTTTGAAAAGCTGAAAAAGGATTCGGAAGTAAGATGGTTAAGAGACAAGTATAAACAGGTTCTTAACAATTACGACACATACTATAAAAACATAGCAAAAATGATAAGAGAAAAAGAGCAGAAGATAAGTGAATTAGAAGCAATGTTATCAGTGATGAATTAGGAGGGAAGTAATGAAAAAGATAGTAATGTTGGGCTTACTTGCGATAGGAAGTATAGTAATGGCAGAGAGTGCACAGGACGTATTAAGAAAAGCAAGAGAAGACTATTATAGACAACAAAAAGAGGCATCAAGACCTGTAAGAGAAGAAAAAGTAAAAGAAAAGAAAGTGTTAAGAAGAGAAACAGCTGAAGGGAATGTACAGGAAGTGACATTGGATGTAGAAGAAGAAGCAGTAGAAGAAGTAAAACCAAAGACACCGATGGAAAAACTTGAGTATAATGCAGCAAAAGCAAAAGACAGAGTAGACTTTTACGAAAGAGTAGTGAGAAGTGTAGAAAGAGAAGAAAAAGAATTAAACGGATATAATGAAGTAATAGGCAAGAAAAAGAAAGTAAAGAAAGTAGTAGAGAAAAAAGTAAGAGAGCCTAAGAAAGTAAATAAGAAGAAATAGGAGGAAGCAATGAAAGTGAGAAAAGCGATAGGGTTGTTGGCAGGATTAGTACTGTTAATGACACAAATAAGTTACAGTGACCCTGCAGTGGACAGATTATTGAGAGAAGCGAGAAAGAGACAGGCAGAGGAAGCGAAGCAGGAGAAGGTAGAAGAAGTGACAGTGGAAGAAACACCTGTTACAACAGAAACACCAAACAGTATACAAAAGAGAGCGGCAGAAATAAAAAGAGAATCACAAAGTAAAAAAAGTCAAGAAATGAAGATGAAAAAAGATGCCCAGATGCAAAAGAAAGCAGAAATGAGAGCAAATAAGGCAAGACAGAAGAACATGACAGAAAGTGAAAAGATGAATGTAGAAATACAGAGAATCAAAAAAAGAGTGGATGAAATAAACAACAATATAGAAACATTCCACAAAACAAATGAAGCGTTAGAGAAAATGGAAGAGAGACTGGAAGGTATACAAAGTAAAATGAAGTAGCTTTTAACTTCCTTTTTTGAAAAAAAGGAAGCGAAAAAACAAACGACAAAAATTTTACTAACTCGAAATAACTGACTACACTATAAAAACAACAAACTCGCTACGCTCAAACAGTTGTTTTTATGACGTTTCGTTACGTATTTCTCGAAGTAAAATTTAAATGTCGGAAGTAAAGAAAACTTCAACGTTGTAAAATATGATGTTGAGAGAAAAATAAAAATATAACAGGAGAGGTAGAAAATATGAAAAAGATAGCAATAGCATTAGGATTAGGAGCATTGGCAGTATCATGTACAAATGCGAAGTTGGTAAACTACAATACAGACAGATTGGACAATATAGAAGCATATCTGAAAGAGAATAAATTTGTAAAACCGTCAGATAATCTGGAGAAATTGAAAAATGAAGGACAGATAGAATACACAACACAATATAAGTCATTGGAAAGAGAGGCAGATGCATGGAAAGAAAGTCAAGAGCAATAATATTAATGATGTTGTTATTGATGCTTTCGATTCCGACAATGGCTTTCAGAAAGTTGACGACAACACAGATAAGAGAGAACAGTATAAGAATAAATGCATTGGAATTGGATGAAATAGACATAACGAGAGTAAAAGGACCTAAGGAAGTAACAGTAGTATTGGATGAGAGATCATTGTTATTTGATTTTGACAAATCAAATGTAAAACCGCAATATTACGGAATATTACAAAACTTGAAAGAGTATATAGAAGTGAATGATTATGAAGTAACGATAATAGGACATACAGATTCTAAGGGAACAAACGAATACAACATGAAACTTGGAATGAGAAGAGCGGAAAGTGTAAAAGCTAAGATGATAGAGTTCGGAGTGCCTGCAAGTAGAATAGTGGGAGTAGAAACAAGAGGAGAAGAAGAGCCTGTAGCAACAAATGAAACAGCAGAAGGAAGAGCACTGAACAGAAGAATAGAGTTTAAACTTGTGAGAAAGAATTAAGAAACAGGAAATGTAACGAAATGGAAAGAAAATAAAAGAATTGTTATAGAAAGGGAGAAATTATGAGTAATAACTTGAAAAAAATGGAAAAAGACTTAAGAGCCTTCGCTAAAAGATCTAAAGATGTAAAATATACAAAAGGCTTATTGTTCAGTTTCCTATTAATGGGGATGTTGACATTTTCAGATACATTGACATCACCTGAAGTTAAGAGTACAGAAAATGCAATAAATCAGACTAGAAAAGAATTAAACACATCAATAAGTGAAATGCACACAGCATTTAAACAGGCAAAGAGAGAGAATAACAGATTATTGAAAAGAGCAAATTTAGAATTGATTCAGTTAATGGAACAGGGAGACCATGTAGTAAAATCACCATGGAGCAGCTGGCAAATGGGAATGAACTACTTCTACAGTAACTGGAGAGGAACATATAAAGGAAGAGGAGATAAGGCAGAAAAATATCCTTATGAAGGAATACTTGAAAGGGATAGTAACGAATTTAACAGATATGTTTCGCCTGACAGTAAATTTTACGGCAGTTTGCCAACATCTTCGAATCCGCGTTCGGCGGCATCAAATGCAAGACAGGGATTAAGCACTCAATATGGGATAGCAAGTACACAACCTGTACCCGAACCTATAGTAGATTTGCAGTTAAGTGCAGGAATAAATCCTAAAATAGTAAATAAGGCTGATTTGAATTTAGTTCCTAAATCCGCAAATGTGCCGAATTTACCTGAACCTGTTAAGTTTCAGCCGATAAATCCTAAGATTACGATTCCGGCGGATCCTCCACTACCTACACCGCCTAATTTTGCTATAGTGTTAGGAGGAGACTGTAACTCGGGATGTGACAGTTATGATTGGAGAAATGGAGGTGGAACAACTCCAAGACAAAATACTAAATCAGGTTTTACACCACCTGCCGGTACTAATCAAAATGTAACTAATATATTACATTATACTTGGAGAGATGGACTTGCAACACCTGCTGAAAGATCTTATGCATTTAAAATGCTTTGGGAAGCACCAAACGGATCTACGACTTCTTATAAATTAGAAGATAAACCGCAAGAAATATTTTTTAATTCATATAACTACGGATATGGAAGAGCTGCCAACGGTGGTGAATGGGCTTCTGATGTTGCAGATTCACAGAATATTCCGAGTGATACACAGGAAAAAAACCATCAATATTTCTTGATAGGTGGTTCAAGAGTTTTAGAAGTGGATAATGTTTACAGTACTAATACTGAATATGGAGTAGCTTCAGGAAGAACATTACAATTAGGAGGTATTTTTACATTAGGAGTTGTTTCACAGGAAAATGGAACAATTTTAGTAAATGAAGGAACTATTACTGACGAAAAAGAAAATCAGGATTCTTATATAAGAAATATGCCGACAGATCCAGGAAAAGATTATTTAACTATTCATGGACCTACTCAAGATTATCAAATTTCTAAAAACGGAAACGGATATGTAGGGTATAAAGTCGGTATTGCTCAAGTTGAAGAAAATGAAGGAGTTTCACAATTCCATATGGATCAACAAAGATTACAAAATAGAAGCGGTGGTAAAATTAACTTTTTTGGAAACCGTTCCATAGGAATGTATGTTTATTTACCAAGACACACTACTTATGCTAAAATGGAAAACCAGGCAGGAGCAGAAATTAATATGAGCGGTGCTGAGAGCTACGGTATGAGAATTGCTGCAAAATCAGATGATGCTGCAACAATGTTGAATGCAGGTACGATAAACTTACGCAAAATCAATAATCAGGGAGCAGATACTTCAGCGGGAATGGCATTAATGTTAGACAGCTCTGTTGTTAACGGAGTAAGTTTAAAAAGAGGAAATGCTAAAAATACAGGGAAAATAACTCTTACAGGTGTTAAAAACTCAATAGGTGCTTATGTTAATATTGACAGTGATATAACAAATGAAGGAACTATCAGTATAAATTCGACTATAGCAAAAAATAATGATCCTACTAAACAAGAAGTAAATGTAGGTATGAGAGCTGATAAAACTGCTACTGCCGAAGTAATAAATGAAGGAACAGGTAAA
Source organism: Pseudoleptotrichia goodfellowii (assembly GCF_007990505.1). Taxonomy (NCBI): domain Bacteria; kingdom Fusobacteriati; phylum Fusobacteriota; class Fusobacteriia; order Fusobacteriales; family Leptotrichiaceae; genus Pseudoleptotrichia; species Pseudoleptotrichia goodfellowii. The sequence continues at coordinate 1,954,062 of NZ_AP019822.1, read as the reverse complement.
ATTACAATGGACGGTTCTTACGCAATGGGTATGCTTGCTAACGGTTCTAAACTTGTTAATAAAGGTACTATATCAAGTACTAATGTACTTAATGGGGTCGGAATAGCAGGAATAAACAATGCAAAAGTAAAAAATAGCGGTTCGATAAAAGTTTTAGGAAGTGGTAATACCAATAATATAGGGGTGTTCTTAAAAACAAATTCAGAAGGAGAGATTGGAACTCCAGCTGCAGGTGTAAACCAAGAAGTTGAAGTTACTGGAGATAATTCTACTGGAGTGCTTGTATCTGATAACAGTAAACTTACAATGAACGGTAACGTAACAGTTTCAGGTAAGAGTGTTTCAGGAGTAGTTGTAAATAATGGCAGCCAAGTTACTTCAAATGGAGGAACGGTAAAAGTTGATAATTCAGGTAATCACGCAGAACCTATTGGAGATAAAGGATCTTACGGAATAGTTGTAAAAGGAGCAACATCAAAATATACAGGAGCGACTACAGAAGTAACAGCAAAAGTAACTTCCGATAAATCAATGGGACTTTATTCAGAAGGGAAATTGGAAGTAAATAAAGCGAATATAGATGCAAAAGACGGAGCAATAAACTTCTATGCAAATGGAGGAGAAATCAAAATAAATAATGGAGGAAATTCTGTAACAGGACAAAAATCATTATTGTTTTATACAGCCGGTGCAGGTAAATTTAATCTTGCCGGAGGAACTCTAAGTGCGACAATAAAAGGAGGAACAACTCCAAGTACAAGAGGAACAGCTTTCTATTATGAACATACGGGACCAACTTATGGATCGTTTGATACAGCTGCATTGACTAATTTTGCTTCTACAAAATTCCAAAATACTTTAAATCACCTTAACTTAACAATGGAAGCAGGATCAAGATTATTTGTGGCTTCCAATGTAGAAATGAATCTTAGCGACACTAATCCTTCGGGACTTGTAGGAGCATTAAATTTAGGAGGAATTACAGGTTCTGATTATAAAGTATTTATGCTTTATTTGAGTAGATTAAAAGTAAATCAAGCCGCAAATTTGGATGATGCTAATGACTTGTACAATAAATTGGAAATAGCAAATTCGTCTATTACAAATGAAAATACAATGACAGGAAGTCAAAACAGACAGGTTGCAATGGCTCAGGAAAACGGTTCTAATCCTTCGGGAACTCCATATGCTGCAAATAAAGTTACTTTAATAAATGAAGCAAACGGAAAAATTAATTTGACCGGAGAAGAAACTACAGGAATGTATGCTAAAAGAGGTGTAATAGAAAATAACGGTGAAATAAGTGTAGGTAAAAAATCCACAGCTATATATTCTGAAGATGATGATGCAATTACAGCAGGTACTTCTGCAACTGCAGAAAATAAGGGGAAAATAACATTAGGTGAAGATTCTACAGGAATTTACTATAAAAATGGAGTTTCTGCTGCAGGTGGAGGAGCATATAACCAAGGAAAAATAGAAAGTTCTGCAAATAATGTAATAGGTATGACCTTTGATACAGGTTCAAACAGTAAAGTATTCAGAAATCACGGAAACGGTGAAATAAATCTTACAGGAGATAAATCAACAGCAATGTATGCTACAGGAAATGGAACATACACAGCTGAAAATAATGCAAAAATAACATTGGGAAATTCAAGTGATGCAAATAACCCTAATGTGGGAATGTTTACCGATAAATCTCAAATAACATTGAAAAATACGGGAACTATTGCAGCAGGAGATAAAACGGCAGCAATGTACGGATACGGGATCAATACAGATGCAAGTTCCGATATTAGTGTAGGATCAGGAGCAACAGGAATATACTCTAAAGGTGGAAATGTTCATTTAAGAGGAAAACTAGCTACAGGAGGAAATGAAGCAGTAGGAGTGTACACTGTAGGTGCAGGTCAAACAATAACAAATGATGCGACAAATGTTAACATAGGTGACGGTTCGTATGGATTTGTTATTAAAAATGCTGCAGGAGGTAATAATTTTACAAGTAATACGGCAAATGTAACAGTAGGAAATAACGTAGTATATGCTTATTCTACAGACACTACGGGAACTATGACAAATAATACAAAATTAAATTCTACAGGAAATGAAAATTACGGATTATACGGAGCGGGAACAATAACAAACAATGCCGATATTGACTTCGGTTCAGGAATAGGAAGTGTAGGAATTTACAGTATAAAAGGCGGAACAGCGACAAATACTGCGGGAAAAACTATAACAATCGGAGCATCAAATGTAAGTGGGCAAAAATACGGAATAGGAATGGCTGCAGGATATGAAAACAGCGACACAGGTAAAATTATTAACAAAGGCACAATAAATGTAAACGGTAAAAACAGTATCGGTATGTATGCAACAGGAAACGGTTCGGTAGCAACAAATGACGGAACAATAAATCTCGGAGCAGACGGTACTCAGGGTATGTATCTTGATAACGGAGCAAAAGGAATAAATAACGGAACAATAACAACAGTAGGAAATCCTACAGGAGCAATCGGAGTAACTGTAAGAGGCGGTGCTGAAATAACAAACAACGGAACGATAAATATTAATTCATCAAACGGATATGCTTTTGCACTCTTAAAAGGCGGAATAATCAAAAACTACGGAACATTTACAGTAGGAAACGGTGCTCAAAAATTATATGAACCTAAGGCTAAACCGACAGGAAAAGGAGTTGCAGGAGTAGAAATAAGTGCACCTGCAGGAGCATCAAATGCCACAATAACAGTAAATGGTAAACCTGTTACTCCTGTTACAATTTCAAGTACAGCAGGACAACGTGCACCGTTGACATCATCAATAGGAATGTACATAGATACATTAAGAGGAACAAATCCTATCGGAGGATTAATACCTTCAGGAGAAGCCGACTTGATAATAGGCTCCGAAGCTGCACAAAAAACAAACAGTAAATATATTGAAGTAAACGGAGATATAATAAAACCTTATAATCAAGCGATAACTAATAATCCTCAAATAAAAAAATGGAATATATATTCAGGATCATTTACATGGATTGCAACAGCTACAATAGATACAGGTGCGGCAACTATAAGAAATATATATTTAGCTAAAAAACCTTATACTGCATTTGCAGGAAAAGAACCTACACCTGTGGAAGTGACAGATACATACAACTTCCTTGACGGATTGGAACAAAGATACGGAGTGGAAGGGTTGGAAACAAGAGAAAAAACTTTATTTAACAAATTAAACGGTATAGGAACTAATGAACAGTTGTTATTCTATCAGGCAACAGATGAAATGATGGGACACCAATATGCAAATGTACAGCAAAGAATGAACAGAACAGGAACATTATTGGATAAAGAGTTCACTCATCTGAGAAAAGAATGGGATAATAAATCCAAACAGTCGAATAAATTAAAAGTATTCGGAATGAGGGACGAATACAAAACAGATACAGCAGGAATAATAGACTATACAAGTAATGCTTACGGAGTGGCTTATATTCATGAAGATGAAACAATAAAACTCGGAAACAGTTCAGGATGGTATGCAGGAGCTGTAAATAACAGATTCAGATTTAAAGATATAGGAAGATCAAAAGAAAATACAACAATGTTAAAACTCGGATTGTTTAAATCAAAAGCATTTGATGATAATGGAAGCTTGAACTGGACAATATCCGGAGAAGGTTACATAGCAAGAAGCAATATGCATAGAAAATTCCTTGTAGTAGATGAAATTTTTGAAGGAAAATCAGATTATACAAGCTATGGAGCAGCATTGAAAAACGAAATAAGCAAAGAGTTCAGAACAAGCGAAAGAACAAGCATAAAACCATACGGAAGTTTAAAACTTGAATACGGAAGATTCAATACAATAAAGGAGAAAACAGGAGAAGTAAGACTTGAAGTAAAAGGAAATGATTATTACTCTGTAAAACCTGAAGTAGGAATCGAATTTAAGTATAAACAACCAATGGCGGTAAGAACGACATTTACAACAACATTAGGCTTAGGATATGAAACAGAATTAGGAAAAGTCGGAAATGTTAAGAATAAAGGAAGAGTGGCATATACTGATGCAGACTGGTTTAATATAAGAGGAGAAAAAGACGATAGAAGAGGAAACTTTAAAGCGGACTTGAATCTTGGAATAGAAAATCAGAGATTTGGAGTAACATTGAATGCAGGATATGACACAAAAGGTAAAAACATAAGAGGAGGATTAGGATTCAGGGTTATTTATTAATATCTGAAGAAAAAAATATCTAATATAACAATAAATAAAATTTTAAGACACTAAAAATAAAGATATTTTTTCCTAACTTTTTTCTAAAAGAAGCTATTAAATAGATATATTTCTATTTTAAAATAGCTTCTTTTTGTTTTATATAAAAATATTAATTATAATTTTACTGTTTTTATAATAAAAAATTTTAAAGTGTTGAATATTATTGTTTAGAATATAAAAATGTGAGGTTTATGAAAATAGAAAAATATATAAAATAGATTTTAAATGTACGATAAATAATTATAATGAATATAAATTATTATTGATTATTTAGATAATATTTGTTATACTCTTCATAGAAAATTACACGTGTTATAAAAAAATATATATAAAAATTATGAAAAGTTAAGTATTTTAGAGGATAAAAAAGAAAAATACTTTTTTATCAATAACAAATTATAAAGAAAGGAAATAAAAATGATGAGTAAGAATCTAAGAGAAATCGAAAAAAATTTAAGAACTTTTGCTAAAAGGTGTAAAAATGTTAAGTACACAAAAGAGTTATTATTCAGTTTTCTCCTAATGGGTATGTTGTCATTTTCGGATACAACATTATCTTCTCAATTAGAAAGTACAGAAAATGCAATAAAACAGTCAAGAAAGGAACTGAATATATCGATAAAAGATATGCATATGGCATTTAAAACAGCCAAAAAAGAAAATAACAGATTGCTTAGAAATTCAACTTTAGAATTAATACAATTAATGGAACAGGGAGATCAGGTAGTAAAATCTCCATGGAGCAGTTGGCAATTCGGGATGGGATATTCATATAGTAATTGGAGAGGAATATATAAAGGAAGAGGAGATAAAAAAGAAAAATATCCTTATGAAGGAATTTTTAAAAGAAGTAATGACTTATTTTTAAGAAATATATCGCCTGAGAGCGATGCTTACGAGAGATACACAGCATCTTCAACTGAGAATTTTGACAATCCTGCAACAACTTCAGATAGAAAGAAAAGAAAAAACTTAAATGATTCATATGGATTGGAAAGTACCTCTGATCAGCAGGAACCTATAGCACAGATTGAACTGGGAGCTTCAGTTAGACCGAGAGAAATAGTTAAAAACCCTATTACTGTAACTCCTCCAAGAATAACAGTAAATACGGTTAGACCTTTAAATACACCTGTTGCACCTACACCGCCTGCAGCACCGAATATTGGGATTGATAAATTTAATCCCGTGGCTCCTGATGACATAACAGTCAGTTTACCTAAGCCGCCTACTTTTAATATTAAGTTAGGTTCTTATCGTAATTATATGGAACAGAACACGCTCGGTCAGATTGACGGTGGAAGACATTCAGGTGATGGAAAATCTTATAACAGTAGCAGTAATGCAGATATAGACGGTAATACATTAAATTATACTGCGATATATGCGTGGGCAAGTCCGAGTACTGCACTTAGAGGAGCACAGGGATTTAATTCAGCTTTATTAAAAGCTTACTTTGATTATACGAATAGAGGAGGCACAGGTGGAGGAACAGCTACTGTAAGAGGTAATATAACAATCGACTCTATAAGAGGAAATATAAATGACTCTGATCCAGGGGCAAGACCTTGGAATAATCAACCTTTTCTTGTAGGAGGTTCAAGGGTAGCAACTCTTGATAATGCTAATGGTGGAGGAACGATTGTAAACAGAGCAACAGTAAATATGGTAGGTCCTCTTGTAACAGGTTATGAAATACAGAATGATGATGCAGGTTCGGGGAAAAGAGAAGTAATAAACGAAGGAGAATTAACAGATAGAGCCGAAGAAGGATATAGAGGAACTGAAGGATTGGGTGGACTTCATGTAGGAAAAGCAGGAGGACAAACTGAAGCTTCAAATTCTACAAATTTAAAGCTCGCCCCTTATTTAGGAGGAAATGAATATCCACGTGGTGTAGATATTTCCAGAACACCCGATATAGTAGATGGAGCAGGGAATGTTCTGAAAAGAGGAGGCTATACGGGTTATAAAATAGGATTAATTTTAACACAGGAATTTGACGACCCTAATCCGGGAAATAACTATTATAGATTGATAAATAACGGAAAAATTTCGTTTATGGGAAAAAGTTCTATAGGGATACAGGTATATGCAAAACCTACAAATAGTCCAAATACTGTAATAGATGTTATAAATGGAGAAGGTACAGGCAGCAAGGAAATAACAATGGGTGGAATAGAAAGCTACGGAATGAAGCTTTCTTCGAGAATATTGCAATCAGCTGCCGGCAGAAGCTCTGTATTTGAAAATAGGGGAACTATTAATATTAGCGGTGGTGATGGAAGCGGGAGCTCTCTTTCTTCGGGAATGGCAGTATTGGAAGATAACGACATGACCTCAAATAAAGCGATAAGAGCTTACACGGGAATGGTTAAAAATAAAGGGACAATAAATGTTTCGGGTGGAACAGGTAACAGCGGTATGATTTTAAAAGTAAAAGATAATGACGATGTTACTAATGATACAGGCGGAACTATTAACGTTACGGGAACTAAAAATATAGGAATGAGAGTGGATTTGGGAAGCGTAGTAACTGAAAACAGTCCTGCCAATATTACACCGAAAGCTATAAATAAAGGAACTATCAATATAAATGACGGTGACGGCAATATAGGAATGGCTGCAAATAATTCCGAAAAGAATGCTGCAGGAGAGATTACTCATAAAGCGGTTGCCGAAAATACAAAAGATATATTGTTTAATAATACGTCCAAGAACGGAATAGGAATGTTCTCTCAGGATGGCGGAGAAATAGTAAATAAAGGGAATATTAAAGGAATAGGGGATAAACTGGAAAAAACTATAGGAATGGTTATCCAGAAAGCCTTGACGACTGCGGGAAATAACAATACGGCTTCAAGCGGAGTAAATGCAGGGAAAATAGAATTAAGGGGAAAACAGGTTACAGGAGTATTCAATCAGGGTAAATTCACAATGACAGGTGGCTCAATTCTGACATCGGGAGAAAAATCAATTTCACTGTATGCTAAAGGGACTACGGCGACTACAAAGATAGTAAAAGGAGACATAACAGCGGAAAATAAAGCATTAGGATTGTATGCCGATAATACTGAAATAGAATTGGGAGATGCTGCAAATGCAAATACTGTAAATCTTACTGCAAAAGGTGCGGGAACATTATTATTCTATAACTATACGAAAAATGCGGGGGGAACTTATACTCCAAGTGGTAAATTTAAACTTCTTAATAATATATCGGGTACGATAAAAGACGGAGCAACTGCATTTTATTACAGAGATTCCGCTACAGCTGCAACAATATCGCAAAGATTAAACGATATGTTTAATGATACCGGAAGTACAGCAGGGAAAAAATTAAAATTGAAAATGGAAGATAATTCTACATTGTTTGTTTTGGAAAATACAACTCCGAGTACAACAGCTATAAATCTAAGCAGTGTAGATCCGAGCCAGATAAACAACTATCTTGGAAAGAGAGTTGAAATTGACAGTACATCTTCCAAAAACTTTAAAGCGTATAAAGTATCAAAGGGAACATTGAACATTGACAGTGATGTAAACCTTGATAATCATTCGGGTGCTGCAATTGATAAATATTACAGAGTAGAATTTATCAACTCGGCTGTGACAATAGCATCAGGCAAAAAAATAAGCGGTACTGACAGCGGAAAGCTCGACCAGGTAATAGCACAGGCAAACTATGAAGGAGCTATGAGCCGGGATAATATTAATGTCGTAAATGAAGGAACGATAGATTATTCCAAAAAAGGAGCAACAGGAATAGTAGTGGATTATGGTAAAGCCACAAACAAGGGTCTTATAAAAATGGATGCCGATAACGGAAATAATCAAAACAGTACGGCATTGTTCGGAGCATCGGATTCATTGCTGTTAAATGATACTACGGGTACAATTCAGCTTGGAAACAAAGGAGTAGGAATTTGGGGGGCTAATAAGATAGGTTCTTCAATTGGTACTTGGAGCAAAAATATAAACATTACAAATAAAGGAAAAATAGCAGGAATTAACGGTAAAAAAGGATTGTTCGGAATATATGCGGACAATAAAGAAGCGGGAGCAACTTCAACTATATCTCATACAGGAACTATAGATTTTTCCAAAGTCACAAGCAGTACAGGGATATATGCAGTAAAAGGAAAAGTGACTTCAAGCGGAAATATATCGGTTAAAGAAGGAAGCGTCGGCATAAATGCAAAAAATTCGGAAGTGGAAATAAACGGAGGAACTTATACTATAGGTAAAAACTCTGCAGGATTTAATTTGACGACTGACAGTGGAACTTCCAAATTTATAGGAAACTCAGGAAATATATCATTAGCAGGTAAAGGGTCAGTTGCATACTTGATTAAAGGAGGTTCCTATAATTCAAGCAGCAATTTTAAAGATAATTTGACATTGACATCTACAGACGGATATACATATATGAGCATTACAGAAGCTTTCATGCAATATAAGAATACTAAAGTCATAAATAATGATGACAGTCTATTTGTAAATGCAAAAAATTCGACTGTAAATTTGGATAATGGAACAGATATATCGTCAACAAAAAACAGAGTTACAGGAATTTATTCAGATGGAGGAGTAGCTTCTAATAACGGAAAAATATCTTTAACAGGAGATAAGTCATCAGCACTTTACGGAAAAGATGCTTCAATGGCAAATGGTATAGATGGTAAAATTACTATAGGAACTAACGGTTCCGGAATATATACTGTAGACGGTAACGGACATAACAATGGACAGATCACAGTCGGTTCGGGGTCTGTGGGAATGCGTGCCGAAAATGGAAATGTTTATAATAGAGCTACCGGAAAAATTGAAAGTACCGGAGAAAATGCAATCGGAATGTCTCAAAGTGGAAATTCGGGAGAGATAGAAAATCATGGAAATATTAATTTAGTAGGAGATAAATCTATAGGAATGCACAGCGAAGGGGCTACTAATGCAGGGCATACAATGCTTAATAAAGGAAATGTGACAGTAGGAGATTCGACAAGAGCAGACAGTCCAAGTATAGGTATATACTCGAATAACGGCTTGAACAGCACAATCAGAAACGAAGGAAAAGTTCAGGCAGGAGCGAGATCGACAGGAATTTACGGAAGAAACGTTACTTTGACAAGCAGTTCTGAAACTACGGCAGGAGACGGCGGAATAGGAGTTTATTCTAAAGAAGGAACAGTTAATATTGAACAAAATGCAAAAATATCTGTAGGAAAATCCTTAGGTGCCAGCCAAGAAGGAGCGGGAGTATATCTTGCAGGAAACGGGCAGACACTTAACAGTGATACGGATAAAATGACTATCGGAAAAGGCTCTTTCGGTTATGTTATGACAGGACAGGGTAATACAGTAAGAACAGGATTATTAGGAACAACAGGAGTTACAACTTTATCAGATGACTCGGTATTTATGTACTCTGCTGACAGAACAGGAACAATAACAAACTACAGTAATTTAAGATCGACAGGAAGCCTGAACTACGGGATTTACGCTTCAGGAGAAGTTAAGAATTACGGAACAATAGATTTCAGAAGAGGTATAGGAAACGTAGGAGCATACAGTTATGTAAAAGGCGGAACTTCAACTCCTAAAGCTATAAAGAACTACGGTATAATAAATGTATCGGGATCGGATATATCTACTAATCCTGATGATAAAAAATATGGAATAGGAATGGCGGCAGGATATAGTGAAGAATCTCCTGCAGGTTCGGGAAATAAAGTAACAAGAGGAATAGGGAATATTGAAAATCATGGAATAATAAGAGTTACGACACCGAACAGTATAGGAATGTATGCTACAGGAAAAGGTTCAAGAATATTAAATGGAGTTAACGGGCGAATTGAGTTAAGCGGGTCTAAGAGAAATATAGGAATATTCGCAGAAAACGGAGCCGAAGTAATAAATGAAGGTACAATTACAACTGTAGGAACAGGAAACGTAGGGCAAATAGGAATTGCAGTTACAAGCGGAGCAACTTTGGACAACAGAGGGAAAATTCATATAGATGCTTCTAAGGGATACGGGTTACTTGTAGCAGGTGGAATAATTAAAAACTACGGAGAATTTAATATAACTACAGGAAGCGGAGCGAATAAAATTAAGGAAGTTAAAGCTGCCGATACATCGAAAACGTTAGGAGATGCAGGACTGGACAGAATAAGAATGTACGCCCCTGCAGGCAGTTCAAACGCAACAATAACGAGAAATGGGCAAATTCAGAAACCGCACTTGGCAAGAGTACAGGCGATTGCTAACAGAAAACCGAGTGAAATACCGACATCATCAGTGGGTATGTACATAGATACATCGGGTATAAATTATACAAAACCTATAAATAATATCGGAGCTTTGGCAGGATTGACACAGGGAGACCTTATCTTAGGTTCTGAAGCTACAAAATATACAAACGCAAAAGATATTCAATTAGGTGATGATATAATAAAACCGTATAATGACATGATAAGAAGATCCGGAATTGAAAAATGGTCCATATATTCAGGAGCATTGACATGGATGGCGACTATAACTCAGTTACCTGATTATACAATAAGAAATGCTTATCTTTCAAAAATACCTTATACTGTATTTGCAGGAGACAAGAAAACTACAAGAGATACGTATAACTTTACAGACGGACTTGAGCAAAGATACGGTGTGGAAGCATTGGATTCAAGAGAAAAAGCATTGTTTAACAAGTTAAATAAAATTGGAAATAACGAGAGAATTTTATTGCAACAGGCATTTGACGAAATGATGGGACATCAGTATGCAAATGTACAGCAGAGAGTATCTTCTACAGGACAAACTCTTGATAAGGAAATAAACGGGCTACGAAAAAACTGGAATAATAAATCTAAACAATCAAATAAGATAGCTGCATTCGGGTCAAGAGGAGAATATAAGACAGATACAGCAGGAATAATAGACTATACAAGCAATGCCTACGGAGTAGCGTATGTTCATGAAGATGAAACTATTAAATTAGGAAATTCAAGTGGATGGTATGCAGGAGCTGTAACAAATATATTCAAGCTCAAAGATATAGGAAGATCAAAAGAAACAACAACAATGTTAAAATTAGGAGTGTTTAAATCTAAAGCATTTGATCATAACGGAAGTTTACAATGGACAGTATCCGGAGAAGGCTATATAGCAAGAAGTGATATGCATAGAAAATATCTTGTAGTAGATGAGATATTTAATGCAAAAGCCGGATATAATACATACGGAGTTGCGGTTAAAAATGAAATAAGTAAAGAATTCAGAACAGGAGAAAAATTCAGCATAAGACCGTATGGAAATTTAAAACTTGAATATGGAAGATTTGATTCAATTAAGGAAAAAGCCGGAGAAGTAAGACTCGAAGTAAAAGGGAATGATTATTATTCTGTAAAACCTGAAGTAGGAATCGAATTCAAATATAAACAACCAATGGCAGTAAAAACAACATTTACAACTACGTTAGGTTTAGGATATGAAAATGAACTTGGAAAAGTGGGAAATGTAAAAAATAAGGCAAGAGTAGCTTACACAAAAGCTGATTGGTTTAATATAAGAGGAGAAAAAGACGACAGAAAAGGAAACTTCAAGGCTGATTTGAATTTAGGATTGGAAAATCAAAGATTTGGGGTAACTCTAAATGCAGGATATGATACAAAAGGTAAAAATATAAGAGGTGGATTAGGATTTAGGGTTATTTACTAATAAGCTTTTCAAGTTATTATTTATAAATAAAAAGAATTCGTTTTAATTTAAAGCGGGTTCTTTTTAGCTTTTACTTATAATTAGTTTTTCGAAAACATTAATAAAACTGTTGGAAATAACTTATAATTATGCTATATTATAAGCGGAAGTAAGAATTATTGACGAATTTAAAAATTACCGGAGGAATGTGTATGAAAAAGTATTTCTTATTAATGTTAGTGTCGGGGATTTTATTGGGAGCGAATGAAAAAGAACTGACTATAGAAAAAATACTGAATAATGAAAATGTAGTTGCAGCTGCAACTGCATCAGCAAAACAGTCTACTGCAAAAAAGGAAGAAAAAAAAGCAGCTGCAGTTCCGAAAAAAACTGTAAATACAGCAACAAATAATAAAGCCGCAACACCACAAAATAATGCGAAAACAACAGCAAATGAAAATGTCAAAGCAAAACAGACAAACGAAGTAAAAAAGACTGCAACAACTAAAAGTTCCGGGGCTGTGAGTCCTCAAAAGGATACTGCAAATACTGTAATAGATCGTGACCGTACGAAACAGTTTAATGATCCTAAAAATTTAGAAAAAGGCTCATACTGTAACAAACCTGTGGGAAGACATCAGTTTCAGGAAATAAACGATAAAGGCGAATACAGAGCGGATATAAAATTCCAGTATTGTATGATTAACAACGAGAAAAAAGAAAATATGACTGTAGGCATTATAGGTACAGATCTTAATGCAATAAGCGGATATATAAAAAAATATGCTTATTTGCATTTGAAAAATGCCGATAAATTACATCAGAATACAGACGGAAAAAGTTATTACTATGACGGAGTATGGGCATGGAGTAATTCATCAGATTATCCGATGTCGGCATGGGAAGAAAAAACAAATACAAATAAAGGAAAATAAAATCTGATTGTCGACTTTTTTCATTTTGATTTTTATGATATAATTTATAAAATAAAATAATCGGAGGTGTCTAAATGGAAATAAAACATATAGAAAATAAAGGATTTTATATATATGATGAAAAAGGAGAAATAATAGCCGAAATGACTTATAAAAAAGACGGAAATAATCTTATTTTCGACCATACATACGTTTCTCCTTTACTTAGAGGACAGGGAATTGCCGATAAACTGTTCAATACAGGTGTAGAGTTTGCAGAAAAAAATAATTATAAAATAGTTCCCGTGTGCAGTTACATTGTGAAAAAATTTGAAAGCGGGAAATACGACTATATAAAAGCATAAAAGAAACGAAAGGCAACTATGGATTTATTTATATTGAAAATGATAGGTATAGTAACAATGTTTACGGATCATTGGTATCATGTTATAGGAGGCAGTGAAGTCCTCAATATTATAGGACGGACTGCTTTCCCGATATTTGCCTTTTCGTTGGGAGAGGGGTATGTTCATACGAAAAATTTGAAAAAATATTTATTGAGGTTATTTTTGTTTGCAATAATAATACATTTGATGATTTTTTATATGAATTACTCCTTGAATATATTTTTTACTTTATTTACAGGACTTTTAATAATATCTTTATACCATTCAAAAAAAATAAATATTTTACCGAAAATAATTATAATCGAAATTTTATGTTATATTTCTGTCAAATTTGACTTTGATTACGGGATATACGGTATTTTAACAATAATGATATTTCATTTTTTCAGACAGGATAAAATAAAAATAACAATAAGTTTTTTGTTACTTAACATAGCGGCACCCTTTATATCTGATATTTCAAAAATACAGATTTATTCGATGTTTGGATTGATTCCTATATTTTTATATAACGGGAAAAAAGGAAGAAACATGAAATATTTCTTTTATCTTTTTTATCCTTTGCATTTTTTAGTATTGGAAGGTATAAAGCTTTTATTGAAAAACGGTTTTTAGGAGAAAGTATGACAAAAAAAGAGAGATTTAATCTGATATTTCCGTATTTGCAGGAAAGATACGGAAAACCCAAGTGTGCATTGGATTTTGAAACTCCCTATCAACTTATGATAGCGGTAATATTGTCGGCACAGTGTACCGATGCGAGAGTAAATATAGTAACAAAAGAGTTGTTTAAAGTAGTGAAAACTCCTGAAGATATTCATAATATGGATTTGGAAACACTTGAAAAATATATAAAATCTACAGGATTTTATAGAAACAAAGCAAAAAATATAAAGCTGAATGCTGAACAGGTGTTAAACGAATATAACGGCAAAATACCGAAAAAAATGGATGAACTGGTAAAACTTGCAGGAGTAGGGAGAAAAACTGCAAATGTAGTATTGGGAGAAGTATGGGGAATAAGTGAAGGAATTGTAGTGGATACTCACGTGAAAAGGCTTTCCAAAAGAATGGGACTTACTAAAAGTGACAATCCTGAAATAATCGAAAGAGAACTTATGAAAATCGTACCGAAAAAATACTGGTTTGTATTTTCTCATTATCTTATTTTATATGGTAGGGAAGTATCTACAGCTATAAATCCCAAATGCGATATTTGCATAATAAATAAGTATTTTAATTACTGCGAAAAAGAGAAAGCTGAAAAGCAGAGAAAAAAAGTGGCTAAAAAGAAATAAATCGGAAAGGCAAAAAAATGTTGAAAAAAATCATAAAAACAGTATTGATGTTAAGTTTATTTACTCTTCTGGTATTCGGAGAAGGAAGTCATAGCGATAATGACGGCGGAAGCAGAAATGACGACATAGGAAATATAATAAAAAACAGTAGTATAGAAAATTCTCAATCGGAAAAAGAAAGAAAGAAACAGGAGAGGGAAGAGAAAAAAAGACTTAAAAAAGAAGAGAAAGAAAGAAAAAAAAGAGAAAAACAGGGAATATTTTTGCCTGAAGATAATAACGAGACAGATATAGATAACGGAACTAACGATAAAAATAATCAGAATAACATAGACGGAAAAGAAAATATAAGTAATACAAATAACAAAAATAATACGATAAACACTACAGTTCCAAAAAATAACAATGAACAGAAGAATAACACAAATATAAATAATAATGTTACAAATGGCGGAACAGATATTGTAAACGAAGATATTTCAAAAATACTGGAAGAAAACAGAAAAAAAGAAGAACAGAAAAAACCTAAAATTGACAAAAGAAAACCTGTAGTCCAGGCTATTGATAAAGAAAAAGAAGAAGCTTCCCAGTATAAAGATAAATTATTGAAATTTATAGCGACAAAAGACGGAAAAATTATCAAAAAAGAATTGGAAACACAGCAACACCCTATAGCTTCACTCACAAAAGTTATGAATATCCTTGTGGCATTGGATGAAGTGGACAAAGGAAATGTAAGTTTGGACGATAAAGTATGCTTTACTCCTCAAAATGCAAATGTAGGAGGAAGCTGGCTTAATGTCAAAGTTGGAGATTGCTATTTGCTTCGTGATTTATTAAGATCCGAAATAATTTATTCTGCAAATAATTCGGCTTATCTCGTGGCTTACCATGTGGGAAAGGGAAATATAGAATATTTCGTAAAATTGATGAATCAAAAAGCTAAAGAATTGGGAATGAACAATACCGAGTTTCATACTCCGGCAGGGCTGCCTACTACAATGACAGGTAAAGGAATGGATGTGTCTACTGCGTATGACATGTTCCTTATGGGTAAAAAAGCTATAGAAGATAAAAGAATAAGAGAATGGGCAAGCGAGCCTGAACTTGTTCTTGTAAATCCGGCGGGAGAACAGGTTATTTATAAAAGCAGAAATCATCTTTTAGGTCAATACGGAATATATGGTCTGAAAACAGGATTTCATGTTCAGGCAGGGTATAATATAATAGTTACGGGTAAAATGGGAAATATCGAGATTATTTCTGTAGTTCTCGGGCATAAAACTCATAATCAGAGAACGAAAGATCAGCTTGAGGAATTTTCTCAAATAAAGAACAGGTTGAAAAAAATACATACAATGGGAGAAGAAATAGGAGAATTTAAAATAAAAGATTCGCCAAAGAGAAAAATAAAAGGTGTACTTGCGGAAAATGTTTATCAGCTTGATGATACTAATTATGATTTTAAAACTGTAGGTATCGATGCTAAAGCAAAAATAAATAAAGGCGATGTAATAGGTAAGATGGAAGTGCTTTCTAACGGGAATGTCGTGTCTTCAGTAGATATTCTTGCAATAGAAGAAGCCGAAGAACTGTCATGGTTTGGAAAATTACTTAGATTTATAAGTTTCGGATTGTTATAACATTGACCGGAATTATTGTAAAAAATATAATTATATTAAAATAATTATAAAAATTAAAAGGAGGTAAGAAGTGTGATAGGAATTATCATTGCAAGTCACGGAGAATTTGCTGCAGGAATAAAACAATCTGCATCAATGATTTTAGGAGATTTGGAACAAGTAGAATCAGTTGTTTTTATGCCCAACGAAGGTCCTGATGACTTATACGGAAAACTTCAAAATGCAGTAACAAATTTAGGAACTGAAGAAATTATATTTCTCGTTGATTTGTGGGGCGGAAGTCCGTTTAACCAGTCAAACAGATTATTTGAAGAGGCTCCTGAAAAAAGAGCAATAGTAGCAGGATTAAATTTACCGATGCTTTTAGAAGCATGTTCGAGCAGAGACGATACGGATAAATCTCACAAACTTGCTGAAATTATAACTTCGGCAGCCAAAGATGAAGTAAAGGTTAAACCTGAAGAATTGCAACCTGCGGAGAAAAAGCAGGAAGTAACAAAGTCAATATCTCAGGGAGCTATTCCTGAAGGAACTGTTATAGGAGACGGGAAATTAAAAATTGTATTGGCACGGGTTGATACACGTTTATTACACGGTCAAGTTGCTACAAGCTGGACTAAAGCGACTAATCCTGACAGAATTATCGTAGTATCGGATACAGTTTCAAAAGATGAATTGCGTAAAAAACTTATAGAGCAGGCAGCTCCTCCGGGAGTAAAAGCTCATGTTATACCTCTTGACAAACTTGTAGAGGTATCCAAAGATACACGTTTCGGTAACACCAAAGCTCTGTTGCTTTTTGAAAATCCTCAGGATGCTTTAAAAGTAATAGAAAAAGGTGTGGAAATTAAAGAACTGAATATCGGTTCTATGGCTCATTCTGTAGGTAAAGTAATGGTAAGTACATCATTATCCATGGATCAGAATGATGTGGAGACGTATAAGAAACTTGCCGATTTAGGAGTAAAATTTGATGTACGTAAAGTCGTGGCGGATAAGTCGGGAGATTTGTTCAAGATGATTTCAGCTAAATCGAACGAAGGTTTAAAACTTTAATTTTAGGAGGTTATTATGGATTTTAATATTATAACGGTTGTTTTTGTACTTATTGTAGCTTTTTTGGCAGGTATGGAAGGTATCCTCGATCAGTTTCAATTTCATCAGCCGATTATTGCCTGTTCTTTAATAGGATTGGCTACAGGACATTTACCTGAATGTATAATGTTAGGGGGAGCATTGCAGCTTATTGCACTCGGATGGGCAAATATAGGAGCTGCTGTTGCCCCCGATGCTGCTTTGGCATCGGTAGCTTCAGCTATTATCTTTGTAAAAGCCGGAAATTTCAGTGCTGACGGACGTAATGCAGCTATTGTTGCAGCAATTACTTTGGCTACTGTGGGATTGGTATTGACTATGGTGGTCCGTACACTTTCTGTAGTTATAGTTCATCAGGCAGATCGTGCAGCAGAAAGCGGTAATTTTAAGGGAGTAGAATTTTGGCATATTATAGCTCTTTTATGTCAAGGATTACGTATTGCTGTTCCTGCAGTGTTGTTGTTATTTATTCCTTCGGAAATTATTCAGGGGGCATTATCTTCCTTGCCGAAATGGTTTACAGAAGGCATGACAATAGGCGGAGGATTTGTTGTGGCAGTGGGTTATGCAATGGTTATTAACCTTATGGCAACAAAAGAAGTATGGCCTTTCTTTTTCTTGGGATTTGCATTGGCTCCGTTAAAAGAGTTGACTTTAATAGCGACAGGAATTATCGGAGTATGTCTGGCTATTATTTACTTGAATCTTTCCAAAAAAAGTAACAGTGGCGGTGGAGGAGCTTCATCTTCCGATGACCCGTTAGGCGATATTTTGGATAACTATTAAGGAGGAATATAAAATGGCAGAAAATAAAATAAAATTATCAAAAAGTGATCGTCGTAGTGTTATGTTGCGTTCTCAATTTCTTCAAGGTTCATGGAATTATGAACGTATGCAAAACGGAGGATGGGCATATTCATTAATACCTGCTCTTAAAAAATTATATCCTGATAGAAATGATGCTTCAGCTGCATTGAAACGTCATTTGGAATTTTTTAATACACACCCCTATATAGCAGCTCCTATTTTAGGAGTGACACTCGCTTTGGAAGAAGAACGTGCAAACGGTATTCCTATAGATGATGCGGCAATTCAAGGAGTTAAAATAGGAATGATGGGACCTTTGGCAGGTATAGGAGATCCTGTATTCTGGTTTACTGTACGTCCTATATTGGGAGCCATAGCAGCCTCTCTTGCAACAGGCGGCTCAGTAATCGCTCCTTTATTCTTTTTCATAGTATGGAATATAATCCGTATAGGATTTTTATGGTATACGCAGGAATTCGGTTATCAAAAAGGTGCAGAAATTACGAAAGACTTGTCTGGAGGTTTACTTCAAACTGTTACTAAAGGGGCTTCAATACTCGGAATGTTTGTAATGGGCATTCTGGTTCAGCGTTGGACTTCGATCAATTTTCCTATGATAATATCAAAAGTTCCTTTATCTGAGGGTGCTTTCATAAAATTTCCTCAAGAAAATGTAAATGGAGCTGAATTACAGAGAATATTGAGTGAAATGATGAGCGGAGTTTCACTTACTCCTGAAAAAATTACTACTTTACAGGATAACTTAAATCAGCTTGTGCCGGGATTTGCAGCATTACTGCTGACATTCCTTTGCATGTGGCTGCTTAAGAAAAAAGTAAACCCTATTCTTATTATATTCGGATTATTTGCGGTCGGTATTTTAGGGCATTTAGTGGGAATATTCTAATTTATAGAAAAAGAGAATTGTCTCAAGTGGATATTAATTATAATCTTTATTCTTTTGCTATAGAAATTTTACGCAATTTCTCCAACTTGGAAGATGTTGAAAAAGTTATATTTTATATTTTGGGACATTCTCTTTTATTTTTTAATGTAAGAGGAGGCATAAAATTGGCTGTTTCTTTAAATACAAAAGCATTATTCGTAACAAAAGGAAATTTTTTGAGTGGAGGTTTCGGGAATAAAAGAGGAGATATTTTAATCGGGGATAGAGCTTTTGAATTTTATAATATAAGAAATACTGAAGATTGTATACAAATTCCATGGGAAGAGATAGAAAAAGTACGAGCCCAGATTTTTTTCAATGACAGGTATATAAGAGGTTTTTTTATAGATACCAAAAAATCGGGATCTTTTAATTTTGTCGTTGTAAAAGCGGGAAAATCGTTAAAGGTGATGAGAGATTTTTTGGAAAATGAAAAAATTGTAAGAAGTAAACCTTTGTTTTCATTAAAAAAACTGTTCAGAAAATAAGTTTTCCTATAGATAAAAAAGTTCATATTTTCTCTGAATTTATAAAATATAATAACAGAGTAATTTTTAATTACTTTTACAATTATTAAAATAAAGTCATTTTTAAAAAAAATAAAAAAAGTAAGTTTACTTTTTAATAAACTTACTTTGCAGAAAACAATACTTTTGAGATTCTTGGGCTCAAATTGTCTTTATTTTCCAATAATATTTTTTTAACTTGATCAACATTTTTACCTTTTAATGTTTTCATTGCTTTAGTGCAAACTCTTACTTTTATTTCAGATCCGTCAACATTCAATGTCATTGTCTGAAGATTAGGTCTCCATATTCTTTTAGTAGCTCTATGAGAGTGACTGACCATGTTTCCGTGCCCTACTCTTTTTCCGAAAACTTCACATATTTGCATAAATTTACCTCCTTTACACATACACATATCGAAACATATTTTATCATATTATCTGAATTATTACAAGTTTTTTGATAATTTTTTTTATCCGCTGTTTCTCAAACCTGTCGCAAGTCCGTTTATTGATATATGAAGGGCCTTTCTTAAATCTTCGGACTCATCTCCTTCTCTTAATCTTTTTAACAGTTCTATTTGCAGATAGTTCATAGAATCAAAGTAAGCAAGACGGTTTCTTAAGCTGCTTGCAAGTTCGGGGTTATCTGCAAGTAAAACATCATTTCCCGTAATTTTTTTCAATACATCGAGAGTAAGTTCCCATTCCTTAACAAGTTCTGAAAATATTTTTTGTGCAACTTCCTGATTTTGAGCCAATTTTACATATTCCGAAGCGATTCTTAAATCGGATTTGGAAAGCACCATGTCCGCATTGGAAATAACCGATCTGAAAAACGGCCATTCTCTATACATTTTTTGTAAAATGGAAAGATTATCGGGATTTTTATTTATCCATTCTGTAAATGAAGCACCTAATCCGTACCAACCCGGAAGCATAATACGTGACTGAGACCATGAAAATACCCACGGAATAGCTCTCAGACTTTCCAGAGACTGCTTTTTCTTACGTGAAGAAGGTCTGGAACCGATATTTAATCCTGCAATAGCATTAATCGGAGTAATTTCAAAGAAAAAATCTGTAAATCCTTCGGTGTTGTAAACTAATTCACGATAAACTTTATAACTTGATTCGGATATTTCTTCGATGATTTTTTCGTATTCACCCCATTTCGCATCTTCTACAGTTAAAGCACCCGACTCTAATGCTGCGGAGACAAGAGCCTCAAGGTTTTTAAATCCTAAATCGGGATTTCCGTATTTTGCACCGATAACTTCTCCCTGTTCAGTAAGGCGGATAGTTCCGTCGGCACTTCCTTCAGGCTGTGCCAGTATTGCTTCGTAACTTGGACCGCCTCCACGACCGACTGTTCCTCCTCTTCCGTGAAAGAATGAAATTTGCACATCAAACTTGTTTCCTAAAGCTGTCAGTTTTTTCTGAGCCTTATATAAAGACCAGCTTGAGCTTAAATAGCCTCCGTCTTTGTTGCTGTCCGAATATCCGAGCATAACTTCCTGCTTTCTTCCGCTTTTCTCCATCCATTTTTGGACAAGAGGAAGAGAAAACCATTTTTCGAGAATTTCCGACGAAGCTTCTAGATCTTCAACTGTTTCAAATAGAGGGACTATCTGAATATCGCAGAAAGGATTTTTGTCTCCTTTTGCAAGATTGGCTTCTTTTAATAAAATCGCTATTTCAAGCATATCCGATACACTCGTAGCGTGAGAAACAAGATGTTTTTCTATGATTCTACTGCCGAATCTGTCTCTTAGTGATTTAACTTTTCTGAAAATAGCAAGTTCTCCTTTTAACAACTCGCTTTGAGAAATTGTAGGATCGCTTAAAATACGAGGATCATGCTCCAATTCTCTCAAAAGCATTTCACAACGGGCATTTTCAGGTAAACTCAAATAGTCTTCCATTATATTTGCACTTTTCAGAAGTTCTGCTACACAAAGCTCGTGAATGCTCGAATCCTGACGTAAATCTATTGTTGCCAGATGAAAACTGAAGATTTTTGTTCCGCTTATAAGATTTCTCAGTTTTCCTTTTACTAAAGCTTCGCTGTTATTTTCAATCAAAGAATTTGCAACGATTTCCAAGTCTTTCGTAAATTCTTCGGGTGAGTTGTAAGGAATATCGAGGGAATCTTTTCTTTTCGGAGGAAGAACCTCTTTGTTTTCGCATAGTTTATAAGCAGTTGCCAAAAGTCTATCATTAATTGCAGTCAATGCCCGACGGTAAGGTTCGTTTACCCTGTGAGGAGAAACTTTTCCTGAAGCTTCAGACAGTTTTTCCAAGTCTTTACTGACTTCGGTCATTGTATTGGACATTGATAAATCACGATAAATACTTTCTATTTCATCAAGATAAAACTGGAATAAAGTCAGAGCCTGTGCCTGAGCAGAAGTCTCAAGAGTATCTACGGTAACATAAGGATTTCCGTCTCTGTCTCCTCCGATCCACATTCCCATAGTCAGAGGTATGAGCTTTTCAGCTTCAAATTTGCTTTCTCCCAATTTTTCGGAAATTTCCTGAAATTTATTTGTTAATTCGGGAATTTCATTAAAAAAAGTTATATTATAGTAGCTTAGAGCATTACTTATTTCATCTGTCACTCTAAGTTGGGAAGTTCTCAACATGGAAGTTTGCCACAAAATTTTTATTTTGGAATTTAATTCGTCAATCCACTCGTTTTCATCTATTTGATGAATTTGTACATTTTCATATTTGGAAAGAGTATCGGTAATTTTTCTCATCAAATCCAGAATACTTTTTCTTTGTACCTGTGTAGGGTGTGCAGTTAATACCGGTACTACAGAAACTTTTTTCATGGCTTCCAGTATTTTTTCTACGGAAATACCTTTCTTTTTAAGATTTTCCAGAGATTTTTCCAGTGTTCCCATTTCTGTTTTATTTGAAAATTTCATATTTCTGTGTTGATAAACCTGATAAACATCTTCAGCTATATTCGCCAGTACCGAAAAATAAGTAAATCCTCTTATAACACGAAGAATTTCCGAATCTCCGAGTTCCGAGCAGAATAATGATAAATCTTTTCGACTTTCCTGTTTGTTCGTTTTATAGTATGAAATTGAAGCCTCTCTCAAACTTTCGGTAACTTTGAAAATGTGAAGTCCTGCATATGTAAAAATGGTTTCTCCCAAAAGAGTTCCCAATAATCTGTTATGTTCCAGTAAAGTTTCCTGCTGCTTGTCAAGTTTTACCGTAGGCAAGGGTGTTACGGGTAAATTTTTCATTACAAATATCTCCTTTATTCCAAGTTCAGTTTATTTTTATGGATATAGTTTATTATTGAAAATATAATTATCCATTCGATTATTGCCAGAAAAATCGCCAAAAGTATATTTAAAGCGGATCCTTTGAATAAGTCTTCCGGATCTTTATTTATTACCATTAAAAATGTAGGTAAATATATCAATAAAAAATAAATGATTTTTAAAACGGTTCTTATTACAAAATACGACACAATTCCCGCTATAAGTTTGTAATTATTGAAAAAATTCGTAATAGTTACGGATAAAAATATAATCATTATATTTAAACATAAATTAACAAAATTATTTATTACAATCAGAATAATTCTTGTTATATAATCAATATAATCTGTAGAATCTATTTGGGAAATCAGACCTACTGCAAATGCCCAAATTTCTTTAAAAGTTATTGTCGGGAAAAGAAGCATAATAGAAGTTAAAGAAACAACACTTCCTATAAATATCCAGAAAAGAAAATTGAAAAATTTTGCAAGAATCAATTCGTGAGTTTTCAAAGGCAGAGTATTTGTAAGGTATCCTTCGTTTCCGTACATAGAGTTATAGTATCTGTTTATTATGCTAAAATAAGTTAATACAAAAATTCCCGCTACAATAAGTGCCGCAAGAAAATATGAAAATACCTGGAAAGAAAAAACGGCAGTATCAAGACCTCTCCAGTTTAAAGAACTGTCATTCAGAAAAAGTTTTTCTATACCTGTATTCTTACCGAATGTAGTAACAATCTTATTCAGAAATCCTATTCCCAGAACAACAATGTATAAAGGAAAAAGCAATCTGGCAGTAGAGCCGAATTCATATTTGAACAGTTTTATCATCTGAACACCTCCCTGAAATATTCATCTACACTTTTATTATGGACAGTTCTTATTTTTTCCACATCTTCATGTAATAAAATTTTTCCTTTGTTTATAAATACAGCCTCGTCCAAAACAGTTTCCACATCACTTATAAGATGCGTAGAAATAATGATAGAAGCTTCTCTGTTATAATTTTTTATAATAGTATTTAAAATATATTCTCTTGCTACGGGATCCACTCCTGCAATAGGCTCATCCAGTAAATAAAGTTTGGCATCACGGCTCATAACTAAAAGCAGCTGTACTTTTTCTTTCATTCCTTTGGACAAAGTCTTGAATTTGCTTTTAGGATCTATTTTCAATCCTTCGAGCATTTTTCGTGCTTTTTCTTCATTGAAGTCAGGATAAAAAGCGGAAAAAAGTTTAAAAAGCTCATTAATTTTATGAGAATTACTGAAATATGTTTTGTCCGGAAGATAAGAAATAATTTTTTTTGAATTAACTCCCGGTTTTTCTCCGTTTATAAGTATTTCTCCGGAAGAAGGCTTCAGCAGATCATTTGAGAGTTTTATAAGCGTAGTTTTTCCGCTTCCGTTAGGACCTAAGAGCCCGACTATTTTTCCGGGACTTATAGTGAGATTGATATTATCCAGTGCAGTTTCATGATCATAATTTTTGGTCAGATTTTTACATTCAAGTATAGGTTTCTCCACTTTGAATACTCCTTTCATAAACAATATGTTTAAAATATTTTATCATATATTTATTTTTAAAAAAAGATATATTTTATATTTTCTGATTTTTTTGGTATAATAAAAATAATAAAATAAGAAAATATATAAAGAGGGAAAAATGAAAAAGAATTATGATGTTTTGGAATTTTATAAAATAATAAATGAACTTATAAATTTATCAAAACTTGAGAAAACAAAAGAAAAATTTATAGATACGGACATAATTAAAGATAAATCCGTACTGGACAAAGAGCTTATGCTTATGACGGAAATGATAGACTTTTACAAATTTGATGACGGATTTGAGCTTACAGGAATGTCTGATATACAAAGATATATAAATTCCATCGAGCTGATAGGTTCTTATCTGAATGCCGAAGATTTTGCTGATTTGAAGAAAAATCTTGCTGTTTACAGAATTTCCAAAAGCCGTGCCAAAAATGTGAGAGATAAATATAAAATAATATGGGGACTGTTTTCGGACACTGAAGAAGTAAAGGATATAGAGCAGTTCATAGGAGATGCGGTAAATGATGACGGCAATATAAAAGACGATGCTTCTATCGGACTTAGAGATATAAGAAGACAGAAACAGAATATAAATGCCAATATAAAAGAAAAATTTGACGAACTTATGTCGGGAAAAGACACGCAAAAAGCCATTCAGGAAAGAATAATAACTCAAAGAAACGATAGATATGTAATAGCTGTAAAAACTGACTTTAAAGGACTTATCAAAGGGATAGAACACGACAGATCGGCAACAGGTAGCACTGTTTATATCGAGCCTTTGAATGTTGTATCTTTAAACAACAAACTCAGAGAATACGAAGCGAGAGAAAGAGAAGAGATAAGAAAAATACTTTTAAGACTGACTGAATTAATAAGAACTAAAAAAGAAGAAATAACAGAAATAAAAGAAATATTAGAAAGACTTGATTTTTTAAATGCAAAAACTGCTTATTCGCTAAATAAAAAATGTACAGTGCCTAAAATTATAAATAAAGAATATTTGAAATTAGTAGAAGCAAGACACCCTTTGATTGATGAGAATGCCGTTGTTCCTATAAATTTTGAGTTAGGAAACAATGAAAATATAATGCTTATTACGGGACCGAATACAGGGGGAAAAACTGTTACCCTTAAAGTTGCGGGATTACTCACTTTGATGGCTTTGTCGGGAATACCGGTTCCTGCCCATGAAAAAACCGAAATAGGGCATTTCGGAAGTGTTCTTGCGGATATAGGTGATGAGCAGAGTATAGAGCAGAATTTGTCGTCTTTTTCAGGACATGTGAAAAAAATAAAGGAAATAGTCGAACAGGCAAACAGTAAGTCTCTTGTACTTATGGACGAGCTTGGAAGCGGAACGGATCCTATGGAAGGAGCTGCTTTTGCTATGGCGATTATAGATTATCTGAACGGGAAAAATATAAAATCTATAATAACTACCCATTACAGTGAAGTAAAAGCATACGCATTCAATACCACCGGAATAAAAAGTGCTTCTATGGAGTTTAATGTGGAAACATTGTCGCCGACATATAAACTTCTCGAAGGGATACCAGGAGAAAGCAATGCCCTTATAATTGCAGGAAAATACGGTATAAGCGAACAGATTATAAACAGTGCCAAAAGCTATATAAGTGAAGATAATCAGAAAGTCGAACAGATGCTCAAGTCCATTAAAGAGAAAAATGACGAACTGGAAGTGCTTAAATTTGAATTGGAAAACACAAAAAGAGAATTGGAAGATCAAAAAAATTCTTATGAACAGAAAATAATTCAAGTAGAAAACGAAAAAAACGAAGTTATTAAAAAGGCTTATGAAGAAGCTGACAATTATCTGAAAGAAGTGCAGTCAAAGGCTAAAAATCTCATAGACAGAATAAGTCAGGACGAAATAAAAAAAGAAGAAGCAAAAAATGCCCAGAGAAGCCTGAATATGTTGAGAGAGTCGTTTATTGCCGACAAGAAGCAGAATGTAAAAGAAAGAAAAATTGTAGCAAGAAATATAGATATTCAGGAGGGTGAAGAAGTTCTTGTAAAAACTTTGAATCAGAACGGAAAAGTTTTGCGTATAATTCCCGACACAAACAATGTTCAGGTACAGGCAGGAATATTGAAACTGGTCGTTTCACTGGACAATATTGTTAAAATCCAAAAGAAAAAAACGAACAGATTTAAAAGCTTTGCTTCGTTAAAATCCACTCAAGTCAGAGGAGAAATAGATTTGAGAGGGAAAAATGCCGACGAAGCCATAGCGGAACTCGAAGTATACCTCGACAGAGCAATGCTTACAGGCTATCATGAAGTTTATATTATTCACGGAAAAGGAACAATGATTTTAAGAAAGAAAATACAGGAATTTTTAAAAACTTCCAAATATGTAACCGAATTTAAAGATGCCAACCAGAATGAAGGCGGGATAGGGTGTACAGTAGCTACATTAAAATAGATATTCAAAATTATGTTTTGTTACTATAAAAATATTTTGTTTCGCTCTGAAAAAATTTTACTTATAAAAATACTTATTCGCTCTTGAAAAAATGAAAAAAGTTCATTTTTTCTACGGCTCATTTTATATTTTTATTGTAAAATTTTAAATGAGCTTATAAAATATTTTGAATAAAACATAAAATTGAATACTATCTTTGACAAGTGAGATAACTAAACCTTTCAGATTTTACAGCGTGAAAAATGTATTAATCTCAGTAAATAGTAATGATTTAAAAAAACCCGCATTTTCGGAGTCGACAAAGGAGCGGAGAACGCGGGTAGCGGGAGCATGAGGGCGACAATGAGCCCTCATGAAAAAGGAAAGGAGAACAAAATGAACCTATACAACACGATGTCCAACAAAATAGAAGAGTTTAAGCCCATAGAAGAGGGGAAAGTAAAAATGTACGTGTGCGGACCTACGGTTTATAACTATATCCATTTGGGAAATGCAAGACCTGTAGTGATTTTTGATATATTGGCAAGATATTTTAAATATAGAGGCTACGATGTTACTTATGTGCAAAATTTTACCGATGTGGACGATAAAATAATAAAAAGAGCAAATGAAGAAGGGATAAGCCCTAAAGAAGTAACTGAAAAATATATTCAGGGATTTTTTGAGGATACCGAATCATTAAATATTTTAAAAGATATAAAAAGACCTAAAGTAACCGAAAATATAGCTGAAATTATAGAAACAATAGAAAAACTTATTGAAAACGGATATGCTTATGAAATTGACGGGAATGTATTTTTTGATGTGAAAAAATATGAAGATTATGGAAAGCTCTCCAATCAGAAAATAGACGAGCTGGAAATAGGTGCAAGAGTGGATATTATGGAAATAAAGAATAATCCTCTCGATTTTGCCTTATGGAAGAAAAAGAAGGAGGGAGAACCATACTGGGACTCGCCTTGGGGTCAGGGACGTCCGGGCTGGCACATAGAATGCAGTGCCATGTCAAAAAAGTATTTGGGAGAAACTTTTGATATACACGGAGGCGGACAGGATCTGATTTTTCCGCACCATGAAAATGAAATAGCTCAAAGTAAATGTGCTTATCACGGACATTTTGCGAAATATTGGGTGCATAACGGTTTTGTACAGGTAAACGGCGATAAAATGTCCAAATCTACGGGAAATTTCTTTTTACTAAGGGAAATATTAGGGAAATTTTCAGGAAATGTGATAAGATTATTTATACTCAGTACTCATTACAGAAAGCCTGTAAATTTTTCTTTTGAAGATATGGAAAATACTAAAAAAACTTTGCAGAATGTAATTTCTTCTATAAGAAGATTTGAAAAGTCTTTAGAAAAATTAAGCTCCGGGATTAAAAGCGAAGATGTTTCGGATGAAAAAATAAATGAAATTAATAAAGTTTTTAAAGAAAAAATAAAAAGTTTTGATGTAAAATTTATTGGAGCAATGGATGAAGATATGAATACACCTCAGGCTTTATCGACAATATTTGATCAGATAAGGGAAACAAACAGATTTTGCGATGATATTGAAAAAATATCGGATAAAGAGAGAAATGATAGCAGCTTTTTATTGTTTGAAGCATTGGAATTATCCTATAAAAATTTGAAAACGAAAATAGAAGATGTTTTGGGAGTTTTGTTAATGGACGAAAAAAAAGAAAATAAAGATGATTTGTCAAAAAATCTTATAGAATTGCTCATAAAAATAAGAACTGAAGCAAGAAAAGAAAAGAATTTCAGTTTGTCCGACGAAATTCGGGACGAATTGAAAAAAATCGGAGTGGAAATTAAAGACAATAAAGACGGTACTACAAGTTATACTTTAATATAAAAACATATAATATAAATAATCAAGGAGGAGAAATGGCAATATTTGATTTCTTTAAAATATTCAGAGTTAATAAAAGTATCTCGATAGATTTGGGGACGGCTAATATGCTTATTTACGATAAACAGAAAAAGAAAATAGTATTAAACGAACCTTCGGTTGTAGCGAGAGACAGAAAGACAGGGAAAATAATAGCTGTAGGAAAAGAAGCGAGAGAAATGTTAGGAAAAACTCCTGCGAGCATTGAAGCTATAAAGCCTTTACAGGACGGGGTTATTGCTGATATAGATTCTACAAAAGAAATGATAAGTTATTTTTTACATAAAATATACGGAAATTCTTTATTTAAACCGGAAGTTATGATTTGTGTACCGATAGAAGTTACAAGTGTAGAAAGGAAAGCACTTTTTGATTCGGTAAACGGAGCAAAAAAAATATATATTATAGAAGAAGGAAGAGCCGCAATAATAGGTTCCGGAATAGATATTTCCCAACCTGAAGGAAATATGGTAGTAGATATAGGTGGAGGTTCCACAGATATTGCAATACTTTCCCTTGACGAAGTAATTTCCAGTAAATCAATAAAAACAGCAGGAAATAAATTTGATGAAGATATTGTAAAATACATAAAGAAAAAGTATAATTTATTAGTAGGGGACAGAACTGCCGAAAAGATCAAAAAAGAACTGGGAACAGCTCTAAAAGTTGCAGATCCTGAAGTTATGACTATAAAAGGAAGAGATTTGGCAGTGGGAATACCTAATACTATAGAATTAAATGCGAACGAAGTGTACGAAGCTATAGAAGATTCCCTTTATCAGATAGTAAACTCTTCCAAAGAAGTATTGGAGAAATGCCCTCCCGAACTTGCAGCCGATATACTTGATAACGGAATAGTTATGACAGGTGGAGGTTCTTTAATAAGAAACTTTGTAGAACTTATGGAAAATGAAATCGGGATAAAAGTCTATCTGGCTGAAAATCCTTTAGATTCAGTAGTTATAGGTGGAGGAAAGGCTTTCGATAATAAGAAATTGCTAAAAACTTTACAAATGAGAGAAAGTTAAAAAAATTGTTATGAAAAGCAGTGAAATAACGGAAAAACTTAAAAATGAAGCAAATCAGAATAAAAAAAGTGCCAGTTATCTTTTTTACGGAGATAAAAGAGTTGACTTACTTTTTTATGCACTGGAGTTTTCTAAAATAATAATGACTTCGGGAATTGATAAAAACTCCGAAGAATATAAAAGTATAATAAAAAGAATAGATAATTTTCAGTATCCTGATATTGAGATTATAAATAAAGAAAATAAAAATATAAAAATCGATGAAGTACGTGAAATTATTTATTCGGCGATAGAATCTTCATACAGTTCGCCTAAAAAGATTTTTATACTTTCGGGAATAGAGAGCCTTAGAAAAGAGTCTTCCAATGCTTTGCTGAAAATATTGGAAGAACCGCCTAAAGATGTATATTTTATTTTGTTATCGAGAAGTCTGAATATTATCCCTACAATAAAATCCAGAACAATAAAATTTCATATAGAAGCCGAAAATAATGAAGAGCTTGATGTAAGTAAAGAAATTTATTATTTTTTTGACGGAAATGAAAATAATATAAGAAAATGGAAAGAAAGAAATATTTCTTTGGGAGAATATGACAGATACGTGTCAACAAGCCGAGAAGCATTGGATTATATTATAAAAATGAAAAAATATATGGAAGATGAAAATACTGAAAATGAAGAAACTGAAACTGACGAATTGGATTTAATAATAAAATATAATAAAAGCATCGAATATATTGCAAAAAAAATTAAATTTTTTGATTTGAAAGAAGTTTATACAATTATTAATGAAATTGAAAAAGAATTTAAGCAGGAAAGAGAAAAACTGACAGAGTTTCTTACAAAAATAATAATAAATGCAAAAAATTCAATAAATGGGGATAAATTGAAAAAACTTATAAATTTAAAAAACAGTATTAGAAGTAATGTAAACACAAGAAGTGTTTTGTTTAATTTTTTTGATTTATTGCAGGAAGCATAAATAAATTATTTAAAAAAGAGTTGTGAAAAGAGGTATTTATGGAATTGAAGCATTTGGTGAGCGGAACGGATATCAGAGGAATCGTTTCGGAATTTGAAGGAAAAGAGATTAATTTGTCTGAAAAGGAAGTTAAATTTATTGCTCTCGGATTTTCCAGATGGATAAAAAGAAAATACGAAAGAAAAGCAGATGAAGAAAATCGAAAAATAAAAGTTTCCGTAGGATATGACGCAAGGCTTACAGGACCGAAATTTGCGGAAATAATAAGGGAAGAACTGAAACAGGAGGGAATAGACGTATATGACTGCAAAATGTCAATAACTCCTTCACTTTTTATGTCTACAGTATTTAAAAATTATAAAGCAGACGGAGCAATAATGATAACAGCCAGTCATCTGCCGAGTTACTATAACGGAATAAAGTTTTTCACTGTAGAAGGAGGATTTGAAAAATCCGATGTCCTTGATATGCTTGAAATGGCAGGAAGAAGAAAATGTCAATGTGAGCAGAACTTGAAAAAAGCAATGGGAATAAAAGATAAAAAAGGCAGAAGCAGCGAAAAAAATCTTGCAGAAGATTATGCCGATTATTTGTGTAAATTTATAATAAAAGAAACAGGCGGAGAAGAAAATCCGCTTAAAGGCTTGAAAGTGGTAATAGATGCCGGAAACGGAGCAGCGGGATTTTTTGCCGATAAAGTAATAGAAAAATTGGGAGGAGATTCTACAGGAAGTCAGTTTTTAAATCCTGACGGCAGTTTTCCAAATCATGTTCCCAATCCTGAAGCCAAAGAAGCTATAGATTCTTTGAAAAAAGCAGTTTTGGATAATAAAGCCGATTTCGGAATAATTTTCGATGCAGACGGCGACAGAAGTGCTTTTGTGGATAAAAGCGGAAGAGAAATAAACAGAAACCGTTTAATTGCATTATTAAGCGATATACTTATAAAACAGAAAGACGGAGCGACTATAGTTACCGACTCGGTTACGTCAATGGGATTGAAAAAATTTATTGAAGACAGAGGCGGGAAACACCACAGATTTCAAAGAGGATATAAAAATGTAATCAATGAAGCTAAAAAACTCAATAAAAAAGGAATTTATACTCCTCTTGCCATAGAAACTTCAGGACATGCGGCATTTATGGATAATTATTTTCTTGATGACGGAGCGTACATGGCGGCTTTACTTTTAATTCAACTGGTAAAAAGTAAAAAAGCAGGAATAAGTTTCACGGACACGCTGAATGAACTGAAAGATCCTATGGAAGAAAAAGAAATAAGATTTTCTATAAAAGCGGCAGACTTTAGAGAATCAGGAAATAAAGTACTGGATAAATTGCCTGAATATGTGAGAAAAATTAACGGTTGGGAATTGGAAAAACCTAATTATGAAGGTGTAAGGGTAATATGCGACGGGAATAACTGGTTTTTATTAAGATTGTCATTACATGAACCGCTGCTTTGTCTGAATATAGAAACAGAAGAAAAAGGAAAAGTTAAAGATATAGAGAAAAAACTTTATGAGTTCCTGAAAAATTACGATGAAGTAGACAGTTCGGTGTTAAATAATTAGTTGAGGTTGATAAATGGATATAAAAAAGATTTTTAAGAAAATAGTGGAAATATTGCTGATTGTTATACTGTGTGTGGCAGTAACGAGATTTTTTATAAATAAAGAGCAGAAACAGAAAAAGGATACGGCAGTTTCTCAGAAAAGCTCTGGGAAAGAAAAATCTGATAAAAATTATGCTCAATATAAAAATAATAAAAAATCAAACAAAAAAAAGAAAAAAGAATATAATACTGAAACGAATAACAATAATCAAAACTCCGATTCGGAAAAAACCGTTTCATCAGGGAACAGAAAATATAAAATAGACTATGATCATATAATAGGCGGAGATATAAATTCGAGCGGTGAAAAAGTGACGGGAGGACACACTCTTCTCAGAGGAGATGTAAGAATCATAAAGAAAATAGGTTCTCCCGCTTCTAACGGAGTTTACAGAGCAACTGTAGAAATAAAAAGACCGGACGGAAAATGGCAGAAAAAAACGAGTAACGGCGGAGTAAATACAATGTTTCCTGAAAACTGGGATGAAGCGAGAGTTATAGACGAGATAAATTCTGCATGGGAAAACAGAAAGGAACTCAAAGGAAGAGACAGCAATATGTGGCAGGGAATAAGTAAAAGCGGAGTTATAATAAGAGGTTATAAAAGTCCGAGGATAACAGCCTATCCTATTTATGAAGGAGAGAGATAATGAAGATAATATTCGGTTATTATGATGATGAAGATTTCGGATTGACTGAATATCCTGAAATCATCGAATCTGAAAAAAATGAAGAAGTGTCTGATGAAGAATATGAACAGGAAAAAGAAAAAGTCGAACAGTACAGAAAGTATCTCGTAACAGGAATAATGGAAGATTTTCAATATCCTGAAAGTTGTGATGAAGTTCTTGTAGCGATAAAAGACATAGAAAACGGAAAAAGTTTCGGAACGGAATGGGACGGACAGGCTTTTCAGCATGAAATAACTCCCCATTATGTTCAGTTTGTTCATACGATTTTCGGAGATAGCGAGGAATATCCTGTATGGACATGCAGACTTAAAGAATATAAAAAAGTCCTTCACGCGTGGAAATCCTTTTTGGAACTGCCGAAAGATTTAGAGAGCAGGATAGAAGTAAGTGTATAGTAGTAATTTTAATTTTAAAATTTTTGTAAACAGAAAAGGAAAATTAAAAGAACTACAAGGAATCTTGAGGAAAAGTCAATTTTTAAAGAGCTTAAATTTTACTCTTAAAACTCATTTTTCCTCTTTTTTATAATAACTTTATTGATTTTTATCAGGAATTAATATATTTTGGAGTGATTTTATGTATTCAAATTTCAATTTTTTACAACAGGATTGGGGAGCTTTGGCTAAAATTGGAGAAATGAGAGAATATATTTTGTGAACGATTGATAAATTGGAAGAAGCTATTGATTTATTAAAATCAGTTGTAAGTGAATTGAAAAAATGCGGTTTAAGTGAGGAAGAATAAAAGAACAAAGGAGGTTGCATGAAAACTTTACCGATAGGAAAAAGTGATTTTAAAGAAATAATAGAATATAATTCTTATTATCTTGATAAAACTTTACTAATTGAAGAATTGTTAAAAGAAAATTTTAAAGTACAATTATTTACAAGACCTCGAAGATTTGGAAAAACATTGAATATGTCAATGTTAAAATATTTTTTTGATATAGAAAATGCTGAAGAAAATAAAAAGTTATTCAAAAGTTTAGCAATAGAAAAATCAGAATATTTTAAAGAACAGGGGCAATATCCTGTGGTATTTATTTCATTTAAAGATTTAGAGGCAAATAATTGGGAAGAAATGATAATTAGAATAAAAAACTTATTATCTGAAGTATTTTCTAATTATAAGCATTTAGTTAAAGGGCTGGATGAATTTGATTTACCTATATTTAAAAAAATTATAAATGAAGAATTGGATATATCTAATTTAAAATCAGTTTTAAGATTTTTAACAAAAATATTATACGAAAAATATGATAAAAAAGTAGTTTTATTAATAGATGAATATGATAAGCCCATAATATCAGCTTATGAACATGGCTACTATAATAAAGCTATTTCATTCTTTAAATCTTTTTACAGTTTGACATTAAAAGATAATTCTTATCTAAGAACAGGAGTAATGACCGGGATTTTACAGGTTGCTAAAGAAGGCATATTTTCAGGTTTGAATAATCTAATGGTTCATAATATTTTAGAAAACAGATACACTACATATTTCGGTTTGACAGAAGAGGAAGTTAAAAATACTTTGACTGATTATGACTTAAAGGAAAATATTTCAGATGTCAAGAAGTGGTATAACGGTTATAAATTCGGAAATAGTGAAATATATAATCCTTGGAGTATATTAAATTATTTGTACGGAAAAGAATTAAAAGCATACTGGATAAATACCTCCAGTAATGAATTAATTTATGAGGCATTGGAAAAATCCGAAGAAGATGTGTTTAATGAGTTAAGAGAGCTTTTTGAAGATAAATCAATTCAAAAAACAATAAATGCCAGTTTTAATTTTCAGGATATAAGAAATTTAAGAGGGATATGGCAATTATTTGTTTACAGCGGTTATTTAAAAATAGACGAGAGTTTAGGAAATAATATATACTCTCTAAAAATACCTAATTATGAAGTCAAAAGTTTTTTTGAAGAAAGTTTTATAAATCATTTTTTAGGAAATCAGGATTCATTTAGAGAAATGCTTATTGGACTAAAAAAGAAAGATATTAGAGAATTTGAAAGAAAATTACAACAGGTGTTTAAGTTAAGTATTAGCTACAATGATATCGGAAAAGAAGAAAAATATTATCATAATTTATTATTGGGAATGATACTGGCTATGCAAAATGAATATAATATAGATTCTAACAGAGAAGACGGCTATGGAAGATATGATATTTTCATTGAGCCGAAAAATAAACTTGATACAGGTTTTATTTTAGAATTTAAAGTTGCAGAAAGTGAAGAAGAATTAGAGAAAAAATCTTTAGAGGCTATTGAACAAGTAAAAGAAAAAGAATACTTTACTTCGATGAAAAATAACGGAATTAAAGATATTTTAGTTTTAGGCATAGCTTTTTATAAGAAGAAAATAAAAGTCAGTTATGAGAAAATATAAATAATGGCAAATAGCAAATAGCTAAAAATAAGAAAAGATATTATTTTAAAATGAGGCTACCTCATAAAAATACATTTTGAGACAGCCTCTTTTTATATAAAATCAATCTAATTTGACATCAATTCGTCAATCAAATCTTTCACATGTACAATTTCTTTAAGTCTGTATCCATTTGCCCCGGAAAAGAATAAACCTGTCTGAAGTCTTCCCAAATAAGCATCTCCCAAACTGTCAGCAATACAGTAGCCTACTCTTCTTGCTCCCTGTCCACGACCGCAAGGAAATACACAGTTGCTGATACATTTTATTCTTTTGTCGTCAGGAACAAGGTTTTTAATAAGGTCGGTTCTGATTGCACGTCCCGGATAACCTACAGGAGAACTTACAATAGCGATGTCTTCTTCTTTGGCATTAAGTAAAACTTTCTTCAGCTCCATACTGGCATCACATTCATAAGTACCGACAAATCTTGTTCCCATTTGAGCCGCATCGGCTCCAAGCTCTATTATTTTACGAATATCGTCGGAATCCCATATTCCTCCTGCAGCAATTATAGGAAAGTCTCCCCATTTATCCCTTTCTTCTTTTACTAGAGGTAAGACATATTCAAGCTGATGTTCAGGAGAAAAAAGCTCGTCATATTTTGCCCCCTGATGTCCTCCGCTTTTAGGACCTTCAACAATTACGGCATCAGGCAGTCGACCTTCGGATTTCCATTTTTTACATATTACTTTTAAGGCTCTTGCAGATGAAACAATAGGTACGATAGCAACACCCGGATAATCTTTTGTAAGCCTTGGCAATTCCAAAGGCAATCCGGCTCCGGTTACAATAATGTCGGCACCGGCATCGAGAGCATCGGTAACTACTCTTTCATAATCGTTTATAGCACGTAAAACGTTACATGCAAGAGGTTTATCTCCACATATTTTTCTTGCATTTTTAAAAATTTCAAATAAAGCTTCTCTGCTGTAGGTGTTTTCTGTACCGAAAGGTCTTCCATTTACAAGTTTCTTTGCAAATCTCATATTTTGATAATATCCTGTACATATTGCACTTATAGTTCCGAGACAGCCGTTTTTTGAAACATTCCCTGCGAGCTGATCCCAACTCAAACCTACGCCCATTCCACCTTGGACGAGAGGTTTTTCAATATAGTGTTTACCTATTTTTATTCCTTTAAATTCTTTCATTTTTGATTTCCTCCTCAATATTTTGTTGTCTCTAAAATTAACAACGACGAGGGGGAGCTCTCACGATACGTATATTTGA
The DNA here is from genome assembly GCF_007990505.1 of Pseudoleptotrichia goodfellowii. Lineage (NCBI taxonomy): Bacteria > Fusobacteriati > Fusobacteriota > Fusobacteriia > Fusobacteriales > Leptotrichiaceae > Pseudoleptotrichia > Pseudoleptotrichia goodfellowii. The sequence goes on along the minus strand of NZ_AP019822.1, from coordinate 1,917,283 downwards.
AGAAAATGAACTGTAATTCAGAAGTATACTTGTAAAAACAGTATACAAAAGCGACATACAGTTTATAATGTTTTTAAATTTTTCTATAACTTTTTTGCGAATATCATTAGTCATAAAGTCTATACAGTCGTTAGAGCAGAGCTGCTCAAATTTTTTCGATAAAATGCTTATATATTTTTTGTCTATCTTTTCAAAAAAAGACAAGTCAAAATCCAGGTTGGAAATTTGCTTATCCAGAAACTTAAAAAAATTATCACTTTTATTAAGTAATATTTTCTTATTTTTATTATAAATTGAAAAAAATATTTCAAAATTCACAAAATTGCTTTCGGAAAAAAGCGAAGAATAGTCATTTTTAGAAAATTGATTAGAAATATTTGTAATAACATTATGTATAATTTCAGATAATATATACATTTTAATTTTTCCGAACATTGCTCTCTCCCGTAAATTAAATAACATTTGTTACATTATAGCAAAAAATAAAGTAAAAAGTCAATTGATAAAATCTCAATACTATATTGACGGGATTATGTATTAAGTGATATAATTTTTCTACGAAAAAAAATAAATAATATAAATTTTTGAAGAGGTGATGGAAAGATGAATGAAACAGGAATAAAAAAAGTAGTAGCTGCGGGGATAGGAGCTGCAATATATATTGTGTTGGCGAGGTTTGCGGCAATTCCAAGTCCGATTCCGAATACAATGATTCAGATAACTTTTGCGTTTTTGGCATTAATGGCTTTTATATACGGTCCTGTTACGGGGTTGGCGATAGGATTTATAGGACACACTATAAATGATATAACTGCATACGGTTCGCCATGGTTCAGTTGGATAATCGTTACGGCGTTTTTCGGCTTTTCTATGGGTGTTTTAGGAAAATATATAGGTTTGGAAAATTTCAATTTAACAAAAATAGTAAAATTTATAATAGGAGATATAGTAATTTCCGCAATAGGTTGGGGACTGTTAGCTCCAACTCTTGATATAGTTTTGTACAAAGAGCCTGCAAGTAAAGTTTTTGCTCAGGGAATGGTAGCAGGGACAAGTAATGCTTTGACAGTAGTTGTCTTAGGGACAATTCTCATATTAGGATATTCTAAAACAATTGTAAATAAAGGAAGTTTAAAAAAAGAGGATTAAAAATTTTGAAGAGATTTTAAACTCTCAAAAATGAATTGATTAAAAGAAAGGAGTCTTGGCTTTGGAGACAAGCGGGAGAAAAGAAGCTGTAAGTTTTGAAAATTTTACATTTCAGTATGAAAGTCAATCGGAGCCCACATTGTATGATATAAATCTGAAAATATACGAAGGCGAGAAAGTCTTGATAATAGGACCGTCAGGCTCGGGGAAAAGTACATTGGGACATTGTATTAACGGCTTGGCTCCTTACTTTTACAAAGGTGAAATAAAGGGGAAAGTCGGAATTTACAATAAAGAGATTAAAGGAATTTTTGGGCATTCCGAATATGTGGGGACTGTTCTTCAGGATTCGGATGCTCAGTTTGTAGGGTTGAGTGTTGCCGAAGATATAGCTTTTGCTTTGGAAAATGATAATGTTAAAACAGATACAATGAAAAAACAGGTGCATGAGATAGCTGATTTTGTGAAAATCGGAGATTTACTGACAATGAAGCCCCATGATTTATCCGGAGGACAGAAACAGAAGGTCTCCCTTGCGGGAATAATGGTCGAAGATACTAAAATAGTTCTTTACGACGAACCTCTTGCAAATCTGGATCCGCTCAGTGGAAAATATGCAATAGAGCTGATAGACGAGCTTCATCATCGTAAAAATCTTACGACTGTAATAATCGAGCATAGATTAGAAGACGTGCTCCATAGAAAAGTGGATAGAGTTGTCGTTATTGATAAAGGAAGAATAATTGTGGACGATATTCCTGATAATATTCTTAAAAGTGATATTCTGAAAGAAATAAATATAAGAGAGCCTTTATACATATCGGCACTTAAATACAGCGGCGTAAATCTCAATAAGTATGATAAAGTTTCAGATGTTGAAAATATGGATCTTTCAGGCATCAAAGAAAATATAAGTAACTGGATAAAACACAATCCTGCAAAAGAAAAACAGAATAATTCGGAAACAATATTAAAACTCGAAAATATTGATTTTTCCTATAATGAAAAAAGAAAAATACTGAAAAATATAAATATTGATATAAAAGAAGGGGAAATGGTAAGTATAGTAGGCTCTAACGGTGCCGGAAAGTCTACTTTGTCTAAAGTTATCGCAGGTTTTGAAAAACAGGATATAGGAAAAATCTTTTATAAAGGTCAAGAAATTAATGACGAAAGCATCACTGACAGAGCTGAAAAAATAGGATTTGTTTTACAAAATCCCAATGCAATGATTTCCAAAGTGACGGTTTTTGACGAAGTAGCTTTAGGACTTAAAATAAGAGGAGTTTCTCCTGAAGAAATTGAAAAACGTGTGTTTAAAGCTTTAGATATATGTAAATTAAAGCCTTTCAGAAACTGGCCTATAAAAGTGCTGAGTTACGGACAGAAAAAAAGAGTTACGATAGCATCAATACTGGCACTTGAGCCTAAAATAATAATAGTGGACGAGCCTACTGCAGGACAGGATCTGTTCCATTATAAAGAAATAATGGAATTTTTGAAACAACTGAATGATTACGGAATTACGATATTATTCATAACTCACGATATGCATTTGATGCTCGAATATACTGATAAAGCCTACGCTTTTAATGACGGAGAAATAATAAAAGAAGGAAAACCGTCGGAAGTTCTGGCTGATAAAAAAGTTCTTGAAGAAGCCAATCTGAAAGAAACATCATTACATTATCTGGCAGAGGCTGTGGGGGCAAATCCTCAAGATTTAATAAAAACTTTTGTGTATTATGAAAAGGCGGATAAATAATGGCAGGTAATTTTTTACTCGAATACATAGAAAAAGACTCAGTTGTACATCGAATGAACGGAGCTGCAAAATTAATAAGTTTTCTATTATGGACAACCGCAATTATGCTGACTTACGATACAAGATTTCTTATATTTTTGACAGTTTTCGGTTTTTTTCTGTTTAAAGTCTCAAAAATAAGATTTAAAGAAGTAAAAATCGTTTTTTATCTAATTTCTGTATTTTTACTTTTGAATTTAATGATGATTTTTTTGTTTTCTCCTCTGGAAGGAACAAAAATTTACGGGACGCAGCATGATATTTTTAGAATTGCGGGAAGATATGTTCTGACTTGGGAACAGTTATTTTATGAATTTAATATATTTGTAAAATATATATCGGTTATTCCTGTTGCGTTACTTTTTATAGTAACAACTCATCCGAGTGAATTTGCATCTTCGGTAAACAGAATAGGTGTTCCTTATAAATTTTCTTATGCGGTATCTATTGCACTGAGATATATACCGACTGTTCAGGAAGATTTTATGACTATAAATAAGGCACAGCAGGCTAAAGGTGTGGATGTGTCCAAAAAAGTCGGTTTTATTAAAAGGATAAAAAATGTTTCTTATACATTGATGCCGCTTATATTTTCAAGTATCGAGGAAATAGATGTTATAAGTAATGCTATGCTTTTAAGAGGATTCGGAAAGAAAAATAAAAGGACATGGTATTGTGAGAAAAAAATGACGTCAAAGGATATTTCCGGTATTTTGCTGACTCTTGTATTTGTTATTATTTCGATATTATTGATAAAAATGAATAACGGAAGATTCTATAATCCTTTTAGATAAGATATATTCTAAAATAATTTGCTTTCAGCGTGACAAAATTTAAAATTTAATTAAAAAATATAGTGACTTTTAGTGTAAAAAATAGTATACTATCCTCGTAGAGAGGAGGTGAAGTCATCATATGAATTTAGTGGAAACAGTTACTCTGATCGCAAATATATGCACTATCATCGTTACAATAGATTATTTTTTAAACAAACGGAAATAATCGGTATGAGAGGTTCTTCCTCTCTACTTAAAATAACAAAAAAGGAAGTGATAAAATGTTGCAATATATAAATACAATTTTGTCAGTAGTTAATTTAATTTTATTATTATACATACTATATAGAAAGAAATAAAAAAATAAGCCCTGATCGCAAATTTGAGGGCTTAATCATCATATGAATTTCTTATAAAAAGTATACGATAAATTTGTAAAGAAGTCAAGTGAAAAATCTTAATGGTAAAAAATATAAAAATATAAAAGCTCCGTATTGTTTGTAATTTATACAGGCAATATCGGAATTTTGAGAAAGTTAATAAACTTTTTTATAAAATAATAGGAGGAATTATGAATAATATGCTTGTTTTACAAACGGATTTCGGGTTACAGGACGGAGCAGTTGCTGCAATGTACGGAGTTTCTTTGGGAGTAAATCCTGATTTGAAGATATATAATTTGACACATGAAATCGAGACATATAATATATGGGATGCTTCTTATAGATTAGTACAGACTTTACAGTATTGGCCAGAGGGAACGGTTTTTGTATCGGTTGTTGATCCGGGAGTAGGAAGTTCGAGAAAAAGCATAGTTGCAAAAACAAAAGACAAAAAGTATATAGTAACTCCTGATAACGGCACGCTGACTCATATACATTCCAATATCGGCATTGAGGAAATAAGAGAAATAGATGAAACAAAAAACAGATTACCTTATTCGGGAGAGTCTTATACATTCCACGGACGGGATATATATGCTTTTACAGGAGCAAGGCTGGCAAGCGGAGTTATTTCTTATGAAGAAGTCGGTCCTAAAATTTCTTTAGATGAAATGGTATGTTTGAATACAACAGAAGTAACAGTTGATGAAGATGGAATGATAAAAGGAACTATTGATATACTTGATATAAGATTCGGTAATTTATGGACAAATATTCCGAAAGAAATTTTTGATAAAGTAGGTATAAATTACGGAGATACTTTGGAGTTGAATATAAAACATGACACAAGAAATGTCTTTAACAGCAGTGTGAAATTCGTAAAATCTTTTGCGGAAGTGCATGTAGGAAGAACATTATTATATGTAAATTCTTTAAATAAAATAGGTGTTGCTATAAATCAGGGATCATTTTCAAGAGCTCATCAGGTAGAATCAGGTTATCAATGGAAAGTCGAACTGAAAAAAATAAGTAAATAGCGAGGTAATTATGGTTAATATAGGAAATGACTGGGATGAAGTTTTTAAAGGAGAATTTGAAAAAGAATATTATCAGAATTTAAGAAAATTTCTGATAAATGAATACAGAACAAAAAGAATATATCCGAAAGCCGATGAAATATTTACGGCTTTCAAGCTGACAGGTTATAAAGACTGTAAAATAGTTTTACTCGGGCAGGATCCTTATCACGGTATAAATCAAGCACATGGTCTTGCATTTTCTGTAAAAGAAGGAGTGAAACTTCCTCCGTCATTACAAAATATGTACAAGGAAATAAGCGAGGAGTACGGTTATGAAATGAGTAAAAACGGTTATCTCGTTCCTTGGGCAAAACAGGGAGTGCTGCTTCTTAATACGGCTCTTACAGTTATTGCCGATAATGCAAATTCTCACTCGAAAATCGGTTGGGAAATATTTACGGATAATGTAATAGAATATCTTAATGAAAGAGAAGAACCTCTGATTTTCATACTTTGGGGAAATAATGCCAGAAGTAAAAAAAGACTTATAAATACAGGAAAACACTATATTTTAGAAGCAGCTCACCCGAGTCCTTTATCTGCAAGTAGAGGATTTTTTGGATGCGGACACTTTAAGAAAGCTAACGAAATATTAAAAGAACTCGGAAAAGAAGAGATTGATTGGAGGATGTAGAAAATGATAACATTATCAGAAATTTCTAAAATTGCAGGAGTGTCTATTTCAACTGTTTCCAGAGTGTTATCTGAAGATGAAACTTTAAAAGTGACTGATGAAATAAGAAATAAAATTATAAAAATAGCTGATGAAAACCAATATAAGAGAAAAAGAAAAAAAAGTAAAAATCTGAATGAATATGAAGAGGTAATGATATTAAAAAATTATGATGAAGAAACTGAAATTGAAGATGCGTATTACTATTATTTAAGAACAAAACTTGAAAATAAGTTGAAAAAAAATAATATAAAAATAGTAGTTGAAAGGTATAGTAAAAAAATAAATCTAAAAAAAAATAATATTTTGATTGGAAGTTATCCTGAAAAAATTTTATCGGATTTATCTAAAAAGAGGTGTAATTTAATTTTATGTGATTCTTATTCAGATAAGGAAAATATAGATTGTGTTACTTTTAATTTTAAAAATTCTGTTTATAAAGTTTTAGACTATATTATAAATAGAGGGCATTCTAATATAGGTTTTATAGGAGGAAAAGATAGTGAAGAAAAACAGGATTTTCGTGAAAAATATTTTACAAAATATATGAAAAAATTTAATATGTATAAAAAAGAAAATATTTATATAGAAAATTTTGATTTTAAAACAGGATATAATAAAACAAAAGAAATATTATCTTTAGAAGAGTATCCGACAGCATTATTTGTAGCAACAGATGAAATAGCACTTGGTTGTTATAAAGCTGCAAAAGAATTTAATAAAAAAATACCTGAAGATATTTCTATAATAGGATTTAATAATTTAGATATGTCTGAATATATGATACCTCCGCTGACATCAGTTCAGGTATATATGGATAATATAATAAATGAAACAATAAATTTACTGAAAGAAAGAATGATACATAATAAAAATTATACTAAAAAAATTCTTTTGGAAACCAAAATAATAGAAAGAGACAGTGTGAAGCAGTTATTGTTATAAAATGATTAATAATCTATAACAGTAACTGTTTTTTAGTAAAAAAAATATTTTCAATCTCTTTAAATAATTGAATTTTATTATATGATTTTGAGTAAAAAAATCAAAAAAATAATAAAAAATAGAAAAATATTTATCTTTAAATATTGATTTTTACTAAAAAAGAGGTATACTTTATTATTAAATAACTCAGGAGATAAAGATGAATAAATGGGAAGATTTCAACATATTAAGTGAGAATACAATGGAACCTAGAAATCACTTTTTTCGATATGAAAATTTAGAAAAAGCCAAAACTTTTAATCGGTATTACAGTGAAAATTTTTTACTATTAAATGGAATTTGGAAATTCAAGTATTTCAAAAATCCTCATGAAGTATTAGAGGAATATCATTCTCAAATTACAGCTGACAGAGAAATACAAGTTCCAAATATGTGGCAATTTGAGGGCTATGGTCAACCTCATTATACCGATGAAGGATTTCCGTTCCCTATAGATTTTCCTTATGTATCGACAGATAATCCCACAGGATTATATCAAAGATATTTTTACTTGAGCAAAGAGTTTAAAAATAAAGATATTATATTAAAAGCTGAAGGTATAGAGAGTTATTATGAATTATATATTAACGGTCATTATGTGGGATTGAATAAAGGAAGCAGGCTAATAACAGAATTTGATATAACAGATTTTGTAAATATATCTAAGGAAAATCTGATTAGTATAAAAGTACTTCAATGGTCTGATTCTACGTATTTAGAAGATCAGGATATGTGGTGGATTTCAGGAATTTTTAGAGATATTTATATATATTCAAAAAATAGATTTTGCATAGAAAAATACGTTGTAAAGACCGAAATGAAAAATGATTATAAAGATTCGGATTTAATTATTGATTTAGAATTGAATACAGAAAAATTTTTGGGCAAAAATTTGGAAATAGAATTTACTTTATATAACGAAAAAGAAAAAATTTTTTCTGAGAAAATTGTGCCTAAGAAAAAAAATATAAAGTTAAAAAAAAGTATCAAAAAAATAATTGAATGGAATCCTGAAAATCCCTATTTATATGATTTGTTTATAATTTTGAGAAAAGATAAAAAAATAATTGAAGTGATTCCTCAAAAGGTCGGTTTCAGATATATAGAAGTTAAAAAGGGGTTGATGTATTTAAACGGAAAATATTTTATGATGCATGGAGTTAATAGACATGACAATGATCATATAAGTGGAAGAACAGTCGGATTTGAAAGAATGGAAAAAGATATAATATTGATGAAACAGAATAATATCAATTCAGTCAGAACAGCACATTATCCCAATTCTCCGAGATTTTACGAATTATGTGATAAATATGGTTTAATGGTATTGTCTGAAATGGATATTGAAACTCATGGATTTGTTAATACAGATGATTTCAATATGCTAATTAATAATGAAAAGTATAAAAAAATGTTTGTTTCCCGTGTAGTAAGACAAGTAATAAGTCAGATAAATCATCCAAGTATAATAATATGGTCATTAGGTAATGAATCAGGATACGGTGTCAATGTAACTCATATGACTAACGAAATAAAGAAAGTAGATACCACTCGGCTAATACATTATGAAGAAGACAGATATGCGGAAGATGTAGATATAATAAGTACAATGTATTCAAGAGTTCAGATGATGGATAACTTTGGAAGATTTCCTTCAGATAAACCGAGAATAATCTGTGAATATGCTCATGCGATGGGAAACGGTCCGGGAGGGTTAAAAGAATATCAGGAAGTATTCTATAAATATCCTTCAATACAGGGGCATTTTGTATGGGAATGGTGTGATCACGGAATTTATGATAAAGAAAGAGATATATACAAATATGGAGGTGATTATGAAGATTATCCGAACAATTTAAATTTTTGTATGGACGGATTAATTTTTTCAAATCAAAAAGAAGGACCGGGATTAAAAGAATATAAACAGGTTATTTCTCCGGTTTTAATAAAGAAAATTTCCGACATTGAATATAAAGTTATAAACAGATACTGGTTCAGTAATTTAAAAGATATAAAAATATATTATGAAATTTTTAACGGAAAGAAACTTACAGAATGCAATGAATTAGAAAATATAGAAAATGGTTCTATAATCAAATTTCCTAGAAAAATAGTAAATGCTTCCATAATTAATTTTAAAGTATATAAAAAGAATAAAACTGATTATTCTGCTGAGAATCATTTATTATCAGTTTACCAATTTCAACTTGAAGAAAAAAAACAGACTTATGAAAAAGACAATAAAATTCCGGAGTTTCATAAGATAACTGAAAATAATAATGAGATTGTAATAACAGGGAAAAATTTCAGTATAAAATTTTCCAAATTAAACGGGAAACTTATATCATATAATTATTCAGGCTTAGAATTGATTAAAAAGCCGGGATCAATTAATTTATACAAACCTGTAATAGATAATCATAAAAAAGAAAATCTAAAATGGTGGCTTCCATTTTATTTTTCAGTAATTCAGGAACATTTCAGAAAAATGAAAATAGTTAAAGAAAAAAATAAAGTGAAAATTTCTGTGAACAGTATTTTAGCTCCTCCTGTATATGATTTCGGATTAAATTGTGAGTATGAATATGAAATTTACGGAAATGGACAAATAAATATAAAATTGAAAGGAAAAAAATATGGGAAATTTTTGGGAATTATACCAAAAATAGGTTTTGAAATAGGATTGAATAAAGATTTACAAAATGTGAAATATTATGGAAGAGGAGAAAATGAAAATTATACTGACAGTAAAGAAGCTTCAATTATAGGATTTTATAAAACAACAGTTGATAATATGTTTATAAATTATCCATATCCTCAAGATAATGGAAATCATCAGGATACAAAAGAATTATATCTGACAAATCATTTCGGACAGGGAATGTCGGTTAAATCAGAAAACGGGCTCAATTTCAGTGCTTGGAATTACACAAAAGAAAATATTGATAAAGCTAAGCATCCAGATGAACTAATAAAATCTGATTTTATAACTTTGAATTTAGATTATAAAATATTAGGATTAGGTTCAAATTCTTGGGGTTCTGAAGTCCTAGAAACGTACAGAGTATATTTGGAAGATTTTGAATATGGATTCAGTATAAATACATATAATGATTAGGAGAGAGAGAATGTATTTGTTTAAATCGTTACCAGAATTTAAATTTAAGTTTGAAGGAGAGAAAAAATGGGACAGGCTTTTTTCTTCACTAAATGAAACAAATAAAATGAGAGACAATATATTTTATAATAATACGGATAGTCTTATAATTATGAAAACAAATTTGAATATGTCAGGAAGTAAGTTTGAAGGACATAAAAGATATATGGATATATACTATATTTTGGAGGGAGAAAGTGAAATAGAAATTAATTTGAAAAAAAATTTAGAGCTGTATAAACAATATGAAGATATAACAGATACTGAATATTATACAGGGAAAGGAGAAAAAATAAACTTAAAAAAAGGTTGTATATTAGTAGCAGAAATAAATGAAGCAATAAAATTTTTAAAAGATGAAAATACACAAAAAATAGTTGTTAAATTAACAGTAGAATAAAAAGAGAAAGGTGATGGGAAATATGTTTAAATGGAAAAGAATATTATTAGTAGTTATATTTGCTATTATTTTATTGTCTTGCGGGAAAAAAGATAACAGAGTTAAAATCAGATTTGCAACTTGGGATAATGCTGAAACTTTAGAGTTTCAAAAGGAAATGGTTGAAAAGTTTAATAAAAGTCAGGATAAAATTCAAGTTCTGATAGAAGCCTACGGCGAAAATTATGATACTAAAATAACAGCTTCTATGGGTAGTTCTGATGCACCGGATGTTATGTATATGTGGAATTTTCCTAAATATAGCGAAGGACTGTTACCGTTAGATGAAATGATAAAAAAAGAAGGAGACAGCTATAAAAATAATTTTTATGAAGCCTTATGGAATTATAATTCTGTTAAAGGAAATGTATACGGATTACCTGTGGGTTATACTACTCATGTATTGTATTATAATAAAGATTTATTTGACAAAGCAGGAATCGAATATCCCAATAATAATTGGACATGGGAAGATGTAGAAAAAGCAGCTGCTAAACTTACAAATAAAACTGAAAAAATATACGGTTTTGCATTTTCACAAAAACCTGATCCTTATGATTATGAAATGTTTGCATGGTCTAATGGAGGTTCATTTAATCCAGATATGATTTTAGACGATAAGTCAATAGAACCTTTCAAATTTTTTCAAAAAATGATTAGAGAAGGAAATGCAATATCTACTGAAGACGGAGGAGAAAAAAGCTTTCTTTTGGGTAAAATAGGGATGTTTATAAACGGAGCATGGTCATTGCAAAAATTGCAAGATAAAAAACTTAATTTCGGAGTAGAAGTCTTGCCTAAATTTGGTAGTGAATCGTCTCAAAGTATTATAAGTTCTTCGGGAGTTTCTATATCCAAGACAACAAAGCATCCTGAAGAAGCATGGGAATTCATAAAATACTGGACGAGTGAAGAAATGAATAAAAACAGATTGAATTATGAGTTGCCGGTATTAAAATCGGTTGCTAAAAGTGAAAATTTAACTGAAGATAAAATAAAAGGAAAATTTTACAAAATGTTGGAACAAAGCCAAAAAAATATGCCAACTTCATTTGTTATTTCAAATTGGTCGGATATAGGAGAAAAAATAGGTTTGGCATTAGAAAAAATTTTTAACAAAAATTCACTTGTTGAACCGAAAGAAGCTTTATTCGAAGTTAAATAAAATCAGGAGGATATAATGGAAATTAAATTTAAAAAAAATATAATTCCGTATATATTTATAGGACCTCATTTTTTAGGTTTATTTCTATTTACATTGGGACCTTTGATAATGTCTTTAATTATGAGTTTTTTTAACTGGCCGGTAATAGGGGAAAGAGTTTTTACAGGATTTTCAAATTATATTGAGTTATTTACAAAAGACACACAGTTTTATAAGTCTTTATTCATAACTTTTAAATTTACAGTCATTTTTGTTCCTGTAAATATAGTGCTGTCATTGTTACTTGCACTACTTATTTCTCAAGATTTAAAAGGAATGTCTTTTTTCAGAATTATATTTTATTTGCCGACAGTTGTATCAAGTGTTGCAATTTCCATAATATGGGGATGGATATTAAATGGAGAATATGGGATATTGAATTATTTTCTTTCAATTTTAAAAATTACAGGTCCTGACTGGTTAAATAGTGAAAAATATTCAATATTTGCATTGATAATAGCATCAGGATGGACAGTGGGTGTTATGATGCTTGTATTTTACACTGCATTGAAATCTATACCGTATGAATTATACGAATCTGCTATAATTGACGGAGCAAATAATATTGTTATATTTTTTAAAATAACTTTGCCACTTATAACACCTACATTATTATTTAATTTAGTAACCGCAATAATAGGAGCCTTACAAAATTTAGCTCTGGTAATACTTTTAACTAATGGAGGTCCTTTAAATTCGACTTATATGTACGGTTTATTTGTTTATAATAATGCATTCAAAAAGTCAAGATTAGGTTATGCTTCGGCAAGTGCATGGGTAATGTTTATATTTATTTTGATTATAACAGGGGTTATATTTAAAAGTTCAAAAAAATGGGTATATAACTACGATAATAAGGAATAGAGGGTGAGAATTTATGAGATTAAGTTTAAAGACAAAATTTGTAATATACTTTCTATGTGTAGTTTTCAGCATATATTTTTTGTTTCCTTTTATTTGGATGATTTTAAGTGCGTTAAAAACAGATGTGGAAGTATTTAGTTATCCTCCGAAATTTTTTCCTGAAAAATTTAATTTTAAAAACTTCTATGATGCGTGGCATTCTCAAAAATTTTCAGTGTTTTTAGTAAATTCTCTAATAATTACAGCTTTTACTACGTTAGGACAGGTAATATCAGGCTCGTTAGCCGCATATGGATTTGCAAGATACAAATTTAAAGGAGATAAAATTCTGTTTTCATTAATGTTGGCAACAATGATGTTACCTTGGGATGTTACAGTTATACCTCAATACATGCAATTTAATATACTCGGTTGGATTGATACTTTAAAACCGCTTATAATACCTGCATTATTCGGTTCAGCTTACTATATATATTTATTAAGACAATTTTTGGAAACACTTCCCAGCGACTTTGCCGAAGCTGCAAAAATAGACGGAGCAAATGAGTTTCAGATTTATCGGATGATATATCTACCATTGATGAAACCGAGTATTATATTAGTTGCAGTGTTAAATATAATTGTAGTTTGGAATGATTATTTAGGGCCTCTGGTATTTACTAATAGCAGTGATAAGTACACATTGGCTTTAGGATTGGCAGCTTTCAAGGGGGTTCATAGTGATGCTATAATTTATACTATGTGTATAAGTATTATTATGTGTATACCGCCTATAATAATATTTTTCATGGCACAGAAAAATATTATTGAAGGAATAAGTGGAGGTGTAAAAGGATGATAAGAGACAGATTTTCTGATAATATAAAAAAGTATTTATCGGAGGATGAATGGATTGTAGTTGAAGATGGATATAATTCATTGGAAAATCTGAATTATGAAACAATATTTGCAATGGCGAGCGGTAAAATGGGATTACGGGCAACTCATCCTGAAGGTTGGGTGAAAAAAACTTTACCTGCTAACTATATGCACGGTGTATTTGATCGTTCAGAAGCTTTTCAGAGAGAATTGTGTAATTTACCGAATTTTAATATTTTAAAAATATATTATAAAACGGAACCTATAAGTGTAGAATATGGAGCCAAAACAGAAGATTATATAAGAGTTCTTGATTTAAAAAACGGCATTTTGGCAAAACATTATATAAATGAATCTTATGACGGAAGAAAAACTCTTGTGGAAACTTTACAGTTTTTAAGTAGGAAACATCCGAATTCGGGACTTTTAAAATATTTTATAACACCTTTAAATTATTCGGGAAAAATGGAATTTGAAAATATAATTGACGGAAGTGTAACTAATTTTTATGATTTTCCGAGATTTCGAGTTAAACACATGAATATTAAAGAAGTAGGGAAATTTTCCAATAATGGAATTTATATAAATAGTGAAACGAGAGATTTTAAATTACAGGTAACAACATCAAGTAAAGTAAAGATTATTGATAAAAAAACGCAGTTTCAGATAAAATCTCACGGAGAATATGCGATAGAATTTTTTGATTGTGATTTTGTTGAAAATGAAACTCTAATAATTGAAAAGTATTCTTGTGTAAGAAATGGGAATGAAACTGATAACACGAAACTAAGTTCAGAAAAAGAGTTAGAGGAAATATACGTTGCAGGTTTTGAAAATGAATTAAAAGAGCATATAATAATCTATAATGAAATGTGGGAAATGGCAGATATTAAAATAAAAGGAGATCCTGAGTTAGAAAAGGCTGTAAGATTTGAAATTTTTCATCTTATGAGTACTCCAAATCCTGAAAGTAGTATGACTAATATAGGTGCAAAAATGATTCATGGAGAGGAATATGGAGGACATGCTTTTTGGGATACAGAATTATTTATATTACCTTACTTTATATGGACTTTTCCGAAAATAGCAAAAAAATTGGTAGAATATAGATATAATTTATTGGATGGTGCAAGAAGAAATGCTCGAAAATATGGATATAAAGGAGCAAGATTTCCGTGGGAATCGGCTGATACGGGAGATGAGGAGTGTCCCGATTGGACAATAGAAGGAGATGGCACTTGTTATGAATGTGTAGTTGCCAAACAGGAGATACATGTAACATCTGCTGTAGTTTACGGAGGATATCAATATTATAAAGTAACTGAAGATAAAGATTATTTCTATAATAAATTCTTGGAAATTTTAGCCGAAACCTCCAGATATTTTATTGATCGATTGGAATACAGTAAAGAAAAAGATTGTTATGAACTTACAAATGTTATGGGACCTGATGAATGGCATGAAAATGTATCCAATAATATTTATACAAATTATATTGTAAAATGGCACTTAAATTTGGCTAATAAATTATTGATGAATCATATGACAAACGAAATAGTAAAAAATATGCTTAACAAAATTAATATGTCATATGAAGAAGTAATAAATTTTAAAAAAATATCCAAAAAAATTTATTTGCCTCTAGATAATGAAATAGTAGAACAGTTTGACGGATACTTTAACTTGAAAGATATAGAAATATATCAATGGGATAAAAATAATATGCCTTTATTACCGAAAGAGTTAAAAGAAATTCCCAGAGAACAAACTACAATAAATAAGCAGGCTGATGTCGTTATGGTGATGTTTTTATTTCCGGAAAATTTTTCAGAAGAAGTTCAAAGAAAGAATTTTGATTTTTATGAAAAAAGAACTTTACAAAGGTCTTCTTTAAGTCCGAGTATCTTCAGTATTGTAGGAAACCGAGTAGGCTCAGGTGATCGTGCTTATGATTATTTTTTAAGAAGTGCTTTTGTTGATTTAAAAAATAATCAAGGAAATACAAGAGAAGGGATGCATGCTGCTTCGGCAGGAGGGGTATGGCAATCATTGATTTTAGGATTTGCAGGAATGAGTATTGAAAAAGGAGAACTACAATTTTCTCCTAAACTTCCTAAAAAATGGAAAGAAATTGAATTTTCTATAATTCATAAAAGTAAAATCAATAAAGTTAATATAACTTCTAACAATAAAGTTAAAATAAAAGAAAAAGGAATGATAAATGGGAATGTTTAAGGGATATATTTTTGATTTGGACGGTGTGGTTTGTCATACAGATAAATTTCATTATTCAGCATGGAAAAAAATATCTGATGATTTAGGAATAAAATTTAGTGAAAATATAAATAATTTGTTAAGAGGAGTAAGCAGAAAAGAAAGTCTGGAGATAATACTTTCTTTTTCGGATAAAAAAATAAGTGATGCCGAAAAAGAAAAAATAATTAAAAGTAAAAATGATTTATATGTTAAGTCTTTAGAGAAAATAAATAAAGATTTTTTGGATGATGGTGTTGAGGAAGTATTGAGAAATCTGAAAGAAAAAAATAAAAAAGTTGCATTAGCTTCTTCCAGTAAAAATGCAAAACTAATTTTAAATAAATTAGAAATAATTAGTTATTTTACAATAATAATTGATGGGAATAATATAACTTATTCCAAGCCAAATCCAGAAATATTTGAAAAAGCAGTTTCCTCATTAGGTTTGGATAAATCAGATTGTCTTGTTATAGAAGATGCAGATAGTGGTATAAAAGCAGCTAAAATAGCAGGAATTAAAGTTTGTGGACTGGGAAATAATTTTACTGAAGAAGTTAATTATAAATTGAATCATATAAAGGAACTGTTTAAATTAATTGATTAATCAATATAGTAAAATAGAAAAATTACTTTCAAAAAAATTGGAGGTAATTTTTTATTGGTTTATAAAAAAATAAGTAAATTTATTTTTCTGAAATCAAAAACAAAAGTCCTCTCAAATCCAATATTTTCAATGTCTAAAAAAATAAAAAAAAATTATAAAAAAAGCTTGACATTATAGGAAAAATATAATATTATATATCTGTGATTAGCACTCTTTAAAGATGAGTGCTAATAAAAAGGAAGGTGTAACATGAATGACAGAGAGCGGTTAATATTGAAAGCAATTATAAAACATTATCTGGAATTTGGTGAGAGTGTCGGTTCGAGAACTCTTGAAAAAAAATATGAAATAGGAGTTTCGTCGGCTACTATAAGAAACACTATGGCAGATCTCGAAGATAAAGGATTAATTGTAAAAACTCATACATCTTCCGGGAGAATTCCGACAAGTGAAGGTTACAGAATATATGTAGAAGAACTTATTAAAATAAGGGATATATCTACCGAAGCAAAGGCTAAAGTTATTGAAGCGTATAATAAAAAGATGAGTCAAATAGATAAAATATTTGAGGAAACATCAAGACTGCTTTCAAAAATAAGCCAATACGCAGGGGTAGTTCTGGAGCCGGCGATAAGACAGGAAAATGTAAAAAAAGTCAAACTGATACATATAAATGATACGGGAATTTTGGCTGTTGCGGTTATGGATTCGTTTTTAACTAAAAGTTTTAATATATTTTTGGAAAATCCTATGAGCGAAGAAGAAGTGGAAAAAATAAATATACAGTTAAACGAAAAGATAAAAAACAGTCCTGAAGCATTTACATTGTCCGATCTTGGAGAATTCTTTATGAATATGGATTTATTAATGCCGGAAGAATTAAAAGAAGAACAGGATGAAAACGAAACAAAACTGTTCTTTGAAGGGGGTACGAACTTACTTGAAAGCAACGTTTCCGACGTTATGAAAGTGATCGACAGGGTTAAGCTCTTTAACAATCCTAACGACATGAAACAGATATTTTCTCAATTTATTCAAACTGATCAGTATAAAGACGGTGAGGTAAATGTAATTTTCGGAGAAGATTTGGATATTGCGGGATTGGAAGATTTCTCCTTTGTGTTCTCAGTTTATACTATGGGAAATGCAAGGGGAATAATGGGAGTAATAGGACCGAAAAGAATGGAATACTCAAAAACGGTCGGATTGGTCGAGTATGTTTCCGAAGAAGTGAAACAGCTCTTAAATAAAAAATGACAGGTAAAGGAGATGAGGATAAAAAATGTCTGAAAAAGATTACGAAAAAGAAATAGCTGATGAAAGCACGGAAAATTTTCAGGAAGAAAATGAAAAAGAAACAAATGAAAATGTAAATAATTCTGATGAAGAAAAGGCTCCTGAAAATGGAGATTCTGATAAAAAAGAAGAAGCAGACAGCCCTGAAATGAAAATAAAAAAATTGGAACTGGAACTTCAGGAATGGAAAAATTCCTATACGAGAAAGTTAGCTGAATTTCAGAATTTTACTAAAAGGAAAGAAGCCGAAGTTTCCGAAATGAAAAAATATGCTTCGGAAAATATAATAGTAAAATTGCTTGATAATATTGATAATCTTGAGAGAGCAATGGATGCCTCGAAAGAAAGTAAAAACTTTGGTTCTCTTGTAGAAGGTGTGAATATGATTTTGAATAATCTGAAATATCTTCTGAAAGAAGAAGGAGTGGAGGAAATAGAAACAGAAAATAAAAAGTTTGATCCTTATGAACATCAGGCGATGATGACAGAGCAGAAAGAAGAATTGGAAAATGACGATATTGTTCAGGTGTTCCAAAAAGGATATAAACTGAAAGGAAAGGTAATAAGACCGGCGATGGTGACGGTGAATAAGAAATAATTTTTTCTTCCTTTTGAAAAAGGAAGCGAAAACAGGCAACTCAAATTTTTCTACATCAAAAGTTCATAATTTCATTGTAAAAATCATAAACTCGTTTGCTTGGCAAACTCAAACAATGATTTTTACTTATAAAATTATTCCTTTTTCTTAGAAAAATTTCAATGTTGCAGGGGAATGATTATAAAGTATTTAAAATTAAAAATATAAATAAATTTAAAAACAAATAGGAGTGATAAATATGAGTAAAATAATAGGAATAGATTTAGGAACAACAAACAGCTGTGTGGCAGTAATGGAAGGGGGATCATTTGCGATAATCCCTAACTCTGACGGAGGAAGAACTACACCGTCTGTAGTAAATATAAAAGAAAACGGAGAAATAATAGTAGGGGAAATCGCTAAAAGACAGGTAATTACAAATCCTGATTCTACAGTAATTTCAATAAAAACAAATATGGGATCCGACTATAAAGTGGATATAAACGGAAAAAGCTATACTCCACAGGAAATTTCGGCAATGATATTGAAAAAATTGAAAAAAGATGCTGAAGCATACTTGGGAGAAGAAGTTAAAGAAGCTGTTATTACAGTGCCTGCTTACTTTACAGATGCACAAAGACAGGCTACAAAAGATGCCGGAGAAATTGCCGGACTTACGGTAAAAAGAATTATAAATGAGCCTACGGCTGCTGCGTTGTCTTACGGATTGGATAAAAAGAAAGAAGAAAAAGTGTTGGTATTCGACTTGGGAGGAGGTACATTTGATGTATCGATTCTTGAAATAGGTGACGGAGTTGTGGAAGTTATATCGACTTCGGGAAATAATCACTTAGGAGGAGACAACTTTGACCAGAAAATAATAGACTGGTTGGCAGATGAATTTAAAAAAGAAACAGGAATTGACTTAAGAAATGACAAAATGGCAATACAAAGATTGAAAGATGCAGCTGAAGATGCTAAGAAAAAATTGTCGACAACATTAGAAACTTCGATTTCATTGCCGTTCATTACAATGGATGCTACAGGACCTAAACATTTGGAGAAAAAACTTACGAGAGCAGCATTTGATGAATTGACAAAAGACTTGGTAGAAGCAACAAAAGGACCTGTAAAACAGGCATTGGACGATGCAAACTTGTCACCTAACGAAATAAATGAAATATTATTGGTAGGAGGATCTACAAGAATACCTGCAGTTCAGGAATGGGTAAAATCTTACTTCGGAAAAGAACCTAATAAAGGAATCAATCCTGATGAAGTAGTTGCAGCAGGTGCGGCAATACAAGGCGGAATCTTAATGGGAGATGTTAAAGATGTATTGTTATTGGACGTAACTCCTTTATCATTGGGAATAGAAACATTGGGAGGAGTATTTACTAAAATAATTGAAAGAAATACAACAGTACCTGTTAAAAAATCTCAAGTATTCTCAACAGCGGCAGATAATCAGCCTGCGGTGTCAATAGTAGTATTACAGGGAGAAAGAGCAAAAGCTGCGGATAACCACAGATTGGGAGAATTCAACCTTGAAGGAATACCTGCAGCACCGAGAGGAATCCCTCAAATAGAAGTTACATTTGATATTGATGCGAACGGAATAGTACACGTTTCGGCAAAAGATTTGGGAACAGGAAAAGAAAATCAGGTAACAATTTCAGGTTCGTCCAATTTATCTAAAGATGATATTGAAAAAATGAAAAAAGATGCTGAAGCTCATGAAGCTGAAGATGCTAAATTTAAAGAATTGGTGGAAGCAAGAAATCAGGCTGATCAGTTAGTTCTTGCGACTGAAAAAACAATCTCTGAAAATGCTGATAAATTACAGGAAACAGAAAAAGAAGATATTGAAAAAGCAATCGAAGAATTGAAAAAAGTAAAAGACGGAGATGATTTGGAAGCTATCAGAAAAGGTGTAGAAGAATTGTCTAAAGTATCTCAAGGATTTGCTACAAGAATGTATCAGGAAGCTGCACAAAAAGCTCAAGCTGAACAGGCTGCAAACGGAAATGCTTCGGGGAATACAAGTTCTGACAGTAATGATGATGTTCAAGATGCGGAAGTAGTAGACTAAAATGTTATTTTAAAGAATTTTATAAATGAGGGCTTGATTAGCCCTCATATTCCTGTATTAACAAATGATTTAAAGTAAAAGAGATATTTTTAAGACGGTTTTTTAAAAGTCTTATTCTGATAAAACGGAAATATAGATTATAATAACAAATCTGAAAAAGGATGTGTAAAAATGGAAAATACATTAAAATACGGAAATGTTGAAATAGAAGTATTGTCAACAGGAGCGGAGTTAAGTAGCTACAAAGTAAACGGAAATGAATTTATTTGGGAGAGAAATCCTGAATTTTGGCCGAACAGTTCGCCTGTTCTGTTTCCTTTTGTAGGAGTGCTTAAAGACGGAAAGTATATTTTTAAAAATAAAGAATACAGCATGACGACAAGACATGGTATAGCAAGATATGAAGATTTTGATTTGGTCGAAAAAGGAGAGAATTTTTTGAAATTCAAGTTTTCTTCTGATGAAGAAACATTGAAAAAATATCCTTTTGAATTTGACTTTTTCATGACATATACAATAATAGATAACAGTCTTGAAATAAAATATGAGGTTATAAATAAAAGCAATGAAGATATGTATTTTTCATTGGGAGCCCATCCGGCATTTGCATTGGAAATAAATGAAAATATAAAATTGGAAGATTATTTTTTGGAATTTGAAAAAGAAGAAACAGCACAGATATACCAACTAAGAACAGATGCTTTAATCTTGAACGAAAGAAAAGACTATTTGAAAAATGAAAAAATAATAAAATTAGATAAAAACATATTTGATAATGATGCTATAATATTTAAAGATTTGAATTCGACAAAAGTAGCATTGAAATGCAATAAAAACGAAAGAAAATTAACGATGGATTATGGTAAATTCCCGTTTATTGCTTTCTGGAGTAAACCTGCGTCACCTTTTGTCTGTATTGAACCGTGGTTCGGAATTTCGGATTTTGCAAATTGCAGCGGTAAACTTGAAGAAAAAACAGGCATTTTGAAATTGGATAAAAATAAAAGTTTTACTGCGAAATTACTATTAACAGGTTCATTATAACGCTATAAAGGAAAGGAGAGAAGAATGTCTTAAACCGTTTATTTAGAGAGTTGAAGATTTGAAAAACGAAAGCGGAATTTAGACATACTTGTAATAAAAAATGGCAAAAAAAGATTATTATGAAATATTGGGAGTGCCGAAGAATGCGACTGACCAGGAAATAAAAAAGGCGTACAGGACAATGGCGAAGAAATATCATCCTGATATGAATAAAGATAATAAAGAAGCTGAAGCTAAATTTAAGGAAGTACAGGAAGCTAACGAAGTGCTTAGTGATCCTCAAAAAAGAGCAGCCTATGATCAATACGGACATGCTGCATTTGAAAACGGAGGACAAGGGGGCTTCGGTCAAGGCGGCTTTGGAGGCTTTGGTGGATTCAGTTCTGAAGGATTCGGTAATTTCGGCGGTTTTGAAGATATAAATTTAGGAGACATTTTCGGAGATTTTTTCGGAGGCGGAAGCAGTAGAAGAAGTCAGGGTCCGAGAGTAAAAGAAGGAGCCGACTTAAGATATAATATGACACTTACATTGGAAGAAGTTGCATTTGGTGTTGAAAAAGAAATTAAATATAAGAGAAAAGGAAAATGTAAAACTTGTAACGGTT
The DNA here is from genome assembly GCF_007990505.1 of Pseudoleptotrichia goodfellowii. Lineage (NCBI taxonomy): Bacteria > Fusobacteriati > Fusobacteriota > Fusobacteriia > Fusobacteriales > Leptotrichiaceae > Pseudoleptotrichia > Pseudoleptotrichia goodfellowii. Next base: position 1,895,439 of record NZ_AP019822.1, on the reverse strand, counting down.
CCGGAGCAGAGCCGGGACACGATATGAAAACATGTGATAAATGTAACGGTTCGGGGCAGATAAGAATGCAGCAACGTTCTATATTCGGAGTACAGACAGTTATACATGAATGTGATAAATGTCATGGAACAGGAAAAATACCTGAAAAAGAATGTCACACTTGTCATGGAACAGGAGTAGAAAAAGAAACTGTTGAGAGAAAAGTAAGAATACCGTCAGGTGTGGAGAAAGGTCAAAGACTTGTTGTCAGAGATGGCGGAGATGCAGGGGAAAATAACGGGTTATTCGGAGATTTATATATTTTCATCGATGTAAAAGAACATCCTATATTTAAAAGAAAAGGATACGATATTTACTGTAAAGTACCGATATCAATGACGACGGCGATATTAGGAGGAGAAGTTGAAGTACCGACTCTCGAAGGAAAAAGAACGATAAAAATATCCGAAGGTACTCAAAGCGGAAAAGAATTAAAATTAAGAGATAAGGGTATCAGAACTTCAAATGGAACAGGTTCTGAGATAATAGAAATCAAAATAGAAACTCCTATAAATCTGACAGAAAAACAAAAAAGAATCCTTAAAGAATTTGAAGATTCCTTAAATAAGAAAAACTATAAAGAATCTAACTCTTTTTTAGATAAAATGAAGAAATTTTTTAAAGGTGAAGAGTAATAGAAATAATATGAAAGATATTGATTTTTAGAAATATATATTGTATAATATTCATACTTAGAAGATCTGTTCATAGGGTAGTGAACAGGGTAATAAAAAGAAATACCTGTTGAGAAGAACTGTTCGTTAAGGTGTGCGAACAGGGTAATAAAAAAAATTACCTATTGAGAAGATAGTATAAAGTCCTGCTTGGAAAGTAGGGCTTTTTTGAAAAAGAGGGGTAAGGTTATGGAATTTAAGTTTTTGACAGAAAATTTTTATGAAAAATATGAAAATTATAAAGAAGTGGAGAAAAAGAAAAACAGACCTTATACTGTTGTTTATATTATTGAGTATAATAATCTTCTTTTCGCAATACCTCTCAGGCATAATATAAATCATCGGTATAAAATCTCTACGGTTGATAATAAAGGACTCGATTTATCGAAAGTTTTAGTAATAACTGACAGAAAGTATATTGATAACAAAAAAGTATTTATTAATGATGAGGAATATAAATTACTTAAAAATAAAGAAAGAAAAATTGTGAGCGAATTACAAAAATACATCAAATTATACAAAAAAGCTTTGAAAAAACCTGAAATTAAAAGAAACAAAAGTTTGATTGAAAAATCTTGTTTACAATATTTTCACAAAGAATTAGGGATAGAAAAATAAAAATAAATAGATGAAACGGAGGCAAAGATGAAATTTGAAACAAAAGCAATACACGGTATAAGAAAAGATGACGGAAAACACAGTGGTTGGAAAAGTACGATAAATATGGCTTCTACTGCTCAGATAGAAAATTTTGGAGAAGAACAGGAATTTGAATATGCCAGAGTTTCCAATCCTACAAGAAGTGAATTGGAAAAAATTATGGCAAAATTGGAAAACGGAAAACATGCTTTTGCATTTTCATCGGGAATGGCAGCAATAACATCGTTATTTACAAAATTTAAAGCAGGAGATCACATTGTACTTGGAACGGATATTTATGGCGGAACATACAGAATTATGACCGATATTTTCGGAAAGTACAATTTGGAATATACTTTTGTAGACACTACCGATTTGCAGAATATAGAAAAAGCTGTAAAAGATAATACTGTTGCTATATTCATAGAGACTCCCTCCAATCCTTTATTAGATGTGACGGATATAAAAGGTGTCGTGGAAATTGCAAAAAAGTATGAATTGCTTACGATTGCCGATAATACATTTATGACTCCGTATTTGCAAAGACCGCTTGATTTGGGAATAGATATTGTTGTACACAGTGCAACGAAATTTTTAAGCGGGCACCATGATATTCTTGCAGGAATGGTCATAGTTAATAGCGATGAATTAGCCGAAGAAGTGTGGTTCGCTCAAAAAGCAATCGGTGCCATTTTGTCTCCTTTTGACAGCTGGCTTTTAATGAGAAGTCTTAAAACGTTGAAAGTGAGAATAGAAGCTGCTCAAAAGAATACTTTAAAATTGATTGAATTTTTCAAAAATCATAAAGCAGTGGAAAAAGTTTATTTTCCTACAGAAGAGAATAATAAAGGTAAAAAAATACATGAAAGTCAGGCAGCAGGAGGAGGAGCCGTATTTTCATTTGTATTGAAAGATGAAAATAAAGTAAAACCTTTCTTTGATAATTTGAAAGTAGCTTTATCGGCTGCGAGTTTGGGAGGAGTGGAAACTCTGGTAACGCATCCTCATACAATAACTCATGCTGAGATGCCCGAAGATGAGAAAAATGCAAGAGGAATTACGAAGTCTTTAATAAGAGTGGCAGTGGGGATAGAGCATATTGACGATTTGATAGAAGATTTTAAGAATGCTTTGGAAAAATAGTGAATGGTGAAGTAAGCTGAAATAATCGAAAACGATTACAAAGCAAACTTCACTTTTTATATAGTTGACATAAAAACGACATATTAAAATTATAGAGGGATAAAACAATGAAAAAAATATTGATATTAATAGTTATGCTATTTCTTAGTATACCGATATTTTCGGAAAACTACAGAGTATTGTGCATAAGCGACGGAGATACTATAGCTGTGAAGAAAGCAGAAAACGGAAAAATAACGGGAAAACTTATAAAAATAAGATTATTCGGAATAGATGCTCCTGAGTTAAAACAGGATTATGGATATGAAAGTAAACAGGCATTGATGAATTTTATAAAAAATAAAGATGTGAAAATAGAAGGAAAGAAAAAAGACAGATACGGAAGACTAATCGGAGTTGTTTATCTCAATAATGAAAATATAAATGAAAAAATGGTAAAAACCGGAAATGCCTGGTGGTATGAACAGTATGACAGGAAAAACCTAAAAATGAAACAGTATCAGGAAAGTGCTCAAAAAAGCAGAATAGGGCTGTTTGCTAAAAAAGACTATGTTACTCCTTGGGAGTTTAGGAAGAGGAAAAAGAGATAAAGTTAAAAAAATCTGTCGATTATGAATAATTGAAAAAAGACTGTACACCGACAGAAATTCTAAAAGCCTTGTTTTTAGAAGAAAAAGATAGATTACGTAATAAAAGTTTTTAAGAAAAAATAAAATAAAAGTATCAAAAAATTTTTATCGACAAATTTGAAGAAATCTGCTATTATAGTTAGTGTAAAAGTTTAAATAAGGTTTTTAATAGAGCATTGTGTAATGTAAATGTTCGTTAGTTAATTCATCAATATCAACTTTGGAGTGTTTTTAATAGAGCATTGTGTAATGTAAATAAGTAACTAAAAGAGAAATAAAAGTAACAACAACAGTTTTTAATAGAGCATTGTGTAATGTAAATATTTGAAAAAAGTGCAGGAGTTGAAGGAGATCCTTTGTTTTTAATAGAGCATTGTGTAATGTAAATTATCCAAACTAAGGTAATGATTTATAACTTCTCTTTCGTTTTTAATAGAGCATTGTGTAATGTAAATTATCCAAACTAAGGTAATGATTTATAACTTCTCTTTCGTTTTTAATAGAGCATTGTGTAATGTAAATACAGTAATTTCCCATTCTATTAATAGAAGTTTGGAAAGTTTTTAATAGAGCATTGTGTAATGTAAATATTACAATAAAATTTAAGTCTTTATGAGCGAAATTAGTTTTTAATAGAGCATTGTGTAATGTAAATTCAATTTAGTATGTTTCTTTTTACTTTTTATTTCAGTTTTTAATAGAGCATTGTGTAATGTAAATTCAAAAATAAATTACAGTATCGATTTTGACTATTTTGTTTTTAATAGAGCATTGTGTAATGTAAATGTTTTTAGAAAAATAGCTTTTAATGAAGTGGCTATAGTTTTTAATAGAGCATTGTGTAATGTAAATAAGAAAATAAAGGCGAAAAAGAGATTATCTCTTTGTGTTTTTAATAGAGCATTGTGTAATGTAAATTTCTTATATCTTGTTACCTTGGTTGCATATTTCAAGGTTTTTAATAGAGCATTGTGTAATGTAAATCTGCAGGATTTATGCACAGTAAAAAATATGTGATAGGTTTTTAATAGAGCATTGTGTAATGTAAATCAGGCTTTTCTATTCCTTTAGGTCTTCCTTTTCCTCGTTTTTAATAGAGCATTGTGTAATGTAAATGTGTCAAAAACAACTTTTCCAGTTGCTAAAAATTGTGTTTTTAATAGAGCATTGTGTAATGTAAATAGTGGCTTTGAGCCTAAAAGCGAATACACAAATACAGTTTTTAATAGAGCATTGTGTAATGTAAATCTTTATTAATATTAAATACTTCCACCACAGGATTACTGTTTTTAATAGAGCATTGTGTAATGTAAATATTTCAGGAATAAAAGCGGTACGTATTAATTGGGATGTTTTTAATAGAGCATTGTGTAATGTAAATATATTTGAACATATAGAGTATGCTAAAATATCTGTTGTTTTTAATAGAGCATTGTGTAATGTAAATATATTTGAACATATAGAGTATGCTAAAATATCTGTTGTTTTTAATAGAGCATTGTGTAATGTAAATAACTTCGCTAAAAAGGTACTTTTCCCAATCCCTTGAGTTTTTAATAGAGCATTGTGTAATGTAAATGCCCATCAACCATTTATTCAACCAAGATTGAGTATATGTTTTTAATAGAGCATTGTGTAATGTAAATCTATAGTAATATATAATGTTCTCCACTTGCCTGTAGGTTTTTAATAGAGCATTGTGTAATGTAAATCGCAAAATACTCTTATTTTATTTTCTTCAAAATGTTGTTTTTAATAGAGCATTGTGTAATGTAAATTTATAAAGTGAATGAATAAGTATCCCTACTAAATAGTTTTTAATAGAGCATTGTGTAATGTAAATAATTGGATAAATATAAAATAACAAGGAGGCAGAGAGTAGTAATTAATTTTAATGAAAAACTTGATTTTTAATAAAAATGAGATATAATTTAATTGAAAAATAAAAAGGAGTGAAAAAATATGATAGATGACAATAAGAAAAATATAGAAAATATTATTAAAAATTATGTAATGTATGAAAAAGAATTAATAAACCAATTGAACTTTCAAATAGAACATTCAACTACAATTGGAGGATTCAGAGAAGAAATTTGGAAGTCCTTTTTTGAAAGAATAGTTCCTAAAAAGTTTAAAGTGGAGCGTTCGGTTTTTATAATGGATTCTGAAGGAAGTTTTTCTAATGAAGTTGATTTGGCTATATTTGATGAACAGTATACACCATATGTATTTAAATATGGTCAAATAAAATTTATACCTATTGAAGCTGTTGCGGCTGTGATAGAATGTAAAAGCACTAATTTTAAAAATGATAAAATAAGAGAATGGATAGATAAAATAGATAATTTAAGTACTTCAAATGATTCAATAGCTAGAATTGTAAGTGGTGTATATAATCCCATGTTCGATGATAGAGAGCTTGCACAAACCGCGACTGCACCGATTAAAATTTTTTGTCATACACCTAAGAGTAAAATGAGAAAAGAAAGAATTGAAAAATTAAAAGATATGGACATTATAATTGAAGCCATTAAAAGTGAAAAAACCGAGAAACAAGAAATGAATATAATTTTTAATAATTATAGTTTAGAAAATTGGTATGAGAAAATAAACCATAAAAAAGATGAAGAAAATGAAAGAAAAATTCTAAAATTTCCTGAAAATTTAAAAGATAAAGATTTAAAAAAAGATTATGAAATACGTAATGAACAAGAAAAAAGTATTCCGCTGCTTTCTTTCATTTTCCAATTCAACCAATTGCTGATGTTATTAAATAATCCTATGTTTTTTCCACATAGGTCCTATGTTAAACTTTTTAATACATATAATGAAAAATAGGAGAATAATATGAATTCAAAATTAATAGCTATTTCTGTAGAAAAAATACAAAAATATATTTATCAAAGAATAGATGATATGACTTCTCAAGGACTTAATGATGAGAAAACTTTATCGTCAATTTGTTCCGCTTCAAAAACAATAGCAGATGATATATTAGAAGTAGTAAGTAAAAAATTTGAGATTAATAAGGAAGATTATATTTTAGAAGTTTCAGGAAAATATATATTTAAAAAAGATATAGAAGAAGATGTTTTGAAAAGAATAGAGAAAGAAATTTTTCAAGAGGTTTATCGAAAATATGATGGACAAATATTTTTGAAATATACTCATTTTAAAGCGGAGAAAGTTGATGATGATATAGAATATATAAAAAAAGCAATTGAGAGTTTGAAATGTCCAAAAGTAAAAAGTAAAATTATAGAAGAGAATCAGGATATAATTTTTAATTTTTTGGAGTTAGGAAAAATTAAGGAAGGAAATGAAGAAGATAAAATTGAAAGTGATTCAAATGAAAGGGAAGAAAAAATAGAGTATAAACATTTTGTAAAAAGCTTGGATGATTTAGTTTCTGATAAGATAAATACACGTGGTAAGATAGCTGTTGTGAAAGCTGATTTGAATAATATGGGGAAAATATTTGAAGAGATAAAATCCTATAATAAGTATGACAGATTAAGTAAAATATTAGAAGAAACCATAAAATTAAAAAAGTTTTCTGAATATTTAAATCAATTTAATCTTGAGAATAAGATTTTACCGTTTTATATAGAGGGTGATGACATATTTTTTGCAGTACAAATAGGAAGTCTTTTAAATTCGATAATCTTATTAAAAGTTTTAATTAAAGAATTAAGAGAGAGATTAGAAATCGAGGAAATAGGAAAAGAAATAAATCTGACACTTTCGATAGGAGTAACTTTTGTGGATAATCATCAGCCGGTAAGATATTATAGAAAAAGTGTAGAAGAAGAGTTATCTAAAATGAAAAAAATAATGAAAAGTGAGAAAAAAAAGGATAAAGCTATTCTGGGTGTATCTGTTGCAGGAGTTAATTTATTTTACTATGATGGGAATAAAGGCGAAGGAGAAACAGACGGCTTTAGTAAATTTAAGGAAGATGTTGAAAGATTAGAATACCTTAAAATTTCAAACAGCTATTTCCATAATCTTTTACAAAGTATAGAACGAGAAAAAGATGAAAAGGCTCAAATAAGAGTATTATTATATAGATTATTACCTGAAAATATTATAGGAAGAAAAGGTAAAAATGAACTTGCTTTAAAATATTATCTTTTAAGTCAAGTTTTAGAAAAAGAAGATAAGTCCAAAGAAAAATCTCCAAGAAAATTAAAGCTTGAAAAAATAAAAAGTAAACTTATTCCTAAACTTCGACTTTTTATGTTACTTACAGATGAGAGATATTCCGAAAAGAAAGAAATAGATAAAGAAAAGATTCAAAAATATATAAATGAGAAAATTATGCTAAAAATAAAATCTGATTTATTTAATAAACCAGTAAGTTATTTATATGACAATGAAATAGAAAAAAGAGAAAGTACGATATTGAAGTTATTTATAAAAAACTCTAAAATAACAAAAGAAATTAAGGATAAAAATGGTAAAACGAAAATAAAAAATATGTGGGTTTATAAAAAAGCTCCTTTTCAAACTTCCTTTTTCTATAGGATAAAAAATATTATTGAAACTGAGAAAGAGAAAAGTAAAAAACTCAATAAAGTAAAAACAGTATTTGAAAATATAAATAATACTATCAAAAATAATGAAAATAGAGAGAGAAAAGATAACAAAAAGCTTGGAAATAAAGAAAATACAAATAAAATAGATTATAAATTAAACTTTAATTTTGATAAATTTAAAGAATTGATAGAGGAAGAAATTGATAAAACGGATTGGTTGGACGTGTTAATATTATTTTATTCATATACTCAACAGAAAATAAAATATTTAACTGTAAATAAGAAAAAATAGTAGAAAGGGAAAGTGGAAAAATGAGAAAAATAAAAGTAAAAATAGAAACTAAATCAAACTGTTTAATAGGAAATCATACTCAAAGTTTCAGTATAGGAGGAGTAGATCAGTGTACAACTGTTGATAATGATGGAAAACCTTTAATTCAGGCATCGGCATTTAAGGGAAGTACGAGATTTATTGTGAAATCTGAAGGAAGTGATATGGAAGAAACAAAAAAATTTTATAAAAATTATTTGGAAGATTTGCTAAAAAAATATGAAAAACGAAAATTAGAAAATAACTTAAATTCTCAAAATTTGGAAGAAATTATAAATAAAATAAAAGAGTGTATAAATGATTTAAAACCCGAATATTTATTCGGAATAGAGGGAATAAATACTACTCCAAGACTTTATTTTTCGGATTTAAAGGTGGTTGATGGTAGAAAAAATACGGAAGAGTATTTTATAATTGACTCAAAAACTGCTATTTTAGAAGATGGTGACGAAGTAGTTTCTAATCCGAGAACATATAAAGCTATAAGACCGGGAGTGAAATTTGAAGGAGAAATTATTTTAAGAGATTTTAAAAACTTTGTAGATATAAAAAAAATAGCAGCAGAGTTAGTTGAAAAATTGGAATTATTTAATGATGGGTATTATAGAATGGGAAATTCAAAATCAAGAGGATATGGAAAAATTTCCATAGAAACTGAAATCGTTGAATAAGAAAGGAAACTTGGAATGAAAAAATATTTAATAAATCTAAAAGTTGCAAGTGATATAACATCATTTCCTGATTCTCAAAAAATATTCGGTTGGCTGATATATCAAATCAAAAAATATGAGAGTGAAGAAAATATTACAAAATTAGTGAATAATATTTATGAAAAAAAAATAAAATGTATGATTTCAAATGTATTGCCTAAAGGTTTTATACCTATGCCGAAAGAATATGTTATAGATAAATTTGGGGACAAGAGTAAAGAAATTTATGAAAAAATAAAGAAAATAGACTTTATAAAAAAAGAAGATATGAAGAAAATACTTAATAATGAAGTAGAATTAAAGAATTTTAAAGATTATTTGAGACAAAAACAAAGTTATATTCAAAAATTCAGATTGGAAAATCAGTTTCATAATCTTGCAGGGTTGGAAAATAAAGCTTATACAGTACCTATTGTGAAAATAATAAATGAAAGTACTGAAGAGATAGTGACAGATTTTATTATAATGATAAAAACTGATAGTGATATGATAATAAAGTGGCTCGAAAATATAAAAAATGCTCAAGAAAATGAAGGTAATGACGAAGAAGTTTACTTAGGTCCCAAAGGCTCACAAGGCTATAATAGATTTATTAGAGGAAAAGTAGAAATTAAAGAAGAAAAAAATTCTGAAAAAGCTAATTTTTATCTGAATGTGGGAATGTTATTGCCTAATTCTATAAATTATAAGAAATCGTATATTGATTTGCATATTTCGGATAGAAAGGCATTTGAAATTACCGAAGAAGCAAAAAAAGTGATAGGTTTTATAAATGTCGGGAGTGTAATTTACTCTGAAGGAGAGAATTTTAATATAGGAAAAAGTATACAAAATAAATACAATATTTTGTATAAAAACGCAATAGTGTTTGGAAATTCTTATTTGGAAGCTCTTGATTCGGAAAAGTTCGGAGGGGAAAATGAATAAATATAATTTGAAGTTTAAATCGATATCAAAAATAGTAGTATCGCCGAGAAGTTTAAAAATATTATATAAAGGTGTAGATTTTAGAGAAGATGATTTGGTTAAACCATATTCAAATTTAGAAAAAGAGGAGAGTAATAAAATAACCGTAATTTATCCTTTTTATAATTATAAAGATAAATTAGACGAGATGATAGAAAAACCTGAATATTATTTGCCCGGCTCTTCAATAAAAGGCTCTATTTTTCCAAAAGAAGAAGATATAAGATGTGATGATATAAAATTGGGAAAAGAGGACATTGTTTTAGATTTACTTTATAAAGTTATTGATTATGATGAAGAAAAATGTCAGAAAAGTGAGAAAGATTTAAAAATTCCTAAATATAAAAATTTTTTTGAAAATTTAGGTGTTGAAATGATAAATTTCGGTAAAGAATTTGAAACTGATATAATTAGTGTAAAAAAGAAAAATATTTTAGAAATGTTGAAAAAAGCGAATGAAAAAACTATTGATAAACTTAATAGATTTACCAATAAAATAGAAAAAGTTATATTCTGTTTGAAGAAAATCAAAGAAAAAGAAGCAATAAATGAATTAAATAAATTAGAAAAGATTTTAAACGAGATAAAGAAAATAATCAAAAAATACAGCAAAGAAAAAGATAAAATGATTACTTTTATAGGTGGATTTAAAGGTAAAGTAGGAACAATATATCAAATGAAAGAAGATACAAAAACAGGATTATATTTTGATAGTAAAACATATTTACCTTACGGACTGGTTGAAATAAAAATTTCCTAATAAAATCCCTATACCCAAATCACAAAAAATGTGGTAAAATATTTGTATAAAAAAGATAAATATAAATAAGTACGGGAATTTAAAGAAGATTTTTATAGGAGGAAATCAATGTCGGATCAGATTTTATCAATTATAAAAAATAGAGTACTGACTTATGAGCAGAAGTTAAGAACATTGGCAGGAGCTGCCGAAGATACTTTGAGTGTGCTGAATATTACACCCGATATTCAGGAATACAGAGATAAAGGGATAATATGCGATTTGTTTGAGGGGAATGCCCCTTACAGAGCGAGATACATTACTCCCGATTATGAAAAATTTATGAAACAGGGAAGTAAATTTCTTGAACTGGAGCCTGCGAAAGATATCTGGGAAGCTACGACAAATTTACTTATACTGTACAACCATGTACCGTCGATAACTTCATATCCTGTATATTTGGGAAATATAGATATGTTGCTCGAACCTTATATAAAAAACGAAGAAGAAGCGTATAAAGCTATAAAATTATTTTTATTGCAAATAGACAGAACCATTACCGATTCGTTCTGTCACGCAAATTTAGGACCTGAAAAAACAAAAGCGGGAGAAATGATATTAAGAGCAACTGTGGAACTTAATACGATGACACCGAATTTAACATTGAAGTATGACGAAGATATAACTCCTGACGACTTTGCGATTCAGTGTGTGGAAACAAGCCTGAAAGTAGCAAAACCGAGTTTTTCCAATTATAAAATGTTTCAAAAGGATTTTTACGGGAAAGATTATGCCATAGCAAGCTGTTACAACGGACTCAGTATCGGAGGGGGAGCTTACACTCTTGTAAGACTTAACCTTGCAAAACTTGCTGACGAGGCAAAAGATGAAGAAGATCTGCTTAATAACAAACTGCCTGATGCGGTAAACAAAATGGCGAGATTTATGGACGAAAGAATAAGATTTTTAGTAGAAGAAAGCGGTTTTTTTGAGTCGAGTTTTCTTGTAAAAGAAGAATTGATCTATAGAAACAGATTCAGTGGAATGTTCGGAATGGTAGGACTTGCAGAATGTGTAAACAAAATAATCGGAGCAGAGAAAAAAGAAGATAAATTCGGTTGGAGCAAATATGCCGACGATCTGGGAGTAAAAATCATTGATAAACTTCAGGAATTGGTACATAATTACAAAGTGAAATACTGTGAAATAACTGATGATCATTATGTGTTGCATGCACAGGTAGGAATAGACACTGATCATGGGATAAGTCCGGGATGCAGAATACCTATAGGAGATGAGCCTGTATTGCCAAAACACATAAAGCAGACAGCGAGATTTCATCCTTATTTCAAATCGGGAATAGGAGATATTTTTCCTTTTGATGAAATGGCTTCAAAAAATCCGGCATCAATATTGGATATTATAAAAGGTGCATTTAAAGAAGGAATGAGATATTTTTCAGTGTATTCTACTGATGCCGACGTAATAAGAATTACAGGCTATCTTGTGAAAAAATCCGAAATGGAAAAATTATACAAAAATGAACAGGTAATACAGCAGACGGTTGTATTCGGTTTAGGTGCAAGGGAAAATTCAAAAATATTGGAAAGAAAAGTAAGAGGAAATGAATAATGAAAGGGATTGTTAATAAGATAATACCCTTCAGTAATGTTGACGGCCCGGGTAACAGGCTGTCAATATTTTTTCAAGGGTGTAATTTTGACTGCCTGTACTGTCATAATCCTGAAACTATAGAAGTGTTCGGGGAAAATAAAGTTCCCGAAGAAATCAGTGTTATGGGAATTGATGATATTTTAAAAGAAATCGAGGAAGTTGCTCCTTTTATATCGGGAATTACTGTTTCGGGGGGAGAATGTTCGCTCCAGTGGAAGTTTTTAACGGAACTTTTTAAAGCAGTCAAAAAGCGATGGGAACGGATGACCTGTTTTGTGGACAGTAACGGCTCGATTCCCCTTTGGACTGAAGATAAAAAAGAATTTTTAAGTGTAACAGACAAGATAATGCTCGATATAAAAGCTTTTGATGAAAAAGATCATATATTAATGGTTGGAGTTTCCAATGAAAATGTTATAAAAAATTTTAAATTTCTTGTTGAAATCGGTAAAATATATGAAGTGAGAACAGTTATTGTGCCTGAAATTATTGATAATGAAAAAACAGTGGACAATATAAGTAAACTCATTGCCGAATATGATAAAAACCTGAAATATAAATTACTGCGATTTAGACAAAATGGGGTCAGAAGAGATGTATTAGTGGCTTATACCCCTAATGATGATTATATGAATAATTTGAAAAATATAGCAACTAAAAACGGACTCACTGATGTGATAATAATATAAAACTCCTATCCGAGCCTTTTTCGATAAGAACAGGAAATGCTGTGGAATTTGAAGATCCTTTCGGGAACAGATTCGGAATAACGGATTATAAAAAATAAAACAGTTTCAAGAGGAGAATAGAAATGAATTTTGATAACCTTTTTGAAGAAATGATGAAACACAAAAATGAAAAAGAAGCTGAAAAAATGTCCGCTTATATGTTGAATAAGTTTAAATATATAGGCATTAAGACACCTGAAAGAAGAAAAATATTTAAAAATTTTTTCAAAGAATATAAAAAGGAAGAGATAATTAATTGGGATTTTATAAATAAATGCTGGGAAAATGAATATAGAGAACTTCAGTATTCGGCAATAGACTATTTAAAAGAAATGGTGAAGTTTCTGACTGAAAAGGATATTCCGAAAATAAAAAAACTGATTATAACAAAGTCATGGTGGGATACTGTTGACGGGATAGATGTGATTGTCGGAGAAACTGCATTGAAATACCCGGAAATAAATAAGACATTGATTAAATGGAGTAAAGATAAAAACATCTGGCTCAGAAGAATAGCCATAGATCATCAGTTATTGAGAAAAGAAAAAACAAATACGGAATTATTGTCGGAAATTATAGAAAACAACTTAAACGGTACGGAATTTTTTATTAATAAAGCAATAGGATGGGCTTTGAGAGATTACAGTAAGACAAACCCTGATTGGGTAACAGATTTTATTGAGAAAAATAAGGATAAAATGTCAAAGCTCAGTATTAAAGAGGCAAGTAAGTATATTTGAAAAAATCTCTATCCGTGCTATAATAGTAACCTAAATTAGAAAAGTAAACGGGAGAAAAAAATGTTTATAGACGAGAGTGTAATTACCGTTATATCGGGTAGAGGCGGCGACGGTGCTGCTACATTCAGGAGAGAAAAATTTGTTCAATTCGGAGGACCTGACGGCGGCGACGGCGGTAAAGGCGGAGATATAGTTTTTCTGACTGATCCTAATATAAATACGTTAGTCGATTTTAAAAGCAGTAAAAAATTTCAGGCAGGAGACGGTGAAAGAGGTGCTGCTGCACGTTCTACGGGAAAATCGGGAAACGACCTTATAATTAAAGTACCTGTAGGGACTATGATAAGAGATTTTGAAACAAACAGACTTTTACTGGATTTGGATAGACCCAATGAAAAAGTTATATTTCTGAAAGGCGGCGACGGCGGAAGAGGAAATATCCATTTCAAGTCTTCTGTAAGAAAAGCTCCGAGAATAGCTGAAAGTGGAAGAGAAGGAGCAGAGCTGAAAATAAAGCTTGAGCTGAAACTGCTCGCCGACGCTGCATTGGTAGGCTATCCTAGTGTAGGAAAATCAAGTTTTATAAATAAAGTGTCGGCTGCAAATTCCAAAGTGGCGAGTTACCATTTTACTACATTGAAACCGAAGTTGGGAGTAGTAAGGATAGGAGATGAAGAAAGCTTTGTAATAGCCGATGTACCGGGGCTTATTGAAGGAGCTCATGAAGGGATAGGACTGGGAGACAGATTTTTAAAGCATATAGAAAGATGTAAACTGATTATCCATATTGTGGATATTTCGGGAATAGACGGCAGAAGTCCCGAAGAGGATTTTTTGAAAATTAACAGAGAACTTGAAAATTACAGTGAAAAATTGGCGAAAAAACCTCAAATTGTAGTTGCAAATAAAATAGATATGTTGTATGATGATAAGAAATACGACAGTTTTGAAAAATTTGTCAAAGACCGAGGAATAGAGTACGTATATCCTGTGTCGGTTATAGCCAATGAGGGAATAAAGCCTGTTCTTATGAAGGCTTGGGAACTTATAAAAGAAATTCCTCGTGAAGAATTGGAAGAAGAATATTCTGTAGATGAACTGCTGTGTGAAATGAACAAAAAAGACGACTGGATTATTAATAAACTCGAAGATCATGTATTTGAAGTAGACGGAAGAATTGTCGATGATGTATTGAAAAAGTATGTATTTACCGGAGATGAAGGAATTATAAACTTCCTTCAGGTGATGAGGACTTTAGGAATGGAAGTCGAGTTGGAAAATGCCGGAGTGGAAGAAGGAGATATGATAATCATTGCAGGATATGAATTTGAGTATGTTATTTAATTCGGCTCGGCGTAACAAGTTAAAGTAAAAAGGAATAAAAATGAATGATTTATTGAAAGGGATTGTAATAAGCGGACCTACAGGTGTGGGGAAAACCGATATTTCTATAATTCTTGCGAAAAAAATACATTCCGATATTATTTCTGCAGATTCAACGCAGATATACAGAGAAATGGACATAGGAACTGCGAAAGTTACAACTGAAGAAATGGACGGAATAAAGCATTATATGCTTGATATTATAAATCCTGATGAAGATTATTCTGTGGGTGATTTTGAAAAAGAAGCGAACAGAATATTGAAAGAAAAAGAAAAAAATAAAGAAAATATAATAATCACAGGTGGTACGGGACTTTATATAAAAGCTTTGACAGAAGGATTTTCGGATTTACCTTCAAAAGATGAGAAATTACGAAAAGAACTGGAAAAAAAAACTGTGGAAGAATTATGTGAAGAGCTTGAAAAAATTGATATAAAAGCATATAATGATATAGACAGGAATAACAAAGTCAGGATTGTGAGAGCTTTGGAAGTATGTATTCTCACAGGAAAAAAGTTCAGCGAAATAAGAACGGAAAATATAAAAAATAATAATTACGATTTTTTGAAAATATTTTTGACACGAAACAGAGAAGAAATGTACGAAGGAATCAATAAAAGAGTAGACATAATGATAAATAAAGGACTTCCTGACGAAGTGAAAAAAGTATATGATAAATATAGTAAAAATAGGCATAAAATAACGGCTATAGGATATAAAGAGCTGTTTGATTATTTTGACGGGGCAATTTCTTTGGAAAAAGCAGTAGAAGAAATAAAAAAAGAAAGTCGAAGATATGCCAAAAGGCAAATGACCTGGTTCAGAAAAGAAAAAGGCTACATAACTTATAATTTGTCCGAAAAATCGCAGAAAGAAACAATAGAAGAAATTTTAAAGAAATGGGAGAAAATCTGATTACAAAATAGGAGAAGGAAATGAAAATAATAGATTATTTGACTGAAGACAGAGTAAAAATCAACTTGGAATCGAGAACAAAAGACGGGATTCTTAGTGAAATGGCACAATTATTTTTAAAAGGAAATATAGTAGATCCTGAAAATATGGAGCAGTTCATAAATGATTTGAAAGACAGAGAAAAATTATCATCAACAGGATTACAGGACGGAATAGCTATACCTCATGCGAAATCCGAAGCGGTAAATAAAATAGCATTGGCTGTAGGAACAATAAGTGAAGGAGCGGAATTTGACTGTATGGACGGGGAAATGTCAAAAATATTTTTTATGATAGCTGCTCCTGAGAGCGTGAAAAATGAGCATCTGGATTTATTAGCGGAAATATCGAAATTATCTTATGATGAAGAATTGTTGGAAAAACTCGAAAATTCTACAACAACTGAAGAATTAATGTCTCTTCTTAAAAGTTTTGACTAAGAATATAAAATATTAATGTAACTATTAAAAAAATGATTGTTCAAATTTAATGACAAAGGTTGACAATAGATTATAACTGGGGTATAACTTTATTAAGGAGAGATAAACTTATTATAATTTATTTCTTGAAAGCTTGGAAATAAAAAAATACAAGGAGAAGTAAGAAATGAATAATAATGATACAAATTCTAAGTTGCAAAAATACATTCCGCTCGTGGACTTTTTTGCTGCGGTTTTAGGAAAAAACAGCGAAGTGGTATTACATGATTTGACCGATCCCGATCATTCGATAATAGCAATAAGAAATAATCATATATCCAATCGTGAAGTAGGAGGTCCTGCAACTGATTTGGTATTGAAGATTTTAAAAGAAAGCGACAGGGAGGAAAGAAGTTTTATTGCCAACTATGTAGGTATAGGAAAATTTAATAAGGCATTGAAGTCATCCACTTATTTTATACGTGAAGAAGGCGAATTAATAGGGATGATTTGTGTTAATACTGACGAAGCTGTATTTGACGGATTGTTTGCATCGATGAAAAAGCTGCAGGAAACATTTATAAAAGAAAAAATGGAAACTGATGAAGTTCAGGCTCCGGAAAATCTGTCAAGATCCATAGAAGAAGTAGCAAGAGAAGCTATAAGTGAAGTCCTTTCGACTCAAAATGTATCAATAGAGTATTTAAAACAGCAGGATAAACTGAATATAATAGAAGTACTTTATTTGAAAGGAATATTCCTGCTGAAAGGTGCGGTTGTGGAAATAGCGAAGGCTCTTGAAATGTCCGAAGCGAGTGTTTACCGTTATGTACAAATGGTAAAAAGACAGGAACAGGAAGAACAGAAAAGAAAAAGAAAATAAATCGAAAAGACTGTTTTGTAATGAAAATATTATTACAGAGCAGTTTTTTATTTATTTTTAAGTATATTAAAATTTGAGGTTATTAGCGGGAGTATGAGGGCAATAGCCCTCGTAAAATTATTAAAATAAAAAAAATTGTAAATAGGCTCTTGAAAAAATCCAAGTTAGTGTTATACTTATGGTATAGAAAAAAATACAGCATAGGAGGAAAGACAAATTGGATAAAGAAAAACTCGAATTAATCGTCTTTGACATTGTAAACAGTGCGGGGACAGCAAAAGGTCTGGCTTATGAGGCTTTAGGCGAGGCTGAAAAAGGGAATTATGAGGAAGCTGAAAAATTGTTGAAAGAAGCTGATAAATCATTACTTGCCGCTCATAATATTCAAACGGAAATTATTCAGGCTGAAACAAGTGGTGATAATATGGAAGTTTCAGTTCTGTTTGTACATGCTCAGGATCATCTCATGACAGCGGTAGAGGCAAAATCGCTTATCGAGTGTATGATAAAAATGTACAGAAGAATAGAGAATCTTGAAAAAAAATAAAAACAGGGGGATACATGAAAAGAAAAATAAAGAAATACAATGCAAAACAGGAAGAAAAATTAAAGGAAAAAGAGGAAAAAGAAAAAAATGATCAAAAAAAGAAAGACAGTGAAATAAAGCCTTTCAGCCTGCAATCTGCAATAGGGATTATATTAAGTTCTTTGGCAGGTTCTATAGTATTTCCGTTTTTGTTGAGTTTAGTAGGAGTAAAAGATGTAAGATTGGGAATATTATTAGGAAATGTGTTTATTTCAAGTTTCGGATTTACATGGGTCAGACATTTTATAGATTCCAAAAAAGGTTTTTGCAAAAGTTTCTGGATACAATATGCGACTTTTGCAGTGATTTTCGGAATAATATCTTACTTATGGTTTTATTGGGCAAAATTCGTTTAATACAAAAAATACGACTTAAATAGGAGGTAACTTATGAAAATTTTATTTGTATGTTCTATGGGAATGTCAAGTACAATAGCTGTAAATGCACTTGAAAAAGAAGCAAAAGCTAAAGGAGTGGAAGTCGAAGTTAAAGCGGTAAGTACTCAGCAGTTTGAAGATGAAGTGAAAAACGGCTATGATGCTGCAATGGTAGCACCTCAGGTAAGACATAGATTTGATACTTTGAGTGCACAGGCAAAAGATGCGGGAGTTCCGTGCGAAATGATACAGCCTCAGGCGTACAGTCCTCTGGGAGGACCAAAATTATTGAAACAGATACAGGCTTTGATTGCAAAATAGATATTGAGATAAAGCAAGAAAACAGAATAAATTTTTGTGTAAAATAAATTTAAAATAAAAAATACAGGAGGAAAAAGTTATATGTTGGAAAAATTATCAATGCAAATGGCAAAACTTTCAGAGCAAAGACATCTTAGAGCTATTCGGGACGGGATTATAGCAACATTGCCTTTAATAATAGTAGGTTCAATATTTTTGATTGTTGCGTTTCCGCCGTTTCCGGCAGATTGGGGAATATCATTATGGGCTAAGAAAAATATAGCTCAAATATTATTACCTTATCGTATGACTATGTTTATAATGGCCCTTTATGCGGTTATGGGTATAGGAAACAGTCTGGCAAAATCCTATAAACTTGACGGGATTACAGGAGCAATACTTGCTACTTCGGGATTTTTGCTCACAATAGTGCCGAGTGTCGTAAAAGAAATACTTGTAGTTACTCAGGTAATAGACGGTAAGGAAGTTCAGATAATAGCTGAAAAAGGTACTGAAGGAGCTACAGTTTTTCAGGAAGCTGCAGGTTTTGTAATGCCTATGACAAATCTGGGCTCTGCGGGACTTTTTGTCGGTATAATAATAGCAATATTCGCAGTGGAAGTCTACAGATTTACAACAACTACAGGCTTTAGAATAAAAATGCCTGACAGTGTTCCGGCTTCAGTAGCAAGATCATTTGAAGCACTTACTCCTACACTTATTGTAGTTTTAGTAGTAGCAACAATAACATACTGGCTTAATATAAATTTACACGGAATAATGAAAATAATTATAGAGCCTCTTGTAAAAGCTACGGATTCATGGTTTTCTGTAATAGTAATAGTGTTCCTTATAACATTCTTCTGGTCTTTCGGAATACACGGAGTGTCCATAGTAGGTTCTCTTGTAAGACCGTTATGGCTTACATTGCTTGATCAGAATACAGCAGCTTTGGCAGACGGAAAAGTTATTCCTCATATAGCTGCAGAGCCTTTTTATCAATGGTTTATATGGATAGGAGGTTCGGGAGCTACTATAGGACTTGCGATACTTCTTGCTACTGTATCCAAATCCAGTTACGGTAAAACTTTGGGAAGAACTTCCATAGTTTCTTCGATTTTTAATATTAATGAGCCGATAATTTTCGGGGCACCGATAGTTTTAAATCCTATATTGATACCGCCGTTTATTATTGTTCCTGTGGTAAATTCGTCCATTGCATATTTATGTACATCAATGGGATTGGTAAACAGAGTAACATCTACTCCGCCTTGGACATTACCGGGACCTATAGGAGCGTTTTTGGCAACAAACGGAGATTACAGAGCGGCTATATTGAATATTGTCTTAATAATATCCTCTACAGTAATATATTATCCATTCTTTAAAGCATATGATAAAAAATTACTTGAAGATGAGAAAAACGGTGAAGCCGAAGAATAATAAAATTAGAAGGAGCATAACGAAATGAAAAAATTGGGAATTTCTATTTATCCTGAAAAAACCGATGAAAAAACTTTGAAACAATATATAGATAAAACAGCTGAAGCAGGATTTTCAAGAATATTCAGTTGCCTTTTATCAGTAAATGACGAAAAAGAAAAAATAAAAGAAGATTTCAGAAAAATAAATTCCTATGCAAAGTCTAAAGGCTTTGAAATAATTCTTGATGTAAATCCCGGAGTATTTTCAAAATTCGGGATAACTCACGACGATTTGTCTTTTTTCAAAGAAATAGAAGCTGATGGATTAAGACTGGATATGGGATTCAGCGGATTGCAGGAAAGCATAATGACTTATAAAGGGAACGGATTGAAAATAGAGATTAATATGAGTATGGATACTCATTATATCGATACTATTATGGACTACAGACCCGATAAATCGAATCTTATAGGGTGTCATAATTTCTATCCGCATGAATATACAGGACTGGGAATGGATTTTTTCAATAAATGTACTGAAAACTTTACAAAATATGGACTAAGGACAGCAGCATTTATAACTTCCCAAGCAGAAAATACTTTCGGACCGTGGCCTGTAACTCAGGGACTTCCTACTCTTGAAATGCACAGACATTTGCCTATAGAGACTCAGTTCAGACATTTTGCAGCATTGGAAACTATTGATGATATTATAATATCCAACTGTTATCCAACTGACGAAGAACTTGAAAAGCTGAAAAATGTGAGAAAAGATATGGCAAGTTTTGCAGTAGAACTGGTGCCTGACATTCCTGAAATCGAGAAAAAAATCGTGCTTGAAGAATTTCACTTTAACAGAGGAGATGTTTCGGGAAATCTTATAAGATCTTCAAACAGCAGAGTAAAATACAAAGGACATAATTTTAAATTATTTAATGCTCCGGAAACAATAAAAAAAGGAGATATAATAATAGAAAGCAGCGAATACGGACATTATGCCGGAGAGCTTATGATTGCTTTAAAAGATATGAAAAATACAGGAAAATCAAATGTAGTCGGAAAAATAGTCGATCATGAACAGTTTATACTTGATTATATAAAACCTTGGCAAAAGTTTGCGTTTTCTATGTAGTTATTAATAATTGGAGGGAATTTACTCCCTCTGATTTATTTTAAAGAAAGTAATAATCTGCCAGTGTCGGATAAAATAAGTATAAATTCCAAAACAGTTGATATTTTAACTGATTAATCAATTCGGATATATCTTTAAGTTTTGAACATTCTTCTGTCGATGTACGGAAAAATGCGGCATTTATTATAAAATATTTTGGAAAAGGATTGGAAATGTTGAAAAATAAAATTTGAAAAAATTCCCCCTAAAGTGCCAAATCTGCTTTAGGGGGTTATAATAAAAAGTTTATTTTATAACTTTTCTGTAAGTTACAAGTAAAGGATTCCAAACACTTGCATTTGTAGGTGAGTATGCAAAGTCAATATCTATAAACTTTTCAATAGGCGTTTCAAGAGTAATAACTATAGCAATCTGATCGATAAATTGTGCTACAGCTTCTCTTCCCACCATTGTTCCGCCTAATAGTACTTTTTTATCCTTATCGTAAATTATTTCTACCTGAGCGGGAACCGAATCTGCAAATCCCGAATTTTTATACATAGCTTTCATATCTATTTTTTCAGCATTATAGCCTAAGACAGTTGCTTCATCAAGAGATAATCCCGTTTGTGCTAATTTAATGTCATAAAATGAAGTGGCATAAGATCTCAAAAGACCTTTCCAGTGGATATTTTCTCCTGATAAATATTTTGAAAGCAGTATTCCGTGCTTGTTTGCTACATCTCCGAAAGGAGCATATAGATTTCTGTCGGTATTGTAATATTTATTGAAAATACAGTCGCCGATAGCATAAACATCGGAAATATTCGTTTCAAATTTATCATTTACAACTATTTTTCCTTTTTCTGTTTCAAGTTCGTCGGAAATAAATCCGATATTAGGTGTGATTCCTATACTGAATAAAGCAATATCAAAATTTAATGTTTCACCGTTATCCAGCTTTACAGCTTTTGCAACATTATTTCCTGAAATGATTTCCGCCACTCCGGCATTCAGTTTCAAGCTAACTCCTCTTTTTTCAATTTCAGAATAAATTCCTTTTTTTAAATTTTCGGAAACAGAAGGGAAAATTTCTCCCGATTTTTCTACGACGGTTACATTTAAACCGAGTTTATTAAAAGATTCGGCAGTTTCCAATCCGATAAATCCTGCTCCTGCTATAAGAGCATTTTTTAAACTTGCTTTATTTTCAGTAATATATTTTTTAATTTCTATGGCATTTTCTGCATGAGATAAAGTAAACACATTGGAAAGTTCCGAAGAATAATCTTTTATATCGGGAATAAAAGATTTTGCACCTACAGCCAGTACAAGTTTGTCATAGCTGAAAATACCGTTTATTTCATTGCCTGTAACATTCAAAGTCTTATTTTTAAAGTCGATACCTGTTACTTCATGATGAATTTTTACATTTACCCCTCTTTTTATAAAATCTTCTGCAGTTCCTAAAACCACATCGTTTATAGACAATTCGTCTGCTATGTAGTAAGGGGTAGGGCAACCTGCCCATGCTACATAGGGAGATTTCTCAAAGAGAAATACTTCGTGTTCGGGATTTGCTTTCTTATACTGAGTGGAGAACATCATTCCTGCTGCTCCTCCGCCTATTACAACTATTTTCATTTTATTACCTGCTTTCAGTTTAGATTTTTCAGGGAAGCGTTAATCAGACAGATTATTTAACAGATATTCCAATCTGCTTGAAACCATTTTTATTCCTACTTTATTTTCTTTTCCTCGAGGGATTATAATATCCGCATATCTTTTAGACGGCTCGACAAATTCCAAATGCATAGGTTTTACTGTGGCAATATACTGATTTTTTATGCTCTCGAAACTTCTTCCGCGTTCTTTCAGATCACGTTCTATTCTTCGTAAAAGTCTTTCGTCATCATCAGTGTCCACGAAAATCTTTGCATCAAACAGATTTCTTATTTTTTCTACAGCCAAAATAAGTATACCTTCCACTATTATAAGGTTTGCCGGCTCTATATGTTCCGTTTCGTCAACTCTGTTATAAATCTGAAAATCATAAATAGGTTTTTCAATAGGTTTTCCCTCTCTAAGCGAGAGAATATGTTCTTCGAGTAAATCAAAGTCAATGGAATCAAGATGATCATAATTCAGTTTTACTCTTTCTTCATAAGTCAGTTCATCGTATCTTTTGTAATACGAATCCTGTTCAAGTAAAATCGAATTAATATGAGTTTTATTCAATTCTTCGAGAATTGCTTTTGTAACACTTGTTTTACCTGAACCTGTCCCTCCTGCAATACCTACAATTATGGTTTTATAATCCATTTAAAAATCAGCCTCCTGTATTTATTACAAAAAGTATATAACAGATAAGAAAAATTTTCAAGAAATTTTATTTAAACTAAGCGTAATCAAATGAACAAATGGTATATCTTTATAGAAAAAGAAGTTTTAAATAAAAATCAATGGAAATTTTACGAAAAGGAAAGGGAGTAGCTATGAAAAATATGACTGAAAAAGAAAAGATGGAGAAAATAAGGGAAGTTTTGGAAAAGAACAAAGCACTTACACATGCGATTACGATATTGCATTGGGATTTGGAAACTGAGGCTCCGAAAGATTCTGTGGAAAGGATTTCAAAAACATTGGGGTATTTGACCGGAGAAAATTATTCCATGATCATAAATGACGAATTTAAGAATCTTGTGTACAGTATAAATGTGGAGGAATTGGACGAAGTTGACAAAAAAATAATAAAAGAGCTGAAAAAAGAATATTTTGAAAAACTTGAAAAAATACCTAAAGAAGATTATATGAAATACTCGGAGTTAACAGTTGTTTCGACGAAAAAATGGGAAGAAGCAAAAAATAAAGATGATTTTGATATATTTAAGACTTATTTGAGTGAAGTAATAGAATACAACAAAAAATTTATAAAATACAGAGGATACGAAGAAAATCCTTATAATACATTACTTGACGATTATGAGCCTGAAGTTACTGTGAAAGAATTGGACGAATTTTTCAACAATATAAAAAACGAGTTGTCTCCTTTTATTAAAAAGATTGTTGAAAAGAAAAAGTCCGATAAAGAAACAGAGGATAAGAAAAAATTGAGTGAAATGACTTTCGATATTACAAAACAGAAAGAAATGTCTCTGTATGCACTTAATTTGATAAAATTTGATTTTAACAAAGGGATTTTAAAAGAAAGCGAACATCCTTTTACTACAAATGTAAATAATAAAGACGTGAGAATCACTACTCATTACTATGAACATGATTTGCTGTCATCGGTTTATTCAACTGTACATGAAGGCGGACATGCTTTGTACGAACAGCATATAGACGATAAAATAAGCGATACAATATTGGGAACAGGTGTTTCTATGGGAATACATGAATCTCAATCGAGAATTTACGAAAATATGTTCGGAAGAAATAAAGAATTTTTGAAATTTATATTTCCTAAAATAGACGAAATGTTCGGTTTGTCAAAATCAGGAATTGATTTTGAAAGTTTTTATAAGCTGACAAATGAAGTTCAGACTTCATTTATAAGAACCGATGCCGACGAATTGACTTATCCTATTCATATTTTAATAAGATATGAGCTTGAAAAAGAGATTTTCAGTAATTTGGACGAAAAAACAGATGTGGACAAACTTGCTGAAAAATGGGCGGATAAATATGAAGAATATTTGGGAATAAGACCGAAAAAATATAAAGAGGGAATTTTACAGGATGTTCACTGGTCTGACGGTTCATTCGGATATTTCCCATCTTATGCTTTAGGAAGTGCTTATGCCGCACAAATATACGATGCAATCAATCAAAAAATAAATATAGACAGAGAACTTAAAAAAGGTGATTTCTCTCAAATAAATGAAATATTGAAAGAAGGAATACATAAATACGGAAAAATGAAAACTCCGAAAGAATTAATAGAAAATATAACAGGAAAATCTTTTGATTCCAAACACTATATTAATTACTTAAAAGAAAAATTTTCCGAAGTATACGGTATAGAATAAGAATTTTTAATAAAAATAAGAAAGGAGAGAAATTGATTGGGAACGTCAGAAAATTTGTTGCTGTTCGTAAATCAATATTCAGTTAGAAAAATGATACAGACAAATAAAAAAATCGAAAAAATACAGAAACGTTTTGAAGATATGGAAGTAAAAAGTTTCGCAAGGGAAGTGGTGGAATTTATAGATGACAGTCCAAGTACATATCATGTAGTTAAAAACTGTTCGGATGTTTTGGAAGAAAACGGCTTTGAAAGACTGAATCCGAAAGAAAAATGGGAACTGAAAAAAGGGGGAAGATACTATTTAAAAAGATCAAATTCTACTGTGATTGCTTTTACATTGGGAGAAAATATAGATTTGAAAAAAGGATTTAAAATATTCGGTTCGCATACAGATTCTCCGGGATTCAGAATAAAGCCTCAACCTGAAATAGTAACGGAAAACTTAATTAGACTCAATACCGAAGTGTATGGAGGACCTATATTAAGTACATGGTTTGATAGACCTCTTTCAATAGCAGGAAGAGTTGTCGTGAGAAGTGATAATCTGTTCAGCCCTAAAACAATCGGAATGAAAATAGAAGAGCCTTTAATGACAATACCTAATCTTGCTATACATCAAAACAGAGAAGTAAATAACGGAGTAAAAATAGACAGACAGACAGATACATTGCCTGTAATCGGACTTATAAATAACGAGTTTGAAAAAGAAAACTATTTGCTGAAATTAATACTTGACAGAACAAATGTCAAGAAAGAAGATGTTCTTGATTTTGATTTGTTTGTATATTCCATTGAAAAAGGAACTCTTTTGGGAGCAAACGAGGAATTTATCTCCGCTCCTAAACTGGACAATCTTGTTTCAGTGTATGCAGGGCTTTTGGGACTAATCGAAGCTGAAGATATTCACGATCAGATAAATGTTTTTGTAGGTTTTGACAATGAAGAAATAGGAAGTGCCACAAAACAGGGAGCTGATTCCAATTATCTTTTAAACACTCTCGAAAGAATAGTATGTTCTCTCGGGTACGGAAGAAGCGAGTTTTTACAAATGCTTTCATGCTCGTTTATGTTATCAGCTGACGGAGCTCACGCAGCACATCCTGCTCATATGGAAAAAACCGACCCTACAAGCAGAGGAAAAATAAACGAAGGAATATCCGTAAAAATCAGTGCAAATCAGAAATATACTTCTGACGGATTTTCGATAGCAGTGTTAAAGCAGATAATAGAAAATACCGATATTAAAATACAGCCTTTTGTAAATCAGTCCAATGAAAGAGGCGGAAGCACAATAGGGCCTATTTCTTCCACGCATTTGGACATAGATGCCATAGATTTGGGAGTTCCTATGCTCGCAATGCACTCGGTAAGAGAGTTGTGTGGAGTATATGATGTGTTTTATTTAAAAGAACTGGCAAAAGAATTTTTTAATAAAAATTAGAAATTGTTTCAGGGGGTGATGATTTGAATGAAAAATTCCGATAAAACGGTTATATTGTTAAACGGTGTAAAAATGCCTATTTTAGGTTTCGGAACATGGAAAATCGAAGATGAAAAAGAAGCTTTTAATTCGGTAAAAGAAGCGATTGAAACAGGATATACTCATATAGATACTGCTTCATTTTACAAAAATGAGGAAAGTGTAGGTTCAGGGATAAAAGAAGGACTCAAATCAAAAGGGCTTAAAAGAGAAGATATTTTTGTAACAACCAAAGTATGGAATACAGAGCAAGGTTATGAAAATACTCTTGAAGCCTTTGAGAGATCCCTCAAAAAACTTGATACGGGATATGTTGACTTGTACCTTATTCACTGGCCTGTAACAAAGGCATACGAAAATGAGTGGAGAACAAAAATAAAAGAAACATGGAAAGCTATGGAAAAACTCCATAAAGAAGGAAAAATCAAAGCAATAGGAGTCAGTAACTTTTTAGTACATCATCTGGAAGAACTGCTTTCCGATTGTGAGGTAAAGCCCATGGTAGACCAGATAGAATTTCATCCGGGACATAATCAGAAAGAAACAGTGGAATTTTGCAGAAAACATAATATAGCAGTTGAAGCATGGAGTCCTTTAGGCAGAGGAGTTGTTCTGGATAATGAATTTTTGGCTGAAATAGCAGCTAAATATAATAAAACTGTGGCTCAAATATGTTTAAGATGGATTGTTCAGCAAGGAATAGCCGCATTGCCGAAATCGACGAAAAAAGAGAGAATACAGAGTAATTTTCATATTTTCGACTTTGAGCTGTCAGAAGAAGATATGAAAAAAATAACGAATATGAAGCCGACAGGATATTCAGGTTCAGATCCGAATTTAGGAAGATACTGATAAAAGGGAGTGTTATGAAAATATATTTTGAACTGTTTTGGATATTTTTTAAAATAGGAGCTTTTACCCTCGGAGGGGGATATGCAATGGTTCCTCTCATTCAAAATGAAATTGTAGATAAGAAAAAATGGATAGAAAAAAATGAATTTATTGATTTACTGGCTTTAGCACAGTCGGCTCCGGGGGTTTTGGCGATAAATATGGCAGTATTTGTGGGGTATAAAATAAAAAAATATGCAGGAGTATTTGCAACTGTATTAGGAGCGACATTGCCGGCATTTCTGGTTATCGTGCTTATTGCAGCTTTGTTTGAGAATTTTCAGGATAATCCTTATGTGATAAAAGCATTTAAAGCTGTAAGACCTATGGTTGTTGCACTTATAGGAGCGAGTGTTTATACAATAGGAAAGCAGGCAAAAATAAACAGATATACTTTAATAATTGTAATAATAATTGCTTTATCGGTTGCTTATTTTAAATTTCCGCCGATACTTGTTATTATTCTCGGAGCGGTTTCGGGAAATATATGGATGAACCGGAGGGCTAAAAAATGAATATGGGAACCTTAATAACGCTATATACAGTGTTTTTTAAAATAGGTCTGTTCAGTTTCGGAGGCGGATATGCTATTTTGCCGTTAATTCAGAAAGAAGTAGTGGAAATACATAACTGGATAACTGTTTCACAATTTACCGACATAGTTGCCGTATCACAGGTAACTCCGGGACCTATATCGATTAATGCCTCAACTTATGTAGGCTATCTCGTAACAGGAGATGTGATCGGAGCAACTGTAGCGACATTGGGATTGATAACACCTTCGATTATAATAATGATAATATTCAGCAGATTTTTCCTGAAATTCAAGGATAATAAATATATCAGCAATGCTTTTACAGGTTTGAGAGTAGTAGTTGTGGGATTGATTTTGTCGGCAACTTTACTTTTAATGGATAAAAATAATTTCATCGATTTTAAAAGCATCATAATATTTCTGGTGACAATAGTGTTATTTTTAAAATGGAAAATAAATCCGATTATTATAACAATTCTCGCTGCAATAACAGGGATATTAATATATTGATAAAATGTCTGCTGTAATTTATAAAAAAGTTCAAATGAAAAACAAAAAATTATATAAAATTTTAAAATAATATGATATAATCAAACAAGGTTATTTTCATGAGGGCTCATTGCCGCCCTCATACTCCCGCTACCCGCGTTCTACGCGACTTCGTCGACTCCGAAAATGCGGGAGGGGAGAACAATCATGAAAATTAATCTTGTTTTTTAAATTAAAAAAATTAATATAGTTGGGAGTTGAAAGGAGAAAGAATTGAAAAAAAATCTTGAAATTAAAAATGTAGGAAAAACTTTCGGGAAAGAAGAAATATTAAAAAATATAAATATTGAGATAAAAAAAGGAGAATTTTTTTCATTATTAGGACCTTCAGGCTGCGGTAAAACGACGTTACTGAGAATGATTGCGGGATTTATAAGACCGGATAAAGGGGCTATTTCTATAAACGGAGAAGTTATAGATCATCTGAATCCTAACGAAAGAAATGTAAACACTGTTTTTCAGAATTATGCACTGTTTCCTAATATGACTGTATTTGAAAATGTGGCATTTCCTTTGAAGATAAAAAAAGTTTCCAAAGAGGAAATAGAAAAGGAAGTATTGAAATATTTGGAATTGGTAGGATTGAAAGAACATAAGGATAAAATGCCTTCAAATCTTTCAGGAGGTCAAAAACAGAGAGTTTCTATCGCAAGGGCATTAATCAGTAAACCCGATGTATTACTGCTGGACGAGCCGCTTTCAGCACTTGATGCAAAATTAAGACAAAAATTATTAATAGAATTGGACACTATTCACGATGAAGTGGGGATTACTTTTGTATTTGTAACGCATGATCAGGAGGAGGCATTAAGTGTTTCCGACAGAATAGCCGTTATGAATAAAGGGGAAGTTTTGCAAATCGGTACTCCCAATGAAATATACGAAATGCCTGCAAATGGCTTTGTAGCTGATTTTATAGGAGAAACAAACTTTATAGAAGGAAAAGTTACCGAAGTATATGATAAATATGGATATGCAGAAAATGAAGAATTGGGAAGATTTAAAATAGAACTTGATAAACCTGTGAAAGTCGGAGATAATGTAAAGCTGACATTAAGACCGGAAAAGATAAAAGTGGATACAGAGCCGAGATATACAGATAATGATAATTATAAAGTAATAAAAGGTACTGTAGACGAAGTTATTTATACAGGATTCCAAAGTAAACTGTTTATAAAAATAGACGGAGTAAACAGAATAATCAATGCTTACGATCAGCATAGAAAATTTTTGACTGAAGAAGAACTTTTTGAATGGAAAGAAAAAGTTTACTTTTACTGGCATTATGAAGATGCCTATTTAGTGGAGGTGAACTGATTGGCAAAAAAAGTTATAAAAAAAATAAATGAAAAGGGACTTTTAAAATGGGCATATTATTTGCCTATAAGTTTGTGGATGACACTGTTTTTCGGTCTTCCGACACTCATAATCATAGCTTTCAGTTTTTTAAAAAAAGGTGCTTACGGCGGGATTGCAACACCTTTGAAATACACAATGGCAGCATACAATTTACTTTTTACTTCTAATGATATAATAAAAGTAGTAGTTAAAACGCTGAATATATCAGTATGGATTACTGCTGTCACTTTATTTCTTGCTATACCCGTGTCATATTATATATCGAGATCAAAGTACAAAAATTTATGGTTGTTACTCATAGTAATACCTTTTTGGACTAATTTTCTTGTAAGAATATTTTCTTTTATAGCGATACTCGGAAATAACGGAATTGTAAATCAGTTTTTGATGAAAGTATTCGGATTGAAAACACCTTTGGCATTATTATACAATAAAAATGCAGTAATTATAATAAGTGTATACGTATTTTTACCTTATGCTATTTTGCCGCTTTATTCAGCTATTGAAAAATTCGATTTTTCTTTGCTTGATGCGGCAAGTGATTTGGGAGCAAATAAATTTCAGGCATTAATGAGAGTGTTCATCCCTGGAATAAAATCGGGAATTGTAACTGCTGTAATATTTACCCTTGTTCCTGCCATAGGCTCATATGCCGTACCTGATCTGGTGGGAGGAACTGACGGGATAATGCTTGGAAATATTATCGCAAACAGAATGTTTCAATTAAGAGACTGGCCTACGGCTTCAGCAATTTCAACAGTTTTCATAGTGATAACGACTTTTGGGGTATGGTTATCAATGAAAATGGAAAAGGAGGAGGAAGAGTAATGAATGAAAAAAGAAGAATTTCACTGTTTTTTTTCGTACTTGTAATGATATTTTTCTATTTACCGATAGTTATGCTTGTCGTGCTGTCTTTTAACAGCTCGAAAAGTTTTTCATGGACAGGTTTTTCACTCAAATGGTACATAGAACTCTTTCAAAAATCTCCTGATTTGTGGCAAGCATTCGGTCGAAGTCTGATAATAGGAATAACATCTTCCTTATTTTCAGTCGCTGTGGCTACATTCGGAGCAATAGGTATAAAATGGTATAATTCCAGAATAAAAAATTATGTAAAATTTTTAAATTATATTCCGCTAATATTGCCTGATTTGATAATAGGTGTATCGCTGCTTATTTTCTTTAATATGCAGATAGGTATTTATAAAGGTGTGGAGTTGGGAATGACAACGATTTTTATTGCTCACACTACATTCAATATTCCTTTTTCATTGTTTATAATAATGGCAAGACTGGACGAATTTGATTATTCTATAGTAGAAGCGGCAAGAGATTTGGGAGCGAGTGAAGTTCAGACATTGTTTAAAGTGATATTGCCTACGATGATGCCCGGAATTATTTCGGCATTTCTTATGGCGATGACTTTATCTCTGGATGATTTCGTAATTACAAGTTTTGTTACGGGAACAAATTCCAATACACTTCCTGTACAGATATATTCGATGATTAAATTCGGAGTATCGCCTGTAATAAATGCTCTTTCGACGATATTGATTATAGGAACCATTGTACTTTCGCTTTCGAGCAGAAAGTTACAGAAGTATATGTTGAGTTAATACTTTAGGGGAATTCTTCCCCTAAAACCCCTTTAGCAACCTCAAATTTTACATACTCAAAAATGTACGTTCGCTATGAAAATAAAAAAGATGTTTTCATAGACGCTCACTAACACATTTTTTACGTTGTAAAATTTGAAGGTTGGGAATTAAAAAGTCCGGATTTAGGGGAAAGTGTAATTTTATGATAAAAAACGGCAGTAATTAATAATTTGCAAAAAATAAGAAAAAATGATAAAATAAATAATAATTAAATATTTAAAATAGATATAGATAAAAACTAAAAATAGAGAAAAGGAAGTGAAATACATGAAAAAGAATAGAGCTTTTGAAGGACTGAGTGAATATTTCAAAGACAGAATATTACAAAAGACTATAGCTTTTGTAATGTTGCTTTTCTTTAACTTTAATATATTCGCCGATATCGTACCTGATCCTGCAAGTATAGGGACAAAAGTAACGAAAACAGCTTCGGGAATCGATCAGATAGATATAGCGGCACCTAATAAGAACGGAACAAGTTACAACTCTCTGAAAGAATTACAAGTAAGTGAACAGGGGCTAATCTTAAATAATAATAAAAATGTAGTCATAAATACACAAATCGCAGGACTGGTAGTAAGAAACAGAAATCTTGATAACGGACCTGAAGCAAATCTCATAATAACAGAGGTTACAGGGAAGAATAAAACAAACATAAACGGAATAGTGGAAGTGGCAGGAAAAAGAGCAGACCTCGTTATGGCAAATAGGAACGGAATATTTGTTAATGGCGGGGGTTTTTTAAATTCCGACAGAGTGACATTGACAACAGGAAGTCTTCAAATGAAAGACGGAGATTTAGTAGCAATAGACGTGTCACAAGGACATATAGGAATAGGAGAAAAAGGAATAGATGCATTAAGCTTGACAGATCTTGAATTATTGGGGAAAACGATAGATATAGCGGGAGTAATAAAAGCATCAAGAGAAACAAGAGTAATGGTAT
The DNA here is from genome assembly GCF_007990505.1 of Pseudoleptotrichia goodfellowii. Classification (NCBI taxonomy): domain Bacteria; kingdom Fusobacteriati; phylum Fusobacteriota; class Fusobacteriia; order Fusobacteriales; family Leptotrichiaceae; genus Pseudoleptotrichia; species Pseudoleptotrichia goodfellowii. The sequence continues at coordinate 1,862,997 of NZ_AP019822.1, read as the reverse complement.
CGGCAGGAGGACAGACATACCAGTATAAGACAAAAGAAGTAAAAAGTAAAGGTGAAACATACAGCGGAATAGCAGTAGACGGAAAAGCAGCAGGAAGTATGTATGCAGGAAAAATAGATATAATATCAAATGATAAGGGAGCAGGAGTAAATACAAAAGGGGACTTGGTAAGTGTAGATGATGTAGTATTGACAGCAAACGGAGATATAACAACAAACAAAGTAAATGCAGGAAAGAAAGTAGTATATAAAACACCGAAGAAAGTAAGAATAAAAGGAGAAACAACATCAGGAAAGAAAGTACAGATAAAAGCAAAAGAAACAGAAATAGATGCAAAAGTGATAACTGGATATTTGGAAGAAGCATTAGGAGAAAAAGCATTTGAGATAGAAAGTGACAAGACAAAAATAACATCAAAAATAGAAGTACAGGGAAAAGTGGATATAAAATCCAAAGAAACAGAAAATAAAGGGGAAGTATTTGCAACAGAAAAAATAAACATAACAGGACAAAAACTGGATAACAGTAATGGAGAAATAAGAAGTAACAGAAAAATAGAACTGGATGTAACAAACACAGTAAATAAAAAAGGATATATATTATCAGACGGACTGACAAAGGAAGAAGCAAAACAGGAAGAGGAAAGTAAAAAGGAAGACAATAAAAAAGTAGATACAGAAACAGAAAAAGGAATAAATATAACGGGAGCGGTAGATAATACAGAAGGATTAATAAAAGGAAGAGAAGTAAGAATAGGAGGAAATCTTACAGGAAACGCTAAAGGAAAAGTAGAGTCTATAGGAGCCTTAACTTTAGATGGAAAAGTAATAGACAATAAAAACGGAACACTAAAAGGAAACATCAAAAAAATAAATGCAAATAAATTCATAAATGATGAAGGAAGGATATTAACAAACGAAAAACTCGATATAGCAGCAAAAGAAGGAAGCAATGTAAGAGGAGAAATATTCGGTTCCGAAGGAGTAAAAATAGTAGGAGAAAAACTGAATAACTTATCAGGAGAAATAAGAAGTAACAGAAAAATAGAATTGGATGTAGTAAATACAGTAAATAAAAAAGGATATATATTATCAGACGGACTGACAAAGGAAGAAGCAAAACAGGAAGAGGAAAGTAATAAAAAGGAAGAAAACACAAAAGCAGAAACAGAAAAAGGAATAAATATAACAGGAGCAGTAGATAATACAGAAGGATTAATAAAAGGAAGAGAAGTAAGAATAGGAGGCAATCTTACAGGAAATGCCAAAGGTAAAGTAGAATCTATAGGAGCCTTAACTTTAGATGGAAAAGTAATAGACAATAAAACGGAACACTAAAAGGAAACATCAAAAAATAGATGCAAATAAATTCATAAATGATGAAGGAAAGATATTAACAAACGAAAAACTTGATATAGCAGCAAAGAAGGAAGTAACATAAGAGGAGAAATATTCGGCTCTGAAGGAGTAAAAGTAGTAGGAGAAAAACTGAATAACCTGACAGGAATAATAAGAAGCAACGGGAAAATAGACCTTAATGTAAAAGAAACAATAAACAGAGAAGGATATATATTATCAGACGGAATAACAAAAGAAGAAGCACAAAAATGGGAAGTGAAAGAAAAAGGACCTGAGAAAAAAGAAGACAAGAAAGAAGAAAGTAAGAAAGACGAAGTAAAAGAGCAGACAACAGGAGTAGAATTAAAAGCAGATAGACTTGATAATACAAAAGGAATAATAGCAAGTTTAGGACAAACAACGTTAAATGTAGGAAAAGTATCAAACGGAGAAGGAAAAATAGTATCAAGAGGTGTAGTGGAATTAACTACGCCTAATGAGTACGAATATGAAGGATTAGTAGAAGGAGATGCAGTAACAACATTAAACGGAAAAAAAGTAACAATAAAAGAAAAAATGCAAAGAAAAAATACATTGGAGTTAATAGGGCAGGAAGGAATAATACTAAAAGATGAAATAGTATCGGGGATATTAAGACTGGATACGAAATCGGACTTAAAGAATGCCAAAGATATAAGAGGGCTGGATACATTATCGGTAACAGCAAAGAACATAGAAAATGAAGGGAATCTGTTATCGGATAGAAACCTTTATGTAAAAGCTGAAGGAAAGCTGTTAAATAAGGGGACAGGCTTAATAAAAGGGAATGAAAATACATATTTGGAAGGAAGCATAATAGAAAACAACAGAGGGAAAATATTATCAGAAGGAAGTTTGACATTAATAGCGGAAACATTAATAAGAAATGACACCGGAAAAATAGATGCAAAAGGAGATATATACGGGGAAGTAAAGAACGGTCATTTTGAAAATGTAGGGACAACAGAAGTAGAAATAAAAGACGTATTAAAAGCAACAGGAACAGAAGGAGCAGCAGTAGGAGGAATATTTTCAAGATTAAGAAGAAAACCGAGACCTCAAACAGTAAAACAGGAAAAAGAAAGAACATATCGAATAGATATGGATGATTCAAATATAACGAGTGAAGGAAGTATATACATAAAAGCAGAAAACGGAGATGTGATAAATAAAGACGGAGGAAATATAGAAGGGAAAAAAGGAGTCCGAATAGATGCAAAGAATGTATATAATACAGAAAGATATATAGAAGATGAGAAAAATAAAGTAATACTTGCAGGCGGAGGAAGAATAAAAGGAGAAAATGTATATTTGAAAGTAACGGGAAAAGTAGTAAACGGTACAGAAGAATATACAAAAGGTATATACAGAAGAGAAGACGGAGTGTTGGTAGATAACAGAAAAGTAGGAATGGTAATAAATCCTTCAAGTATAATAGGAAGTCAAAGTACAGTAATAAAAGTGGGAGAACTTATAAATACATCGCAAATAGGAGAGGCAGGAAAAGGAACAACATTTATAGATGTAAAAGGAAAAATAGTAAATGCAAGTATAGGAAACAACATAGCAAAAATAGAAGGAAAAGATGTAATTGTAGAAGGAAACAAAGGAGTAACAAATACAGGTGCAGTAATTTCAGGAACAGAATTTACGAAAGTTATGTCTAAAGACGGAAAAGTCTTAAATGAAAGTACAATAACATCCCAGACAATAATGTCACAACCGCAAAGTGGAGGATTAAGAGGATTTATAGTAAGAAGAGCATCAGCTCCTGAAGTAATAGGAGTGACAGAAAGTATAAGAAACATAGGAAAAATAGAAGGAAATGATTTTGTCTATGTAGAAGGAAAAGAAGTAGAAAATGTAGCCGGGAACATAAAAGGAAAAGGCGGAACATATATAAAGAGTACGGAAAAAGACATAGTAGATAAAACAATATCCTTAAAAGATGAGAAAAAAGGAGCAGTAGAAACAAAAGAAGTAACAAAAGAGGTAAGAGAACGTATAGAAAGAAGTCACGGGAAAAATGATGATTTATACAGCGTAACTTATGGACCGGCAAAGAAAGTACAAGTACAGGAATCAACAAGATGGGATACATTGAATAAGATGAAGACAGTATCGGGAGAAATAGGAGAAGGAGGTAATACGGTACTTGATTCGGCAAGAGATATAATATTAGAGAGCAGTGATATAAGAGGAAAAGATAATATAGTATTAAATGCGAAAAGATATTTAAAGATGCTGTCAACAGTAGATACAGAATTTAAAGAAAGAACAACATCACATAAGAGCAGAAGAGGATTCGGAAGAAGTAAAACGACGACAGAACATTGGGCAGAGGACAATGTATATGCCAATAATGTGGATTTAACAACAGACGGCAATGTGTTAATGAACTTTAAAGGAGTAGACGAAAAGACAAGCAAATATATATCGACAAATAATCAGGGAGTAATAGCACAGGGAGTAAACTTCCATGCAAAAGGAGCGATAATAGGATTTTCAGAAGGAAATATATATGTAGAAGGGACTAAGGACAAATTAAACAGTGTCTATAATTCGCATACAACAAAGAAATGGTTTGGAGCAAGATACGGAAAAGCAAGTGATTATGTAAATGATACAACAGAGAAGTATAGACTAAGTCAGTTGTATAACGGGTCAGACATAAAGTTTGATTCGGAAGGCAAGTTAAAAGTAGAAGGAGTAGATGTACAGACAGCAGGACATGTATATTTAAGAGGGAAAAAGGGAGTAGAAGTATTACCCGGAGTAGAAAACAGCTTAAGAGAAGAAGAACATAAGATAAGCGGACTGAAAGGAAGTATAAGTGTAAGCTGGGGAGGAGTAAGTGCAGGAGTAGGATACGGAAAGAGCAGTGATAAGATAAAAGAAGTAACGAAAGAAATAATAGCAAACAAGCTACAGGCAGCAGGAAATGTAGACATAAAGAGTGAAGAAGGAGATATAGACTTTGGACCTACAAATGGAAGTATAGGAGGAAAATTAACATATACAGGAAAACATATAAATATACTCGATATGCATTCAGAGCGAACAATAGACAGAGTAACGAAGAATACATATGCGGGAGTAGGGATAACAGCAAGCATACCTGTAGTGGGAGCAGCAAAACAGATATGGGATGCAGGAAAGAATATAAAGAATGCAAAACATAAAGAAGACTATCTGAATGCAGGACTGGGAGCATACAGTGCAGGAATGTCCGCAGCATCTGCCATAGGAGGAGTATTTACAAATCCTTTCGGTGTGACAGGCTCTATAAATGTAAGTCATAACAAGAATGTATACCATAGGGAAGAAAGTATATCGGTAGGAAGCAATCTTCATGTAGGCGGAGGAGTGGAGTATAACGGAGAAAGTCTACATACAAGAGGACTTAACATACTGAATGAAGGAGATACAGTATACAATATAACAGGACAGATACTAAAAGAAGCGGGAGTAAGTACAATAAAAGAAAATTCAAGCAGTACAGGCTTCGGTTTAAGTGTAGCAAAAGGAATGGTAGATTCAAACGGACAGATAAATGCATTTAAAGATAAGAATGCAACTATAACCCCAAGTATAAGCAACCAAAAGTCGGAAAGTGAAGGAGTATATTATTCCAAGAATGAAGATATAACAAAAGGAAACAGTCATTACAATAATACGGGAAATGTAAAGACAGTAGGAGTAGCAGTAAGAACAGGAAGTATATCGGGAACAGTAAACGGACCGCATGAAACGATAAGTGTGCAGGACAGTGTGAACTCAAGCAGTAGAGGATATTCAATAAGTTTGGGGATAGGAATAGGTCCGCATACAGAAAAAAGAAAGGCAGTAAACGGACCGTATATATCAAGTGCAACAGTGGGATATAACAAGGGAGATGTAAATCAAAAGATAACAAGAAATGTAGCAGAGTTTACAGCAGGAAGCGGAATGCTTGATGTAAAAGGGAAAATAGTACAGGTAGGTTCACTAATAGACGGTGGATTTACTTTGAATGGACAGGGATATGAGAAACAGGACTTACATGATATAGATAAGAGCAGAAAAGTAGGAGTAAATGTAACAGTATATCCTAATGTAACGTATACAAAAAGAGATGAAAAAGGGAAAGCAATCTATACAGACGGAAGAAAAGAAAATGAACAGGGAGCAGTATACAAAGTAGGAGTAAACTATGCCGAAACAGATAAGGCAAGAGATGTATTGTCAACAGTAGGAAGTAATGTACAAATAAATCAGGACATAACAGGAGTGAACAGAGATACAAATAGACAAGCAGGAGAATTTGAAGGAAGAGAAATAAATCCTATAAATGTTGATTTGGGAACAGAATACTGGTTGACAAGAGCAGGAAGAGGAAAAGCAAAGGATATATATGAAGAAGCAGGAAGAAGTGTTGAGGGGATAAAAAGAATACTTACGACAAGAGATGCGGACGGTAATCTTCAAATATTAAAGAGTATAGAAGCAGAAACAGCAGTCCAGAAGATGATGAGAATAGGTTTCATAGAAACAAAAGGCAAGACACAACAGCAGGTAAAAAAAGAGTTGGAAGAAAGATTCGGTTCATTAACAAAAAAAGGAGTTAAAGTACATTTTTACGGAACAGAAGATATAGACACATCAAAAATGGATGATGATACGTTGGCAAAATTGACAGCTAACGGATTTGCGATAACAAAAGACGGTACAGTATGGATAAATAAAGAGTATGTAGATTCAGGAAAAGTAATAGACTTTAACAAAACAACACAACATGAAATAAGTCATTTGATATTTGGAGAAGATAGTGAATATCAGGCCCAATATTTGACAAGAGCATATGGAGAATTTTTAGAAGGAATAAGAGACAATGGATACTTAAAAGACGGACAGGGAATAATAGATTACAAGTTTTCAATGTTGACAGATGAAGACAGATTAAGACTTGACGGATATACATATAAAGATATGCAATTCATACAGGAAATGGCAGATGGGATAAGAGCGGCACAGGCAAGATTATCCAAATGCGGAATAAACCAAAAGTGTATAGCAGATAATAAGAGAACAATACATAATTTGGAGGTATCTTTAAAGAAATTCGGAGTACAGGAAAAAATACAAACACATAAAGAAAAAGGAAAAAGAATAAATGCAAATAAACCAAGAAATATAATAGGAAAGATACAAAAAGAAATAGAAAAACATAAAAATAAGAAAGAAATATCAAAATACGAAGAAGAATATAAGAACTTAGATGAAGAATTTGATGAGGAATTAAAATATGTAGTAAGAGATTTAGAAAGAAAAATAAATGCAGGGAAGAAAAAAGAAGCGAATGCTGTTATTGAGAAAATAGAAAATATATTATTTAACAATACGATAATATTAAGCTCGAATTTTGGAGGACATGAAATAGAATCTAAGAATGGGAAATTAGTAATATATGCAGGAGGAAAAGACTATTATGAAATAAAAGAAATAATAGATAAACAGGAAATAAAAAATTTAAAAATAGAATATCGAGAAAAAAGGACATCTGATGTAATAAGAAAAATAGAAATGACAGGTCTTAGAAAAGGAAAGATTCCACCTACATGGCCACCCGAATGGAAACAAGAATATGAGAAAACGCATAATAAAAGTGAGGAAATGGAATGGCTTAATCCAACAGAATTAACTAAAAGCGGTAAAATTACTGAAAGAGAAGAGAGAACATATAGAGGTTATTTGACCCTTGTGGAAATAAACAAAATAGGTGGACTTATATCAACTGTAGCTATTATGTCAAAATTAAATGCAGGACTGTATGATGAGAAGGCGATTACATATAATACACAACCGGAATTTGTAAATGTAAGAAAAGTGTTTATAAATGATGGAACAACAATGGGTACAGCAGAAGCAATACAAATAGATATAGGAAATTCAGATATAGTTCAAAGAACAACAACTTTAAAAACAGGAGAGACTTTAGTATCTACGGGAATAAATTCCACAGGACAAATACATCAAAAAATAATACCATATGAAGTAGGAGCAGCTTCAAAATCTGTAGCACAAATTTCCAATAGCGTAAATAAAACCTTTGGCAATATGAGTTTAGCAAATACAACTAAAAGTGCAGTATCATCCAATAATCTATTGGAAGAATATGGAAATATACCTGTAGTTTATCAACGACCTAATCCTACACTATTAGGAACAATGATACAGATAAATCCTGATAGATATATACAAAATGTAACTGCACCGATAAATTATAACCACGTATTTAATTTAGAAATAAATAGACGTGGAAGAGTAGTAGGAGGGCATACTGCATTTGGTAATGTAATAGAGGGAAAGGTTATTAAGACATACCCGACAGGAGTATATAAAGTAGAAACATTTATGAAAGATCCGAATAATCTTTCAAATTTACTTAGAAAATCTAACCATAATGGTATTTCAACTATGTTTCCAAGAGATTGGACAGCTAATAGAATAAAAGTAGAAGTAGGTTTTGCTTATAAAAATAAAACTTATTTTTATAATGATAGTGGAACCTTGATGTGGAAAGGGATAACACCGAGTGGAGTGTGGGTAGAAGGATATATAAGTCCTACAACAGTATACCCACAACCTAAGTAGGTGATAAAAATGATGAGAGTAGAACTAAAATGGGAAAAGTCTAATAGATGGGATGAATTCAAGCTTGAACCGAGATGCCATTCATATTTTATAGGTGATTATATATATTATTCAAATAAAAGGATTAAATATTTTTTTAATGAAATTCCTAATCAAGAAAATTCTAACTATAAAGGATATTTGAATGTTTTATTAATAGATACTGGTGGTGATGAATATTTAAATAAACTTTCTTGGATAGAAGAAGGGATAGAAAAAATTGAAAAAATTTTAAATAATTCATCCAACCAAGAAAATTGGGGGGGGGAAGGATTTGAAGCTGAAATAAGAAAAGAAGGAGTTTTAATATATTTTCTAATAGATGACAATTATTTTGATATAATACCTTTAAAATGTTTCTATAAATCTATGGTAGCTTGGAGAAAATTTTTAGATACCGAACCTAATGAAAATACTGTAATGGAAATAGAATGTGAAGAAGAATAAAAATTTTTCACATTACTGAAGTTAACGTAAAGACATAGATTAAGGAGAAAAAACCAACATACAAATTTTGCAACGAAAAAAATGTGTTAGTGAGCGTAACAAAAACATCTTATTTTGTTTTTGTAGCGAACGAGCATTTTTGAGTATGTAAAATTTGTAGTTGGTAGCAGGAGTATGAGGAGCGGCGATGAGCTCCTCATTAGGATTTTAGTAGACGATAAACCGTTGAATCAATCTCAGATAGAAAATTTAAAACAAACAATAGATTATTCGAAATTAAATGGTGTTGAATTAAAAGTAACAATAAATGGAGGCAAATAGATGTTGAAATTATTATCAGTTAATATATATAAAGAAAAAAAAGAAAGAGATTTTAGAATGATAATCTTGCCGACAGGTAGAAGTAAAATAGGATTAATACAAGTCAAAGATTATGGAATAATAACATATTTGAATAAAGAGAACAAAGAAAAGATAGGAGAACTGATACTGTGGGCATTAGAAGAAAGCGATGAGATAAAAATAGAAAATGCTTCGGAAGTAAAAATAGAAAAAAAATATTCAAATGTATCTTCTTATTTGAAATTTACAAGAATGTATAATTCAATCGGATTAGACCTTTTTCAGGGGAAATATATTTTAACCTTAAATATGAAAAATGGAACGGGGTATTCGGAATTTAGAGATACAAACGGAAATATGTATAAAATAGAATTTGATGAAAAACCGACAGCACTTGAATTAGGCACAAAAGTAATAGAAATGTTTGAATATAAAGAAAAATATGATGGAGATTTTGAATAAACTTTAATTGGAAATATAAATTTTATTGTTATAAAAACTTTCCCGCATTACCGAAGTCGACGTAAGGAGCGTAGGTAGCGGGTAGCGGGAGTATGAGGGGCGGCGATGAGCCCCTCATAAGGCTAATAAAGATATAAAAGTAGTACCACAGTCTTCATTTTCTGATGGAGGAATAGAAGCATATTATGGAGAAAAAGGTTCTATAAGGTTTGATGATGGAATATTTGAACAAAGAAAACAACCTTCAATAGGGCTGGAATCAAAGAATTATAAAATTGGGAATTACAGTAGCATGACTTCAGCTATAGCGAACCAGGCAATAAAGAGAAACAGTTATTTGCCTAGTACAGGACAAATAATAGTAATAGATGCAAGAGGTCAAAGCTTGGGAAAAACATTACAGCAACAGCAGGAATTGCAGCAAAAAGTAATAGATGATATTGTGAGAAAATCAAACGGTACAATAAAACCTGAGAATATAATATTTTGGAAATAGTTAAGAAATGAAAGGAATGGTAGAAATGACAACAAAGGAATATAATGAGATATACAAGAAAAACTTTAAAGAATATTTTGATAAATCTTTAAAAGAAGACGGATATATGAAAAAAGGAACGATAAATTTTTATAGACTTAATAAATTGGGATTGGTAGAAGTTTTAAATTTCCAAAGACATTATGAAGAATTAACAGTAAATTTTGGTATCTCAACTATATATTGTGGAGTTTTTAAAAATAATAAAGCAATAGGGGGGAGATTGGGAGACTTAAAGTATGGAAGTGATGAATGGTGGCAGGTAGAAACAGAAGAAGATATGAAAGTGAATATGCCTGAGATACTGAGTGTGATAAGAAAAGAATTATATCAATGGTTTAGAAAGTATGAAGATAAAGAAGAGTATATAAAAAAAGTTGAGGAAAGTTATAATGATAATTTGATAAATCTGAATTTAATAGAAGCAGCAACAGCAGCAAAATTTAGAAGATACGATGAAATATTGCCTCATATAGAAAAATTAAGAAAAGAATATAAGATTGCAGAAGAAAGGAATGATATAAGGTTACATTATCCAAAAGTTTTAGAAGAAGCATTACTACTTGAACAAAAAGCAAAAGAAGGAAAAGAGAGTGTAGATCAATATATTGTAGAGAGAGAAAGAGAGTTTAATAGAAATAGGATTAGAAAGACTATTAAAAAAGAAATAAAAACACCCTGCATTTTCGAGCAACTACTTAGCGAATACTTGAGGGGACTTGAGAGAAGAAAGGACTTTAATCAGTATGAGCTTAGTAAGCGAGAAGCGGGGTAAGAGGGTTTTAGGGAGATTTATCTCCCTAAGTAACCAAATAATAGGAGGGCATACTGCATTTGGCAATGTAATAGAAAGAGAGATCATTCGGACATACCCAACAGGAACATATGATGCAGAAATATTTATGCAAGACCCAAATAATCCTTCAAATTTACTTCAAAAAACTAATAATAACGGTATTTCAACTATGTTTCCAAGAGATTGGACACCTAATAGAGTAAAAGTTGAAGTAGATTTTTCATATAAGAATAAAGTTTATTTCTACGATAATAGAGGGATCTTAAAATGGAAAGGTATAACACCAAGTGGAGTAAATGTCGAAGGGTATACAACACCAAATGTAACAGTATATCCAAAATCAGAGTAGAAAGGATATTAAGATGATGAAAATAGAACTAAAATGGGAAAAGTCTAATAGATGGGAGAAATTCAAGCTTGAACCAAGATGTCATTCATATTTTATGGGTGATTATATAAATTATTCAAATGAAAGAATTAAATATTTTTTTGATGAAATTCCTATTCAAAAAAATTCTGACTACAAAGGATATTTAGATGCTTTATTAATAGATGATGGGGGAATGGGCTGGAAAAGAAGCATATCTTGGGTGGAAAAAGGTATAGAAATGATAGAAAAAGTTTTAAAAAATGTATCTAACGAAGAAGGCTGGGGGGGGAAAGGATTTTTAGCTGAAATAAAAAAAGAAGGAGTTTTAATATATTTTATAACAGATGATAGTTATTTTGATATAATTTCTTTGAAATGTTTTTATAAAGCTATGGTATCCTGGAGAAAATTTTTAGATACTGAACCTAATGAAAATACTATAATGGAAATAGAATGTGAAGAAGAATAAGAATTTTCCACATTACTGAAGTCGATGCAAGAAAGTAGATTAAAGAGAAAATAACCCAACATACAAATTTTATAACGAGAAAAATGTGATAGAGAGCGTAAACAAAAACATCTTATTTTGTTTTTGTAGCGAACGAGCATTTTTGAGTATGTAAAATTTGTAGTTGGTAGCAGGAGTATGAGGAGCGGCGATTTGAGCTCCTCATAAAGATTAAAGTATAACAAGAAGGTTAATAGACAGAGGCTTTATAGCAGGAAAAGGCAAGAAAATAGAACAGATAGCAAAAGAAATAGAATCAAGATACGGAGATATGACAAGAAAGGGAATCAAAGTAAGATTTTATGGAGCAGGAGATGTAGACACAACAAATCTTACAGAAGATCAGTTAAGAAAACTTGAAGCCAATGGAATAGCAACTACGGGAGACGGATATATATGGATAAATAAGGAAAAGATAAAAGACGGAAATACAATAGACTTTAATAAAGTAGTATCACATGAATTAACGCACCAGATATTAGGAAAGGATACAGAATATCAGGCAAGATATGTAGAAGGCACATACGGAGAACATCTACAGAGAATAAAAAATAATGGATACTTAAAAGACGGACAGATAATAGACTTAATGATGTCAAGCTTAACAGATGAAGACAGAGCGAGATTGAATAAGTATGTAGATGATGATATGGAATTTAAGGAATTAACGGGTGACGATAGAATTGATAGCAAAGTTTCTATAGATATGAATCGAGGGAAGGTAAGGACAGCAAAAGATCTTAATAAGTTGGGTAAATATGAAGAAGCATATAAGAAATTAGATAGAACTCAAGAAAAATTAGATAGATTGAAAAAGAAAATGACCTCAAATGGAAATGATTTGGATGGTAGAGTAAATCCTCATGATTTAGCTGAATACAATAAATTATCAAAAGAAAAAGGAGAAATTTTAAAAAAAATAGAGGATATAGGAAATGAAGAAAAAGAAGAACAAAAAGCTAGAAAGAGATCACCAAATAAATCAATCAGAAATCTATCAAAAGAAAGAGAGAATAAATTATTAAAAATAATAGCTAATAGTGATGATAAAAAATATGGTAATATTGATAAATATTATGATTTACCTATCAATGATAGACTAGTAGTATTGGAAAATCTTGGAAGACAATGGTATGCTTATGAAGGCGATTCAGAAAAAAAATGAGTAAACAAGAACTAAATGAAAGATTAAATAAATATATGAGTCATTCGGGACAGTTAGTATCAGATATAAACTTGAGAGGCATGAGACTTGATGTCGCAATAGAATTAGGACAATATCAAATTTATCCTGCTCCTAGTGGAGCAAAATATAGAACTATATTTGATTACAGAAATGAAATAGGAAAAGAAAAGGATATTCACTTTATTAGCACGGGCGAAACAAGAAAAATGGAGATAATGGACTATACAAGATTTAAGTCAGGACTTGAAGTAATGAAAGTAAGAGATAAGAGTACAGGATTAATATTTGTATTACCACAGGGAAGTACTCCTGATATTGGAACATGGGCAAAAGCAAAAGTAAAAAGTTTAGTAATAGATAAAAAATTTGAAATGGGAAATATTCCCGGAGATGATGATTGGTTTAATAACGGTTTTGGTCATTATCAATTTTCAATAGCTAATAATTTAAAGAGCTATGTTAAAACTTTAGAAGATTTTTATACTGTGAAAAATGAATTTACAAAAAAGGTGACATTAGGATTACCTGTAGATAAAATGATGAAAAATAGTGGATATAATCCGTCAATATACGGTATTAAAGCATCTACATTATTAAGTACTGATATGAAATATGTAAATGATTTAAAAAAAGGCATAAATAAATTGGAAAAATGGGAAAAGGAAACATATTTAAGTGGAGTACCGAATACACCTAAACAATATGTAGATCTTAGAGGATATTACGAAAAAGCAGTTGCCGATGAAAAAAATAGAATAAAAAAAATGGGTTATAGTGAAGAAGATGCTAAAAGAATGGCAGCAAGAAATATAGGTACATCTTCACACTCTTTGGGTGATGGAGCGGGGATATATGCAGGTTCATATACACCACATTCTCAAGTAATAGGAGTAGATCCGGCACCAAGACATGTGGGACCTTATACAAGTGGTATATTGATAGTAAATCCTAAAAATGGATTATTAAATAAAACAACAAAGAAAGATGGAGTAATAACAAGTGAGTTTAATCCTGCAGTTTTGCCTTTTGGAAAGAGAATGTTTTCAATACCGGGGTTGAAAAAGGCTAAAGATTCAGTAAATATGGATTCAGATAAGACAATAACAATTTCTACATATGAAGCTCCAGGGCAATTTTATATGAAAGAGAAAAAAGCTTATGATCCTCATAGGGCAAGTTCTATAGGAGAAGAAGCATGGTTTATGATAATAAATGCCCCGATAAAAGAAAAAAACTCTAAAAAGGATAAGAAGTGATAAAAATGAGAAAGATATTAATATTAATGTTGTCATTTTTGTTATTTCAGCAATGCGATGATATATTTACGATAATAGAGAGAAGAAAGAACGAAAAAGCAAGTAAAAGGATATTGGATAATACAATTGAGGAAATGAGGAAAGATTATAACTTGATATTAGATGAAAATAAATATGAAGTGAAAGCACTAGGAATAATGCCAGGAAGCGTATTTACAAGATTGTATTATTTCGGGATAAGAGAGAAAGAACCGGTAAAGTATAAGTCGAAATATTTTAAAGAATATGAAGGGTACTATGTTTTTAATGGAAGTATGTATGATGAGGAAAAATGGGGATTTAAGTTTTCACAAGATTTATTTGGTATTTTAAGTATTGGATTACGACCGTATGTACTGAATGAAGTTTTATATGATAAAACAAAAGGGAATAATTTTGAGGAAATAGAAAAAATATTTGATGAATCAGGGTACAAAATAAAAGCTAATTTTGGCGAATATTGGAGATGTGGGGTAATAGATGAAGATATAGGAGGGGCGGCAAATTTAAATTTTGTAAAAGATAAAAAATGTGAAGAAGAGTATTATGATGAAGAAAGACATGTAAATATAAGGATAGGGATAAAAAAATATATGGAAAAATTCAAAGAATATTTTAGTATAGAAAGAAACCTTGAGACAATAGACTGGGAAGAATATATGAAATTTAATAAAATATATCCATTACTTGAATTTGAAATAGAAGGTATAAGTGAAGAAGAACTGAAAAAATTGCGAAAGAAAATAAAACCCTATTTTAATGATAAGATATTGTATATAAAATTGATAGATACTGTCAAAATAGTAGATTAGAGAAAGTGATTTATATATAATAAATTTTGAAAAGTAAACAATGAAAGAATTATTTAAGGTATTATACTAAACTTATTATTTTTGAATATTAAAATAAAAGAAATAGAAAAAAGAATAAAACCATTCCCCGCATTTTCGAGCAACTACTTAGCGAATACTTGGGGATACTTGGAAAAGAAAGGACTTTAATTAGTATGAGCTTAGTAAGCGAGAAGCGGGGCATGAGGGTTTTAGGGAGATTTATCTCCCTAAGCATCATGCTTGTAATAACATTCAATTCAGCAGGAAAAATACAAAATCCTCTAAGTGCTTCAAGCAAAACAGTGACTCCAAGTATAAGCAGAGAAAAAGGAGAAACGACAGCAGAATACTATTCCAAGAATGAAGACATAACAAAAGGAACGACATACTATAATAACAATCCTGAAGTAAAAGTAGTGGGAGTAGATGTACAGACAAAAGGAATAGAAGGAACTGTGAAAAGTCTTGATGTAATAAGTGTACAGGACAAAGTAGACAGCAAAAACACAGGATACAATATAAGTTACGGAATAGGAATAGGAGACCACACTGTAGTAAGAGACGGAAAAGGAATGAACGCCAATGGAATATACACAGCAAACATAGGAGTAGGATATTCAAGAGGAGATGTAACACAAAGAACAACAAATGCAACAGGAAGTTTTACAGCAGAAAGTGGAGTTCTTAATGTAGACGGAAAGACAAGACAGGTAGGAAGTGTAATAGGAGGGAACTTTACACTGAATACAAAAGAATATGAACATGAAAACTTAGAAGACATAAACAAGAGCAGAACGATAGGATTTAATATAACGGTAACTCCCGGAGTAACGGAAGTATATAGAAACGGAAGACCTACAGGAGAATCAAAAGGAGGAGTAGCTTACGGGACAAGAATAAACTATGCAGAAAATGATTATGTAGCAAAAGTAAAAGCAACGATAGGAGAAAATGTAAGCCCTATAATAGACGGAAAGTTATCAGAATTAAAGGATGTAAACAGAGATGTAGATAATAGGATAGAAGTAATAAAAGACAAAGAGATAAGACCTATAAATGCAGATTTGGGAACAGAGTACTGGGCGACAGATTATGCGAGAGAAAAAGCAAGAGGTGATTTTGTAAAAGCGGGAAACAAGATAGACAGAGTAGCGGAGATATTAAATGCAGCGATAAAGAATGATAATAAGGATATATACTTATACTACAAAGACAGAATAGCAGCAGAAGAAGAAATAGCAAGAATGGAAAGAGAAGGAATAGACTTATCAATCATAGATAAAGAGCAGGCAAAGAAAATAATAGAAAGAGCAGCAGGAGGAGAAGTAGATGATGTACAGATAATAAGCTCAAAAGACCCTAACATAAAAGAAATAATAGGAGCGGAAGGGATAAGAGGAAGAGCTTATTACACAGGCAAAGGGAAAGTAGTAATAGTAGCGGATAATGTAGAAGACTATGCAAAAGCGATAGGAGTAATAGGAAAAGAAGGAAGACACTTTTATCATAGAGGAAACGGCATGGGAGATACAGAAGATTATTCTACATTTTATGGAAGACAACTGGAAAAATACTACAGAAAACACTTTGGAGATGCAGATGCAACCTTTGTAACAGAACAGTTAAAATATACAAAAGAGCAACTTGGTTATGATTGGGAGAATGATGCCTATTGGATAGAAAGTACGCATCCAGGGGGGCATGGTGCATTAATGATAGTAAATGAGAAATATCCAGATGGAAGAGTGTATAGTTGGTCAGCAATTGGACCTGATCATATGCATTATGGAATTGAATTTAAAGGAATTAAGAATAAATTGGGAATTCCTTATCCAAAATTCGAGAAAATAAATTATGGAGCATTATATATAACAAATGGTAAAAATTATTTATTAGGAAAATACGGAAGACATTCTGGTAAAATTCATAAGATAGAAGGAAGTAAAGAATATGATAATAAGATTGTAGATTTTTATGTTAAATTTATTGAAGGTAAAGAGAAAAAAGAAATAACAGAGTTTAATAGCAAAAGTAAAAATGAAGGTATAGGTAGTTATTATATATATAAGGGATCGGAAAGACCATACAGATTAGGTGCTTATAATTGTGTAACAGTGGGGTTAAGTTCGATTTATTATGCGAATGGTCTAAGTTTAGATGAATTTAGAAAAAATAGAAAAATTGGAGAAAAAGTAACGGAATTCCATACTTATTTTAATCCAAGGTCGGCAGTAAGAACACCAGTTTTAAAAGGAAAAACATATGTTATTGTTGAATATAAAGGTGATAATAAGAATGGTAAACATACTAAAGAAAGAGAAAATGAGATTGATAGGATAATGGATAAACTTAGAAAAGATTCGGGGGTTAAAAAATAATGAAAAGAGTAGTGATTTTTATGATGTTATCTCTGAGTCTAAGTTGCAGTAAACCTAAAATAGTATATAATGATTACAGCTTTATAGAAAAAATAGACAGAAAATTTTTTACTAAAGGAGAAACAGTGAGTCCTGAAAATAGATTGGAGTTATATATTATAGAAAGAGAAAACAGTAAATTAGTAAAAAAAACTTTAGTTAATAGAGAAAAAGAGGATAAAGATATAAAAGATAGGCATTCTTTTCTTTTAAACTATAATAATGATAAGTTGTATTTATTGTTTTATAAAAATGTAGATATAGGAGCAGAGTCCAGAAAAGCTAAAATATTCTATTATGATAAAGATTTTAATCTAAAACCTTTTAATGATTATGAATATGTATTTGATAATATAGATGAATATAAAAACATTAATAAAGGAGGCAAGAAAGTTAAAAATGTAGATACTATAAATTATGTAATAGAAAATAATGTTTATTACAATATCTCAAATGAGGGAGGTTTTAAAAACAATGAAAGAATAATAAAAGAAGAAAATTATATATTTGATTTTAATAAACAGAAGAAAGAATTATATTTATCACCAAATAGAGAAAAAGAAGAATCAATCTATATTTATAATTTTAAAAATGGAAAAATAAGAAAGAAAAAAATATCAGATGATGATTCAAAATGTTTTTTTAACTCCTGTTTGAAATTAGATGATGAAAATGTAATATATTCCAAAGGAAATTTATTAATAAAGAGAAACTTCAAAACTAAAAAAGAAAAAATTCTATATAAGGCACATAATGAGATAAAAGGAATAAAATCTTTAAATAAAGAAAATACTTTGATAACATTCGGAGTAAGTAATAATGCCTCAAATATATCTTTAATATTAGGATATATAAATAAATGGAAATGGGATCATGATGTAGTTTATGATTTGAAAGAAAATAAAATATATATGCTGGAAACAGGAAATGATAATTTAGTAGATAAAGAAGAACAGCTAAGATTAATAAGTGAAATAATAGATTATGGATTGGAAAAAGATTAGTCAGTTCAATAACTTCCCCGCATTTTCGAGCAACTACTTAGCGAATACTTGAGGGGACTTGAGAAAGGAAAGGACTTTAATTAGTATGAGCTTAGTAAGCGAGAAGCGGGGTAAGAGGGTTTTAGGGAGATTTATCTCCCTAAGCATCACGCTTTTAGTAACTGTAACCCCAAGTATAAGCAATCAAAAGTCGGAAAGTGAAGGAGTATACTATTCTAAAAATGAAGATATAACAAAAGGAAATAGTCATTACAATAATACGGGAAATGTAAAGACAGTAGGAGTAGCAGTAAGAACAGGAAGTATATCGGGAACAGTAAACGGACCGCATGAAACGATAAGTGTGCAGGACAGTGTGAACTCAAGCAGTAGAGGATATTCGGTAAGTTTGGGAATAGGAATAGGTCCGCATACAGAAAAAAGAAAGGCAGTAAACGGACCGTATATATCAAGTGCAACAGTGGGATATAACAAGGGAGATGTAAATCAAAAGATAACAAGAAATGTAGCGGAGTTTACAGCAGGAAGCGGTATGCTTGATGTAAAAGGGAAAATAGTACAGGTAGGTTCACTAATAGACGGTGGATTTACTTTGAATGGACAGGGATATGAGAAACAGGACTTACATGATATAGATAAGAGCAGAAAAGTAGGAGTAAATGTAACAGTATATCCTAATGTAACGTATACAAAAAGAGATGAAAAAGGGAATGCAATCTATATAGACGGAAGAAAAGAAAATGAACAGGGAGCAGTATACAAAGTAGGAGTAAACTATGCCGAAATGGATAAGGCAAGAGATGTATTGTCAACGGTAGGAAGCAATGTACAGATAAATCAGGACATAACAGGAGTGAACAGAGATACAAATAGACAAGCAGGAGAATTTGAAGGAAGAGAAATAAATCCTATAAATGTTGATTTGGGAACAGAATACTGGTTGACAAGAGCAGGCAGAGGAAAAGCAAAGGATATATTTGAAGATGCAGGAAGAAGTGTCGAGGGGATAAAAAGAATACTGACAACAAGAGATGCAGACGGTAACCTTCAAATATTAAAGAGTATAGAAGCAGAAACAGCAGTCCAGAAGATGATGAGAATAGGTTTCATAGAAACAAAAGGCAAGACACAACAGCAGGTAAAAAAAGAGTTGGAAGAAAGATTCGGTTCATTAACAAAAAAAGGAGTGAAAGTACATTTTTACGGAACAGAAGATATAGACACATCAAAAATGGATGATGATACATTAGCAAAGTTGGTATCTAACGGATTTGCGATAACAAAAGACGGTACAGTATGGATAAATAAAGAGTATGTAGATTCAGGAAAAGTAATAGACTTTAACAAAACAACACAACATGAAATAAGTCATTTGATATTTGGAGAAGATAGTGAATATCAGGCCCAATATTTGACAAGAGCATATGGAGAATTTTTAGAAGGAATAAGAGACAATGGATACTTAAAAGACGGACAGGGAATAATAGATTACAAGTTTTCAATGTTGACAGATGAAGACAGATTAAGACTGGATGGATATACCGACGAAGAGATGCAGTTTTTCTTACACGGATTTATGCAAGGAATAGGTTTAGGAAAGCAGTATGAAGATTTTAAAGGAAAAGTAAAAGGTGCTCTGATAAAGAAAGAAAATGAGTTAAGAAACATAGCAGCAAAGTCGTATTTGCCTAAATCAGTTAAAAATGGAGCAGCAGGAGCAGCCTCAATGGTTAGAAAAGTATCAAAAGGATTAACGGCAGTAAGTAAAGCAGATAAAAAATTTTATGACAGAGAAGGAAAAAATTTAGGGATAGGAGTAAAAAAAGGAAAAATATCTACTACCAATTTTGAGAAAAGCTTGAAATATGTAGGACAATCATTTTCAGTAGTGAAAAAAGAAAATAAAAATAAAGGAGCAGTAAATGCAATAAAAAAAGTAAATAAATTTGAAAAATATGATGATTTAGATGCATATGAAAAAGAGAGTATAATAGACAATATTTTACTCCAAGCTGAAGAAAATGAAAGAAAAGGAGGTATAAAATATTCGGAAAAATTATTTACTGAAAAAAGAATAGGTGACTTTATAAATAAACCTGAACAAAGAGCAACAAAAATAGAGTACCAGTATGAGGGAATGCTTTGGGATGATGCTGTAATGGCAGGAATAGATGCATATAGTGGAGGACCGCATATATATAATAAATATGTTGGAGAAAGTATACCGAATACTAATAATAAAGAACACTATAAAAGATTATGGGATACTGAAGTAGGAAAGATATATAAAGCACCTTCAGGCAGAGAGTTTTTAGTAATTGATACAAAATCAACTATTTCAGGAATGAATGCTATAACGGTAAAAGATGTAGTATCAGGAAGAAGTCAAATAGTATTTCAGGGAAGTGTACCGGGAATAGGAGAGCCATTAAAAAATCCGATAAGTTATGTGCAAGACTGGGGTAATAATTCAGTAAATGCAGAAGCAATACGGAGAAATAATATTAATATGAATTTTAAATTTATGGGTACTAGTGTAAATATAACACCTAGATCATTAATAATAAGACAGAATGATAACATAACTAATGCCTTTTATTTAAAACGTAGAAACAATTCAATATTTAAAGGAGATGAAATAGGAAGAAATCAGCAATATGAAGATGCATATAACTATACTAAAAAAATAATGAAAGATCCGAGAGTAATGGGGACATTGACAAAAACAAAAGGACATTCATTAGGAGGAGGACCATCTGAAGAAACAGGTTCACGTTTGGACTTGGAATCAATAGTAATAGATCCTGCACCTGTAAATAATCCGGGCAAATATATAGATGACGGAAGAACATTGGTGTTAATTCCAAATCATGGAAAAGCAATGTTAAATAAAAAAATAATAGATAATAAAGGAAGAGCTACTTATAAATTTGCACCTTTGGGACTACCTAATCTAGGAGTAGGGAGAGATGTAAGAGGGGTAGCAATATATGATAATATGGGAGCAGACGGAGATAACATTCATGAACCTAATTATGACGATATAAGAAAAAATGAAGCTGAAATGAAATCATTCTTTATGCCTGTAGGTCCGGTGAGATAATTTATGAAAAGAAAAACTTTAAATAAATTGTTAGTCATATTATTAATAGGATTAATAATTTGCGGATGCAACAAAGCAAAACGAAAAATAGAAGGAGAGAAAGAATTTTCTCAATTAGTGGAAACGATAAAAGAAAATTTTAAAGTTATACTGGATAAAGAAAAGTATATAGTAAGAGATTCTGAAACACCCCAAGGAAGAATAATTTCAAGACCGTTTTATGAAATAGCGGAGAAAAAACCTGTAAAATATAAATCAAAATATTTTATAAAGGAAGAAGGAGCTAAAGTAGTAATTACTCAACAGGGAGAAGAAAATTTTGTTTTGGAATACGTACCTTTTTTCAGTGATAAAGAGTCAAGAGTTTTTATAGATATAATGATTAAGTATGGCTTTAAACCTTATGTATTAAATGAATTGATATATGATAAAGCAAAAGGAAATGATTTTTCCGAGATAGAAAGGATATTAGGAAGATATGATGATAAAAAAATAGATGTTCTTATTATAGATGGTTGGTGGTGCTATCCTAATTATGAATCAGCTGGTATAATGTTTGTATTGGATGAGTGTATGATACATGATTATAAAAACGGAACAGCAAAGTTTTCTTATGAAAAGATATTAAAATATGGAAGCAGGTTAAAAGAATATTTCAGTAAAATGAGAAAGTTTGAAGAAATAAACTGGCATGAATTTATGAAATATAACAGTATTCATCCTGTTATATATATAAATATAAAAGATATATCAAAAGAAGAATTGGAAAAAGTACAAAATGAAATAAAAAAATATTATAACAGTGAAAATTTAACTTTTCTTTTAAGTAGGTGAGATAATTTATGAAAAGAAAAACTTTAAATAAATTGTTAGTTATATTATTAATAGGATTAATAATTTGCGGATGCAACAAAGCAAAACGAAAAATAGAAGGAGAGAAAGAATTTTCTCAATTAGTGGAAACGATAAAAGAAAATTTTAAAGTTATACTGGATAAAGAAAAGTATATAGTAAGAGATTCTGAAACACCCCAAGGAAGAATAATTTCAAGCCCATTTTATGAAATAGTGGAGAAAGAACCTGTAAAATATAAATCGAAATATTTTGTAAAAGAAGAAGGAGCTAAAGTAGTAATTACTCAACAGGGAGAAGAAAATTTTGTTTTGGAATACGTACCTTTTTTCAGTGATAAAGAATCAAGAGTTTTTATAGATATAATGATTAAGTATGGCTTTAAACCTTATGTATTAAATGAATTGATATATGATAAATCAAAAGGAAATGATTTTTCCGAGATAGAAAGGATATTAGGAAAATACGAGGATAAAAAAATAGAGGCATCTGTTGTAGACAGATGGCAATGCTATCCTAATTATGAATCAGCCAGCATAATGTTTGTATTGGATGAGTGTATGATACATGATTATAAAAACGGAACAGCAAAGTTTTCTTATGAAAAGATATTAAAATATGGAAGCGGGTTAAAAGAATATTTCAGTAAAATGAGAAAGTTTGAAGAAATAAACTGGTATGAATTTATGAAATATAACAGTATTCATCCTGTTATATATATAAATATAAAAGATATATCAAAAGAAGAATTGGAAAAAGTACGAAATGAAGTAAAAAAATATTATAACAGTGATGAAGTTACTATATCTTTATAACTCTGGTGATATAATTTATAAAAAAAGATTTAATTGCAAAAAATATAGAGAAGAAAATATAAAACCTTTTATCTTCTCTATAGCTTTGATTTTATAAAAAAATAAAATTAAAATAAAAAAAGGTGGAAATGTGAAAATATTTAGATTAATAATTTTATTGTTGATTTTAAGTATAATAGTATTATCTTGTAATAATAAAAAAGAAGAAACAATAAAAAAAGAAGAAATAACGGAAAATACCTATCAAACAAAAAGATACGGTAGTTTTCTTGTGGGATTTGTAGATATGCCTAACGATTGGTTTGAGTTTGAGGATCCTGATGCAATGGAAAATGCTGTACAATTAGCAGTAACACCTTATGATATTATAACATTAAACATTTATTCTGTTAATAATCAAAGAACTGCTGAAGAATGGAGAAAAATATTATATAAAAAATATATTAATCAGGGAATTTCAAATGACAATATCACACAAAAAGATGTAAAAATTAACGGTTATAATGCAAAACAGATAGCTATAAAAATACCTGACGGAAGAGAATTAACTATGAATTTGATTGATTATGAAGGAAAAGTATATTATATTGCCTTAGAAGGAATGCCTGACAAAAAAAGTGAACTGGAAAAAGTTGTAAATACTTGGAAACCTAATGAATAATAGTTTTTCACAACATTTAAAAAAAAAAGAAAAATACCCTCTTTACAAAAGAAAATAATTAAGGTAAAATAAAGAAAAATTTTCAAAATAAAATCTTTAAAAGGAGAGAAAAGTTATGAAAAAACATATATTGACAGTATTAGGACTTTTGGCTTTAAGTACTGCTTCCTTTGCTGAAAATAATATAATTGAATTTAAAGCAGGACTTTCTCCTGTCTCAAAATTTGATGTAACTCCTTCAAAGAAAACAAAGTTTTCTTATGAATTAGGAGCTGAATACAGATACCTTGTAACTAATAACACTGAAATAGGAGTAGGACTTTCTTACCAGAATCATGGTAAATTGAAAAAATTTACAGATGTGGAAGATAATAACCTTAAAGTAGAAGTGTCGGACACTAAACTTTACGATTCGGTACCTTTGTATTTAACTGCAAAATATAATTTCAGAAACGATTCGGATATAGTTCCTTATGTAAAAGCCGACTTAGGTTATTCATTTAATATAAACGGTAAAAACAGCAGTCAATACAAAACATACAGTAAAGCTACAGGAGCTGTATTGGATGAAGGTAAATTAAAAGACTTTAAAGCTGAAAACGGAGTGTATTATTCTGTAGGAGCAGGAGTAGTATATAAAGGATTTACAACAGGACTTTCTTATCAGGTAAATACTGCTAAAATAGAAGGAACAAGATATGACGGATTAAAAGATAAAGGAAGTGCAAATTTCAGAAGATTTACATTAAGTTTCGGATATCAGTTCGGACTTTAATATAATATAGGAGAATAAAGAATGAAGAGAATATTGCTTGTACTTAGCTTAATACTGACAGTAAACAGTATTTCATATTCCGAAGGAAAAATACTTAAAAACGAACTCCCTAAGAACCAAAGGGAGTTTTTTGAAGGCGGAAGACTGATAGATTTACAGGAAGAAATAAAAGAACCTGATGCAAATGTGGATACAGAAGGGTTACCGAAGTTTCATGTAAAGAAAATAACATTAAAAAGACCTACATCTTCAATAAAACCGTTGGCAAATCCTAAAAAGATAGATAAAATAATAAACGAATATAAAGATACTGATATAAATATATTCGATTTAAGAGCACTTGTAAAAAAATTAAATGATGAGTATATGAAAAAAGGATATATAACAACAAGAGTTTATCTTGAACCTGATCAGAATATACAGTCATCAGGAGAAGTAAAACTTGTAGTATTGGAAGGGAAGATAGAAGAAGTAGTTCTTGACAAGGATACCGCCAAAGATAAAAGAAAGATATTTTTTGCCTTTACCAATGAAAACGGAAAAGTACTAAATATATCCCATATAGATAACGGAATAGACAACCTGAACAGAGTGGAATCAAACAATTCAAAAATAAATATAGTACCAGGAACAAAACAGGGATACTCAAAAATAATAATAGAATCCCAAAAAGAAAAACCATTCAGATTCATATTAAACTATGAAGATACACAAACAGAAAAACAAAGATATAAAGCAACAATAGAATATGATAATCTGTTCGGAATAAATGACAATATATATTTGTCCTATAGAGGGGATATGGGAAAACTTGCAAAAAGAAGAGACCATACGGACGATTATTCCCAAAGTTATTCATTCGGATATTCGTTTCCGTTTAAGAGCTGGAGTTTCGGTCTGTCATACAACAGTACCAAAGATAAAAGTTTAATATTGGGAAATACGACAGAATATACATCCATATCCAAAAGCAGACAGTACAGTTTAAATACATCAAAACTGCTGTATAGAGATGCAAATATGAAACTTAACCTGACAATGGGTCTTGATGTAAAAAGAGAAAGAACATATTTAGCAGAACGAAGACTTGAAACGCAGGACAGAAATATAACAGCGGGAAGTATAGGAATAAACGGAATGTTTAAACCGTTTAAAGGGATAGCATCATATTCATTATCGTATTCCAAAGGATTGAAAGGATTCAGAGCAAATGAAGATAATTCATTTAATGCAGGAACATTGCCGACAGAAAATATAGAACCTTCAGATAACAGATATCAGTTTGGGAAAGTAAATCTTAATTTGAGTTACTATAAACCTTTTTACTTTAAGAATCAGGGGATAACTTTAAGAGCATCATTTAATGGACAATATTCCAAAGATGCATTATTTTCAACAGAAAAATACAGTATAGGAGGATTTGATACTGTAAAAGGCTTTCCTGTGAGTGTGTCTGGAGATATGGGATACAGTACAAAACTTGAGTTAAGCTACATACTTCCAAGCAGTGAAAGTAAATTAGGTCAGTTTATGTATAAAATAAGGCCGTATATGGAAGCAGATTTGGGAAAAGTAAGAAACAACTATAACGAATACGGAGATAAAAAAGGAAGAATAGGAACATTGTCAAGCTATTCATTGGGATTAAGATATTACGGAGAAAAAGTAACGCTTGATGCAGGGATAGCCAAAACAGATAAAGGAAGAAGTCTTACAAAAGCAGAATCCCATAGGGGTTATGTAACAGTATCGACAACATTCTAAAAGGAGAAGAGATGAAAAAGATATTAATGTTTTTAACATTGTTAATACTGGCAATAAGTTGCGGAACAAAACAGGATGAAGATGTAAACAAGACAAAACCGCAGGGAGTGGAAGTAGAAGATTTGCAGGTAATAGATGAAAAATTGTATGAGTACGGGGAAGAAAAGCCTTACAGCGGAAAAGTAATAACAAGAGATGAAGATGATAAGATAGTAATGATAGAAACATCAAAAGACGGAAGTATAGAAGGAGAAGTGAAAACTTACTATGAAACAGGAAAGCTAAAAGAAGTATACAATGTAAAAGATGACAAAATAGAAGGAAAATATAACTGGTACGGAAAAGACGGAAGTATAGAAATAAATGCAACATACAAAAATAACGAAAGAGAAACAGAAACAGCAATATCAACTAAAGATAAAAAACCTTATACAGGAACATATACAGAAACATATGCAAACGGGAATGTAAGTCAGGTAATAAAATTCAACGAAGGAAAAAGAGACGGAGAAACAATATATTACTATGATAACGGAAAGATAAAAGAAAGAATACCTTACACACAGGGATTAAGAGAAGGGAACTATTTCTATTACAACAAAGTAGGAGAAGTCATAGGAAAAGGAGCCTTTGTAAATGATAAAAGAGAAGGACAATGGCTTGTATATGATGAAGAAGATAAAACATTAATAGAAAAGATATATTCAAATAACCTTGAAGAAGGACCTTACAAAGTATATTTTGAAGACGGCAAAGTAAGAGCTGAAGGAACGTATAAAGGCGGAAAACTTGACGGCATGTATAAAGCATATTATCTTAACGGAAATGTAGAAACAGAAGTAAATTATGTGGACGGAAAAAGAGAAGGAGCATATAAGATAAATTATGAAAACGGTAAGGTAAGAGAGAGCGGAAACTATAAGAATGATAAACTTGTAGGAGATATAGCAGTAGTATACGATACAGGAGTAAAACTTGCAGACCTTCATTATACACAGGATGGAAAAAAGACAGGAAAATGGGTATATTTGTATCCTTCAGGAAAAGTACAGCAGGAATTTACTTATGAGAATGACAAGCCTGTAGGCAACTACAAGAAATATTATGAAAGCGGCAAAGTAAGTGAAGAAGGCAATTACAAAAACGGATTACTTGAAGGAGAAGTAAAACTGTATTATGAGAATGGACAGTTGGCATCCAAAGTAAACTTTAAAAGAAACTCTAAAGAGGGAGAAGCCCGTTCATATTATGAAAATGGAAAAGAAAAAGAAAAGGGGACATTTAAGCATAATAAATACGAAGGTAAAGTAAATGTATATTATGATGACGGACAGGTAGCAGTAGATCAGACATTTAAAAATGGAAAACTTGATGGAAGTTACAAGGAATATTATAAGGGGAATAAACCGAAAGTAACAGCAACGTATGTAAATGGAAAGGAAGAAGGGGAGTATACTGTATATTATGAGAGTGGACAAAAGCAGGTAGTATCGAAGTTTAAGGAGGGCTTACCTGAAGGAGAATGGGTATATTATTATCAAAACGGAAAAGAAAGTAAGAAGATGAACTTTGTTAAGGGATTAAAAGACGGAAAACAGAGTGAATATTATGAAAGCGGAAATAAAAAACTTGAGTCTGAATTTAAGAACGGAAAAGAGTCAGGAACATGGACGGTGTATTTTGATAATGGAAAAATATCGACGACATTCTCGTATCTGGACGGACAGTTAAACGGGCCTGTAGTGATAAATGACGATAAGGGAGTGAAGATAGTAGAGGGGAATTATAAAGGGGGAAAAGAAGACGGCAAGTGGATATTCTATGATGAAAGCGGAAAAGTGAAAAAAGAAGAGGTATATGTTTTAGGGAAAAAACAGTAAGGGGGAAAATAATTTTTTTATGAAATACTTAAAAATCGACAGATTTCAAATATTATAAAAATATTTCGTCTGTCGATTTTTATTATCCGAAATATAAAAAATTTCCAAGCATAAAAGAGAAAAATATGATATAATAATTTGTATCAATTTTATTAAAAATAAAATAATGTGACTGAAAAACATATTAACAGAGATATTTGGTAAAATATAGGATATTAAATAATCAGAATAGAGAAATAGAAAGAAGGTAAAAAAGTAAAATGCAAAGATTTGAAGATTACGGATTAAGTCAGGAAGTACTTAATGCGTTGGAAAAAAAAGGTTTTGAAGAACCGAGTGATATACAGAAACTGGTGATACCGGAATTATTAAAAGAAAGAACACACTTAATAGGTCAGGCACAAACAGGAACAGGAAAAACAGCGGCTTTCGGTATACCGATACTGGAAACGCTCGAAGCAGATAAAACTGTAAAAGCTTTGATATTGGCACCTACGAGAGAGCTTGCAAATCAGGTAGCTGATGAAATATACTCGCTGAAAGGGAAAAAAGATATAAAAGTTTTGGCAGTATACGGAGGAGCATCAATAGAAAATCAGATTAAAAAACTTAAATCCGGAGTGGATATCGTTGTAGGAACTCCGGGAAGAGTTATGGATTTGATGAGAAAAAAAGTATTGAAAGTCAACAATCTTGATTATTTCGTATTAGATGAAGCTGATGAGATGCTTAATATGGGATTTATTGAAGATATAGAGTTAATCCTTGAAGAAACTAACGATGAGAAAAAAATGCTATTCTTTTCCGCAACTATTCCGAAAACGATAATGAGTATAGCTAAAAAATTTATGAACGATTACAAACTTCTGAAAGTTAAAAAAGAAGAATTGACAACGGATCTGACTGAACAGATTTACTATGAAGTAAAACAGGAAGATAAATTTGAAGCTTTGTGCAGAGTTTTGGATTACACTCAGAATTTTTACGGAATAGTTTTCTGTCGTACAAAGTCCGAAGTGGATGAAGTTACGAATAAATTAAAAGCAAGAAATTATGATGCTGAGTGTATTCACGGAGATATTACACAAGGGTTAAGACAGAAAGCACTTGATTTATTCAAGAAAAAAATATTGACTATACTTGTTGCCACAGACGTTGCGGCGAGAGGAATAGATGTAAGCAATCTGACTCATGTTATAAACTATTCCATACCTCAGGAAGCTGAATCTTACGTTCACAGAATAGGAAGAACAGGAAGAGCGGGACATAAAGGGATAGCAATAACTTTTGTTACACCGAGGGAAGCGAGAACTCTTTCTCAAATAAAAAGAGTTACGAAAACCGACATAAAAAGAGAAACTATACCTAATGTAGAAGAAATATTAAATGCTAAAAAAGAAGCCTTGATTGCGTATATAGACGAAATCATAAAAGAAGAAGATTACACAAGTTATGAAGAACTTGCAGATAAATTAATCGAAGGAAGAGATCCTAAACAGGTATTGTCTTCTCTTTTAAGACATTTTTATGAAGATGAGTTTTTACCTGAAAATTACAGTGAAATAGAAGATGTCAAAGTAAAAATAGACGATAAAACAAGATTGTTTATAGCACTTGGAAGTAAAGACGGTTACAATCCGGGAAGACTTCTTGACTTATTGAATAAAAAAGCGAAAACACCGGGAAGAAAAGTAAAAGATATAAAAATTATGGACAAATACTCGTTTATAACAGTTCCTTTACAGGAAGCCGAGTATATAATGAGAGCTTTAAATTCCAAAAAAGATTCTAAACCTCTAGTAGAAAAAGCGACAGGAGGACAATCAGGCGGAGGTTCTTCTGAAGGAAAAAGAACAAGAGGAAGAAAATCCGAAGGAGAATCCAAAAGAAGGAGAAAATCTGACGATAAAACATCGAAGAAAGCAAAAAAATCAGGAGATAAAAAAGTAAGCTCGAAAACAAAAGAAAAAAGTAAAAAAACGGAAAAAGCTTCTGCAAAGAAGAAAAAAAGTAAATAGTTTTAAAATACAATTATGAAGAAAAACCTCAATACAATTTTTAAATAAAATTTATTGAGCTTTTCTTTTATAAAAGGAAAAATAATAAATAAGAAAAGAGGAAAATAAGTATGAAAAGAATTTTAACAGTAATATTGGCGGGAATAGTAATCATCTCATGCGGAAAGACGAAGCAGAATGAGCAGAAAATGTCGGGAACAAATGAGCAGTATACTCAGTATCTTGATACGCTGAAATCGGAGAATGAACTGAAAATAACAATGGGCGGAAAACCGATTACTATTGTGGGAAAAGAAACAAAAACAGGAGATAAATTAAAAGAGATTCCTTTGGTTATAAGTCCTAAACTTGAAGAAAAAAATATACTTGAAGACAAAGCTGTTAAAGTTATATATACAGCACCTTCTCTTGATACAAAAGTTTGTTCTATACAGACAAAAATGCTTAATACTGCTGCAGAAAAATTTCTTGAGGTGAAATTTTATTCAGTAACAGTAGATACACCTTTTGCACAGGAAAGATTCTGTTCAAGTAACGGAATAAACAGTTTAAAACCGGTTTCCGATTATAAATATCATCAGTTCGGTATTCAAAACGGTTTTTTAATTAAAGAAGCAGGCTTATTAACAAGGGCTTTAATGATAGTAGATGAAGACAACACAGTTAAATATATAGAATATGTAAAAGAAGAAGGCGATGAAGCTGACGTTCAGAAAGCTATGAAATTTTTAGAAGAAAAAGTTATTAAGAAATAATATTTTGTTGATAAATTGTGGAAATTATAAAATTCAAAATAAAATGTATTTTATTATCTTCAAATGGAAAAGTCATACTTTGAAAATTTTAATTCTTTTGAAAAATACAAAAATATATAATATTTTACAGAGGTACGGTAAATATGAAAAAAATAATATATGTAATTTTTATATTCACTTTATTAGGAAATTTAGTATTTTCAGAAAATGAAAATGAAGTCCCGAAAGAAAATCAAAAAGTAAAAATTGAAAATACCGAAGAAAACAAGGAAGATAAGCATATAGGTCTGGTTCTCAGTGGAGGAACTGCCAAAGGATTGGCTCATATAGGAGTATTAAAGGTTTTGGAAGAAGAAAAAGTACCTGTGGAATACGTTACAGGGACAAGTATGGGAAGTATTATAGGAGGATTATACAGTGTAGGCTATACTCCTGACGAAATTGAAAAAATTGCAACAGAAATGGACTGGCTTTCTCTTTTTGATGATAAAATAGAAAGAAAAGAAAAAGGTCTATCCAGAAATTTAATAGAAGACAGAAATACCGTAGCACTTCCCACAGAAAACTTTATCCCTAAAATTCCTTCAGGAGCAGTGGGAGGAAAAAGTGCGAGTGAAAAACTTAATGAACTTTTTTACGGTACTGAAGGAATAGAAAATTTTAAAAAATTTCCGAAAAAATTTGCTCTTGTTGCGACGGATCTGAATACAGGCGAAGGGGTAATGATAGATAAAGGTTCTATCGCAACAGCGATAAGATCAAGTTTGTCTTTGCCGTCAGTCTTTAATCCTGTAGAATCGGGAGAAAGACTGTATATAGACGGAGGAGTAGTGAGAAATCTTCCTGTTCAGGATGTAAAAGTTTTGGGAGCCGATTATACAATAGGGGTAAATGTAGGAGAGGGATTTTCCAAAAGAAATCCCGAAAAACTGAATATAGTAGATGTAATATCTGATTCTATGACTATTGCAGGACGTCAGGAAGTCGAAAGACAAATAAGAATGCTTGATTTGTATATGGCACCGAACCTCGAAAAAATAGGTTCTTATGATTTTCAAAAAGTGAAAGATATAATTGCCGCAGGGGAAAAAGTAGCCAGGGAAAATATAGAAAGTATAAGAAAACTGAGTGATCCTGTTAAATTTGCCGAACTGGAAGAAAAAAGAAAAGAATTCAGAAAAAGCTGGAAAGAAGAGTATTATATAAAAAATATCGAAATCAAAGGAAATAAAAAATATAAAAGTGATTATTTTGACAGATATATACCTAAAAATTTAGGTAAAATGAACCGAAAAGATATGGAAAAAATAGTTAACGATTTATATAAAAACGGAAATTTTTCCACAGTTTATTTTGAGATAAAAAATAGCGATACATTAGTAATAAATGTTCAGGAAAAAGCCGGAAATTATTTGACTTTATCGGGAAATGTGAATAACGAAGACTTGGCAACTTCAAATATAGGAGTTCAGGGAAATCGGACAATAAACAATATAGATACAAGATACATGTTGAGAGCTACTATTGCCAATGAACATGGTGTTAACGGAGTAGGAATAATGTCTATGGGAAAAGATAACAGAATTTTGCTCATAGGAACATTTGATTTTAAGAAGGATATTATAAAAAATCAATATTATAATGGAAATAAATACAGCTTTAATAACAGAAGAATTAAAACGAATCTTGGAATAGGTGTGGAATTAAGCAGAAGTACTCTTTTGATTTTGAGTGGAGGATATCAGACTTCTCATGTCAATGGAAATTCTGATGAAAAATCAGACCAAAAAATAAGATTTCCGTATTTTGAAGTATCCGTTACTCAGGATAACAGAGATTCTATAATGTTTCCTACTAAAGGAACTTATTTTAAAGCCGAATATACGACTTCAAATTCAAAAAATGCGGATTTTAATGCTCTGTATGTTAAAGGAGAAGTAAATATTCCTTTTGGGAAAAATTTTACATTGACACCGAGTGCAGTATATGTAACAAGTCGGGGAGATAAAGTTCCTGAAACATACAAGCCTAAAGCGGGCGGATTTCAGGAAGACGTGTATTCTCTTGAATTTGCAGGACTTCCTACTGATAAGATGAGAGCAAACAGTATATTTATAGGGAAATTAAATTTTCAGTATCAAATTTCAAGATTCTTTTTTGCAGGAGTCAATGCTTCTGTTGCTTCTTTCTCAGATAAAAGTTTCAGTTTCGGAAAAGAAAGAAAAGAAAGTTACGGTTTAGGTTTCGGAGTGAGAACTCCTTTAGGACCGGGATATATAGGGGTAGCTAAGACACCCGGAGAAGGAGTAAAATACTTTTTAAATTTCGGATATGAGCCGAAAGCATTTAATGAAAATTGATTTTAAATAAACGGGGAGATATAAATGAGCGATAAAAATGTATTGAAAAAAGCACTTTTAGTGTATAATCCGAAGTCGGGTAATGCAGATATGATATTGAATAATTTTGATTTAATCGCATCAATGTTATTGGAAAAAGGAATTACACTCACACTTTACAGTATAAGGGAAAAATACGATATATTAACGGAGATTCTGAAAAAAGAAAAATATGACATTCTTATTTTGTCAGGAGGCGACGGAATATTGAGCAGAAGTTTAAGTTTGCTTTATAAGGAAAATATTGATTTCCCGGACGTGGCAATATTTCCTACAGGAACATCCAATGATTTGGCAAAATCTCTCGATTTGGGAGAAAATATAGAAAAATGGCTGGATAATATTATTCACGGTACGGCAAAACCTGTAGACTTCGGACTGATAAATGAAAAAACGATATTTCTGTCTTCTTATGCAGGAGGTCTTTTTACAAAAATTTCTTACAATACAGATAAAAATCTGAAAAAAGTCATAGGAAAAGCGGCTTATCACATAACAGGACTTGGAGAACTTACAAATATTAAGAAATTTGATTTGAATATAACCCTTGATAACGGAGAAAGTATATCCGAAAAGGCTATACTGTATATGATTTTAAACGGAAAAAGCGTAGGAGGATTTGACGGAGTAATCGATAATGCCGATGTGAGTGACGGATTAATGAATATTATAATTGTAAAAAATATCGAGAATCCTTTCGATATACCTCAAATTCTTTTTGATTTAATAAACAGCAATCTTATTAATAACGATTATGTGAGAACTCTTACAGCGAAAAGATGTATTATTGAAAAAGTAAACGAGGAGATAGGTGTGAGTATAGACGGAGAAGAAGGAGTAAATGAACAGGTTGAAGTAAAGTTTATAGGAAATAAGCTTAAAATTTTTAGAAAATAAAAAAAATTTTTGATATTGAAATAATTGACAATATTGATTTTAAATCAAAAACAAAAACTGAAAAAGGAAAATGTAAAAAAATTTTAAATTTATTAAAATTAAGGTATTGAAAAAAACTGAAAATATGGTATAAATAATATATACACTTTTTAGAGTATGAAAGAAATTTTAAAAATAAAGATGGAGGATAATAAGTTATGAACGGATATTTAAGTTTAGTATTACACGCCCATTTGCCTTATGTAAGACACCCTGAACATAAAGAGTTTCTGGAAGAGGACTGGCTGTATGAAGCAATTACCGAAACATACATTCCCCTTTTGGAAATGTTTGAAAATCTTACAAGAGATCGTATTCCGTGGAATTTAACATTAACAATGTCGGGGACTTTGGTAAATATGCTTAATGACAGTCTTTTGAGAGAAAGATATATAAGACATATGGATAAATTAATAGAATTTTGTGAATTGGAAATAGAAAGACTGAAAGAATATCCTGATATGCTGAAAGTGGCAAATCATAACTTGTGGTTCAATAAAAGAGCAAAATCCGTATATGAAGATAAATGCGGAAGAGATTTGGTGGGAGCATTCAGAAAATTTCAGGATCAGGGGAATCTGGAAATAATTCCCGTTACTGCTACACATGGTTTTTTACCGCTAATGAAGGATTATCCTGAAGCTGTAAATGCACAAATTTACATGGCGAAAAAAGATTATCAGAAAAACTTTAATAGAGATCCTAAAGGAATATGGCTTGCAGAATGTGCATATTATCCGGGACAGGACAAATTTCTCGAAAAACACGGTATAAGATATTTCCTTGTGGATGCACACGGAATAATGCACAGTGACCCGAGACCTGTTTACGGTATTTATTCGCCTGTTTATACAAAAAACGGAGTTGCTGCATTTGCAAGAGATTTGGAATCGTCAGAACAGGTATGGAGTTCGGAAATAGGTTATCCCGGAGACGGAGCTTACAGAGAGTTTCATAAAGATGCGGGGTATGAACTCGATTATGAATATGTAAAGCCTTATTTGCATAGTGACGGAATAAGAAGAAACATGGGGATAAAGTACCATGCAATTACAGATAAAAAAGGAAGTTTCAAAGCATGTTACGATCCCGACCTTGCTTACGGAAGAGCAAAAGAACATGCGTATAACTTTGTTCACAACAGATCAAAACAAATAGAATTTTTAGCTTCAAAAATGAAACATAGAAAGCCGATTGTAATTTCCCCTTATGATGCGGAATTATACGGACACTGGTGGTATGAAGGTCCCATCTTTTTGGAATGGGTGTTCAGAGCCACTGCCGAATCAAATTTTTCAACAATAACACCTTATCAATATTTGGAAAGATACCCGACTAATCAGATTGTTGATGTAAGTATGTCCAGTTGGGGAGCCAACGGTTACTATGATGTATGGATAGACGGTTCTAACGATTATGTGTACAGACATTTGCACAAAGCGGCAAAGAAAATGATAGAACTTGCCAATGGGCGTGAGCCTGTAAATGAACTGGAGTACAGGGCTTTAAATCAGGCAGCGAGAGAACTGCTTATGGCACAAACTTCCTGCTGGGAATTTATAATGTTTACAGGAACTATGGTAGGATATGCACACAAAAAAATAAGCGACCATATTCACAGATTGTTTAAAATATATGAAGACTTTAAAAATGGAATGCTCGATGAAAGCTGGATAAATGAAATTGAATACAGAGATAACATTTTCCCTGAAATCGAGTATAGAATGTATAGAAGTGACAGGTTGTAGATTTCACTTTTTTGTAAAGAAGCGGATAAAAAATCACTGAACCCTACTTTTTTGTAAATAAAGTAGGCAAAAAATTTCCAACTCAAATTTTTCTAAGTCAAAAGTTCATAATTTGCTTGTAAAAGTCGAAAACTCGCCTGAAGGCTCAAACATCGACTTTTACTTAGCAAATTATTTCTTTTTCCGAGAAAAATTTGAATGTTGGGAGGAGAAGAGTAAAATAGCATTAATCTTAATTATTAATAAAGAGGTATGAAAGATGTTTATAGATAAATGGAGACATAAATTATATGAAAAATTTACCATTATAGATAAAATTATAATAGATTATAACGAAGAAGAACAAAAGTTATATCGAATTACAAGAAAGAATAATAAAAAGAAAGTTAAAATATTGTCAGTAATAATAGAAACACTTATAATTAGCTTATTAGTTTGCTGTTTTTTAGTTAGTTTTATAAACATAATTTACATTTTAAAAGAAAAGGTAAAAGATTATCAGATGACAATAGGTTTATTAATGATATTTACACTAACAGGAGTTTTACTATTTTTACTTTGGTTGCCCTATAAACTTTTCAAGTATAGTAAAGTGTCAATTTTTGGAATTAACTGGGAACTTTTTATTGAAGAATTGAAAAAAATAAACTACAAGAATGACATAAAAGCCATATTTTGCTCATTTATTGCATTAATCTTAATTATACTTGCTTCTCATACTCTATTCATTTTAGAAAAAATAAATAGTAAAATTAACTTTTGTATAATAATGGTGACATTAGATATTATTCTAATAAATTTAATCAATAAAATAGAAAATAAAAATTTTAATTTAAAAAAACGTTATTTAAAGTTTTTAATTTTTTTTCTTAGACTATTATATATACTTTTATCAGTATTACCTATTATTATATTTTTAATAGCAGAAATGGCAATGAGTTATAAATTTTTAATTATCTTTCCGTTATTAATATTAAATGGAATAATACTAGAAATTTCTAAATTAGAATACAAAAAGAAAAAGAAATTTCTAAAATGCTATTTTGGAATAATATTAAGTCATTTATTTATTATTATTTATTCAACAGGAAAAATATCAAAATCTATTATTATTTATTTGAAAAAAAATATATTAGTTCCAAATAATTCTGATATATCATACTCATTAATTATTATAATATGTGCTATTTCAGTAATTTTTATGATAAATAATTTTGTTATAAATTTGAAAGAATATCAAGATAAAAAAAATAATTACAGAAAAAGTAAAATAGATATATTAAAACTAATATTAAAAAAGAATAAAGTAAGTGTAGAAGTTAAAAATTTAGAAGAAATTTTATCTCGTATAAAAGAAATAAGAGGAGAATATGATATAAAAATAAATTGGAAGATAATAATTCCTATAACATTAATTAATGCGGTAATATTATTTAAAATACAACATTGGAATTTAAAATCAATGAGTGATATATTATGGTCAAAAAAAGACAATATCCTTCAACTTATTGAAGAAACATTAGTTGTATACAAAGGTATAATTTATTTTAGTGTATTTATATTTATATTGATTCTATTTATTTATCCAATTTGGTTAGGGATAAGTTTTTTTAAAGAAAATATACATCAAAACAAATATATATCAAGAGAAAAGATGATGGAATTAGAGGATATATTAAAAGATATGATGTTATTAAAGTTAAATGATAAATCGGATGAAACCTAGTATGAATCAAAATAAAAATTTGAAATAGATATTTTAAGTAAAAAAGAGCAAATAATAGAAAAATACTTATAAAAATGCTCTTTTTTTGATTCGAGAAATTTAAAAGTAAAAATTCTCAAAAAATCGTGCTATAATATAAAAAATATAATTTAGAAAATAAAGCTTAAAATACAACTTTCTGAAAGGATAGAAATGTATAAACGTATCAATGAAAATGAGGCAGAAAATTATAAAGCGGGAATATATGAAAATCATAAGGATTACAAATCTTTTTTGCCTTCAAAAATAAATTTTCAATGGGAATGGAGTAATCCAAAATTAAATATTTTATTGGAAGAGGCAAATTTGGAAATAGGAAACTTAAAAAGTTATTCTGAATTAGTCCCTAATATAGATATTTACATAAAAATGCATATTAGAATGGAAGCAAGTAAATCGAACAGAATAGAAGGAACTCAGACTTCTATTGAAGAAGAATTGATGCCTATACAGGATGTGTCGCCCGAAAAAAGAAACGATATAAAGGAAGTGCAAAATTATGTGGATGCTTTACAGTATAGTGTAGATAAAATAATAAAAGAAGATTTTCCGTTGAGTTCAAGATTAATAAAAGAAATTCATAGAGAGCTAATAAAAGGTGTAAGAGGAGAAAGAAAAACTCCGGGAGAATACAGAATAAGTCAAAATTGGATTGGAGGAAGTATGCCTTCCAATGCCGTTTATGTTCCGCCTGCTCAGCATCATATTCAGGATTTAATATCGGATATGGAAAAATTTATTCATAATGATGAGATATATGTTCCGAAGTTAATCAGAATTGCAATGATACATTATCAGTTTGAAAGCATTCATCCGTTTTTAGATGGTAACGGAAGAACAGGAAGAATAATAATACCGTTGTATTTGTTGAGTTCAGGATTATTGAGCAAACCTTGTTTTTATATTTCCGATTATTTTGAGCAGCACAGAACAGAATATTATGATTCTTTAAATCGTGTCCGGTTATATAACAATATGGAAGAATGGATAATATTTTTTTTGAAAGCAACTATTGAAACTGCTAAATCTGCAAGAATAAAATTTGAAAAAGCTGTTAATTTTGTAGAAAAAATGAATAATAATATTGATAAAATATCAGGAAAAAGCCAAAATATAAGACAAATACTTTCAAGTTTTTATGAAAATCCTATTCAGGAAACTTCTGAATTAGTAACAAAATTGGAAATAAGCAAAGCAACAATTAATAGAGCAGTTATATCAATGCTAAAACAGGGCTTTATAATAGAAATGACAGGAAATACCCGTAATCGAATTTATATTATGAATGAATATCTTAATATTTTTAAATAATAAAAACTTATAGACTTAAAAAATGAGAAAATTGAGTCTAAAAAAATTTATAGGCTTAAAAAATGAGAAAATTGAGTCTAAAAAAATTTATAGGCTCAAAAAATGGAAAAATTGAGTCTAAAAAAATTTATAGGCTCAAAAAATGGAAAAATTGAGTCTAAAAATTGAAAATTTAAAGAAAGAGGCAGAATAATGATATATTTAGACAATGCGGCAAGTACAAAGCCCAAAGAAGAAGTAGTAAATACAATGATAGAAATAATGAAAAACAGTTATGCCAATCCTGATGCGATACATGAATTTTCTCACGGAATATTTTTGAAAATAAAAAATGCGAGAAAAACAGTAGGAAGTTTTTTGGGAGTATCGCCTGAAAGAATTTACTTTACTGCGGGAGGTTCTGACGGGAATAACCTTGTTTTACAGGGAATTGTTGAAGTAAATTCCAAGACGAAAAAACATCTTATTACAACAAAAATCGAGCATCCGTCAGTATATGAAACATTCAAAAATTACGAATCGAAGGGCTTTGAAGTGGACTTTCTTGATGTGGATAAAGACGGATACGTAGATTTGGAACAGTTGAAAAAGATATTGAGAGAAGATACTTTACTGGTTTCCATAGGAACTGTGAACAGTGAAGTCGGCTCTGTACAGGATTTGGAGAAAATAGCGAAGATTATAAAAAGTAAAAGTAAAGATATTTATTTTCATACGGATTTTGTACAGGGATTCGGGTGTACGGATATAAAATTTGATAAAATTCCTGTAGATGCGATAACTGTAAGCGGACATAAAATTTATGCTTCAAAAGGTATAGGAGCAGTATACGTAGCCGACGGAGTAAAACTGACAAATGTTATTTACGGCTCAAATTCCGAAAACGGTATAGCAAAAAGAACGATGCCTACGGAACTGATACTCGGATTTGCAAAAGCTGTGGAATTACTGGATAAAAATTATAAGAAAGATATGGAATATTTGCAAAATCTTAAAGTTGAATTTGCAAAGAAAATAGAGGAAAATATAAGCGATATTCGTATAAATTCTTTGTTTGATATGGGAAAATCAAGTCCGAAAGTGTTAAATGTGTCATTTAGAGGAACGAAAGGAGAAGTGCTTACTCATTTCCTCGGGATGAATGAAATTTACGTGTCAACAGGGTCGGCATGTTCTTCCAAAAAAGGAAACAGCAGAGTTCTTTCATGTATGGGACTGAGTCAGAATGAATTGGACGGAGCGATAAGATTCAGCTTTTCTTATGAAAATACTTTGAAAGAAATCGATAAAGTAGTGGAAGTTCTTAAAAAAAGCGTAGATCAGATAAGAAAGATGAAATAAGGATTTATTTTGGGACAGTTCGGTGTTATGTTTTTAATATCTATGTTCTCAACAGTTATATGGACTGTGAAAATAGAACAAAGAAAAAGTTATTTTATCAGAAAGGAAACAAAAAATGGATTATATGAATAAATCTCTTTTAAATTCTGTGGGATTATCTTACGGAGAGTTGTCTTTAAAAGGGAAAAACAGAGGTCAATTTGAAAAAATGCTGAAAAATAGGATAAATAAAGCATTGAACGGGTATGAGTTTAATCTGAATGACGATTTATCCAAGTTATATGTGGATATTAAGAGTGAGGATATTGAAAAAGTCACAGAAAAACTGAAAAAAGTGTTCGGAATAGTGGGGCTGAATCCGTCGGTCAAAGTTGACAGAGATGATGAAATTATAAAAAAGAAAGTTCTGGAAATAGCAAATTTTGCTTATGAAAACGGAGCGAGAACTTTTAAAGTAGCTGTAAACAGAAGTAACAAAGGCTTTGAGAAAAAGTCGATGGATTATGCAAAAGAATTGGGAGCTCATATACTTATAAACAGTCCTTTTGAACAGGTGAAAATGAAAGATCCTGACATTCTGATAAACGTCGACATTAGAAAAAATGTATATATTTATACTGAAAGGGTAAAAACTTATGGAGGGTTGCCTATCGGATCGACAGGAAAAGGACTTGTACTTCTTTCGGGAGGAATCGACAGCCCGGTTGCTTCATTTTTAATGGCAAAAAGAGGAATGAGAATAAATTTTGTTACATTTCACAGTTTTCCTTTTACGAGTAAACAGGCTCTCGAAAAAATTAAGGAACTTACTGAAATATTGTCGATTTATACGGGAAAAAGCAGACTTTATGCTGTGAATATATTGAAAATTCAGGAAGCGATAAATACAAAGACTAAAAAGGAATTGGCGACAATTCTTACGAGAAGGGCAATGATGAGACTTGCAGAAAAATTGGCGAACAGTATGCAGTATCAGGCATTGATAACAGGGGAGAGTTTAGGACAGGTTGCTTCGCAGACATTGGGCGGACTGACTTGTACAAATGCCTCAGTAGAAAAATTGCCTGTTTTCAGACCGCTTATAGGAGCCGACAAAACTGAAATTATAGAAATAGCCAAAGAAATAGGGACTTATGAGAAATCTATCGAGCCTCATGAAGATTCGTGTGTAATATTCGCACCGAAACATCCTGTTACAAATCCGAAATTGGAGGATGTGCTGAATGAAGAAAAAAGAATAGAGAATTATGACGAACTGCTTGAAGAAGTATTTTCCGAAAAAGAATATTTTAATATAGGTTAAACATTGATTTTAAGCGATGGGAGAGTATATGAAACTGAAATTTGATATATCCGGAATATCCGAAAAATTGAGTAAAGAAAATATAAAAAAACATATAAGAGAAGCATTTCAGATGATAAATCTTATTTACAGAAATTACAGTGACGGAGAAACTCAAATTTTGGCATGTACATTGACATATTTTTCGATGATTGCGGTATTTCCGATTTTGGCACTGGTCTTGGGAATTACTAAAGGATTCGGTTTGGATAAACTCGTTATACACAAAATATTTGAGCTTGTACCTCAAAACGAGGGAATGGTAAGAACTGTTCTTGATATTGCCAATAAACTTCTGGCTTCCACACAGGGAGGCATTCTTACGGGAGTGGGAGTGGTGATACTTATTAATTCGGCAATAAAAGTGTTGATGATGCTGGAAGACGCATTTAACAAGATATGGCATATAAGTAAAAACCGTTCTATGACAAGGAGAATAGTGGATTACGTGGCAATTATATTTTTAGGACCTATCCTGATAATAGTGATAGTGGCTACAAACTCTTTCGTTGTGGAAAAAATGAGCACAATGCTTTTCGGAGGAACGGTAATTGTAAATATATTTCTTCATGTGTTCGGTCCCTTGTTTTATGTGTTTCTGTTTACGCTGTTATTTTATGTCATACCGAATACAAATGTGAAGCTGAAACCTGCATTTATTTCAGGGATAATAACAGTTCTGCTCTGTTATGTATTAAAAGTGGCATTTACATGGTTACAGTCGTCCATTACAAAATACAATGCGATATACGGGAGTTTGGCATTAGTACCTATATTTCTGACATGGGTACAGTATATGTGGGTAACTATACTTTTGGGAGCTCAAATTGCCTTTTCCATACAGACTTCTGACGAATTTTTGTATAATGAAAAAGTGGAAATGCCTATAAAATTGAGAAAAGAAGCGGGAATTTTGATTTTGACATTGATAATCGCAAGATTTAAAGAAAAAAAAGAGCCTTATACATATTTGGAACTGACCAAAAAACTGGGAGTTGAGGCTCAATTTGTAAAGGATATATTGTCGGAATTAGAAAAAATGGGGCTTGTAAATGAAGTAATAATCGACAGAAATGAAGATATCAAATATCAGATAGCTTATGATCCTGAATCTTTATCTTTTGAGGAATTTCTGGATAAGTTTGAAGGGAAAAACTTTGATTATTACAGTGATATTTTTGACGACTTGGAAGAAACCGAAAAAGAATTGTTGGTTAAAATAAGGGAAAATATTATATTGAAAAATGGAAGACTTTTAAAAAATATGGAAGCTGAAATAAAAAATAATTAGGGGGAAAGAATGGGAAACGAAGATTTACAAATATTGAAAAATCAAATATCGGGAAATTATCTGATTATGCTGATGTTGAGTTTGGTTATAGGAATATTGTGTATTGCGATATTTATATATTTACTTAAGTCAAGAAAACGGCAACAGGAAGAAATAATGTACTTAAAAGACGAAATGGAGAAAATTCTGACTGAGGGATTTGTTGCAAGTACCGAAAAAAATATAAGTGAAAATGCTAAGAAATTTAACGAAATGGAAAAAACAATAACATTAAATACAAAAAATAATCTTTTACAGGGAATTTCCGATTTGAATAAGGAATTATCCGGGAATAATGAGAAACTGCTTGTCAGATTCACGGACTTCGGCACAAAATTAGGAACGGCAATGAATGAAAACAATCAGAAATTGTCGGAGAATATAAACAGGTTTAAGGATGAGTTCAAAAAAGGAATAAACGATGACTTTGAAATGCTGAACGGAAAAATAGAAAAAAGGCTTGATATGATGAATGCCAAAGTCGAGGAAAGATTGTCCAAAGGATTTGAAGAAACGACAAAAACATTCGGGAATGTTCTCGAAAGATTAAGTAAAATTGATGAAGCCCAAAAGAAAATAGAAGCACTTTCAAGTAATGTAGTTTCTCTGCAGGACGTTCTGACTGATAAAAAGAGCAGAGGAATATTCGGAGAAGTCCAGCTTTATCAGATATTGGCGTCGGTTTTCGGAGAAAAAAACGATAAAATTTATCAAAGACAGTATAAACTTTCTAACGGAACAATAGCAGATTCTGTTATATTTGCTCCTGAGCCTATGGGAAATATTGCGGTAGACTCAAAGTTTCCTCTTGAAAATTACAGAAAGATGTATGA
This sequence comes from Pseudoleptotrichia goodfellowii, assembly GCF_007990505.1. Lineage (NCBI taxonomy): Bacteria > Fusobacteriati > Fusobacteriota > Fusobacteriia > Fusobacteriales > Leptotrichiaceae > Pseudoleptotrichia > Pseudoleptotrichia goodfellowii. Next base: position 1,819,126 of record NZ_AP019822.1, on the reverse strand, counting down.
TGTTGAATTGACAGTGATTGAAAGAGAAAATGCCCGAAAAGAATTTTCATTGAATTTGAAAAAGCATATTGACGATATTTCATCGAAATATATAATACCGGGAGAAACAAGCGAGCAGGCAGTATTATTTTTACCGGCTGAAGCGGTGTTTGCAGAAATAAATGCCTATCATACAGATATAATAGAATATGCATACAGAAAAAATGTGAGAATTACATCGCCGACTACGTTAATGTCGGTACTGACAACTCTTCAGGTTATAATGACCAATATTGAAAGAGATAAGTACGCTCATGTTATACAGGAAGAGCTGATGAAACTGAATAAAGAATTTGACAGATATCAGGAAAGATGGAATGCTCTCGAAAAAGATATAGAAAAAGTAAGTAAAGATGTAAAAAGTATAACAACTACTTCAAACAAAATAAGTAAAAGATTCAGCGAGATATCTAATGTAAAATTAATTGAAAATAACGATGAAGAAAGGAAGAAAGATGATAATTAAAGTTGACGGAAATGTGAGTTTGGAAACATTAAAAAAAATGATTGCAAGGCTTGAAAGCGAAAATAAAGTGAAAGTGGAATTGATTAAAGGAGAAGAATATCTTGTTTTAGGACTGGTAGGGGATATAAGTACGATTGATATAAAACATATTCAATCTCTTGATTATGTAATGGACGTGCAGAGAATACAGGAGCCTTATAAAAGAGCAAGCAGAAAGTTTAAAATTGACGATACGATTGTAAAAGTGGGAAATGTGGAAATAGGGGGAAACAACCTTGTGATGATGGCAGGACCTTGCTCTGTGGAAAGTGAAGAACAGATACTTACAACTGCAAAAGCTGTAAAAAAAGCGGGAGCAAATATACTGAGAGGGGGAGTAGTAAAACCGAGAACATCTCCGTATGCTTTTCAGGGATTGGGTATGGAAGGTATAGAGCTTATGAAAAAAGCGAAAGAAGAAACAGGAATGCCTATAATATGTGAAGTAATGTCTATAGAACAGCTTCATGAATTCGGGCCTCATCTGGATATGATTCAGATAGGTGCAAGAAATATGCAGAACTTTGATTTGCTGAAAGAAGTAGGAAAAACAAAAATACCTGTTCTTTTAAAAAGAGGACTCAGTGCGACAATAGAAGAATGGCTCATGTCTGCTGAATATATATTGGCAGGAGGAAATGAAAATATTGTATTATGTGAGAGAGGGATAAGAACTTATGAAACTGCATATAGAAATGTAATGGATCTGAATGCGGTGCCTATGATAAAAAAACTTACCCATTTACCTATAATTGTGGACTCTGCACACGGGACCGGGAAACACTGGATGGTAAAACCGCTGGCTATGGCAGGAATAGCTGCGGGAGCTGACGGACTGATGGTAGAAGTTCATCCCGAGCCTGATAAAGCCTTTTCTGACGGACCGCAATCATTGAAGCCTGAAGTATTTGAAGATTTGATGAAAGATGTGGAAAAAATAGCTAATGTATTGGGGAAAAGTTTTAAATAAAAATAATATTTCGGAGGGAAAGTATGGGAAACGAAAGTCAAAAAAAGTATATTAAAAAAATTACAGGAGATAATGTTTATTTGTCACCTATTTCCCTTGATGATACCGAACAGTATACTCATATGATAAATGATCTTAAAGTTTCGGTAGGCATAGGTCATCCAGCTTATATAAATATTATGGATTATGAAAGAGAAAGGGAATTTTTAAATTCCATAAAAGATGGAAAAATATTTGCCGTGAGATTAATTGAAAATGATGAACTTTTAGGAAATATAGAACTTTTTAATGTTAATATACTTCAAAAAAATGCTGTTTTGGGGATAATGCTTGGAAATCCTGAATATCAGAGAAAAGGCTACGGAAAAGAAGCGATAAATCTTATACTTGATTACGGATTTTCTTTTCTGAATTTATACAGTGTTTCCTTGACCGTATTTGAGTACAATGAAGTTGCATATAATTTATATAAAAAAGTCGGATTTAAGGAAGTCGGCAGACTGCGAAAAAGAGTGGAAATAATGGGAAAAAGATACGATGAAATAATTATGGATATATTGAAAGAGGAATTTGAGTCTGTTTATATAAAAAGGGAAATTGAGGGAAGATATAGATTATAAAAATAAGATTGATATTAAAATAGATGATTATTTTATGTTTGAAATAATGTACGTTTTTGGTACAATGTTATTGAAAAAATAATTTGGAGGTTTTAAAATGTTGGCAGCTAACTTTACAACTTTAAGAAATAATTTAAAAAATTATTGTGATGAAGTATCAGATAACAATGAAACTGTAATAGTTACAAGAAAAAAAGAAAAAAATATTGTTATTTTAAGTTTAGAAAAATATAACGAATTGGAAAAGGCAGCAAAAAATGCCGAATATTTAGCAATGATAGACAGAAGAATGGAAAAATATTTATTAGGGAAGTATCAACAACATGAATTAATTGAGGATAAAAATGAATAAATTATGGGTAGATGAAGCTTGGGAAGAATATTTATATTGGCAGGTAATTGATAAAAAAATAGTGAAGAAAATAAATGAATTATTAAAAGATATAAGTAGAAATGGAGTGTCTGAGGGAATAGGGAAACCTGAATCCTTAAAATACAGGAAAGCGTGGAGTAGAAGAATTAATAAGGAGCATAGATTAGTATATTTTATTGAAAATAGTAACATAGTTATTCTTTCCTGTAAGGGACATTATGAAGAATAAAAAAATAAAAAAAGGGAAAAATATGCAAATACTGAATGTCAATTTAGGTGAAAACTCTTATGATATTGTTATAGGAACAAACTTTTATAATGAATTTTCCGAATATATAAAAAATATTTACAAAGGGAAAAAACTTTTTGTAATAACCGATTCCAATGTGAACAGAATATACGAAGAAAAATACAGTGAGATGTTCAAAAACTTTGATTATACTGTTTATGTGCTTGAAGCAGGAGAGGAAAATAAACATATCGGAGTTATGCAGGGAATTTATTCAGCTATGGTAAAAGCTGAAATAAAAAGAAGTGATATGGTAGTCGCATTCGGAGGCGGAGTTGTCGGAGATATTGCAGGTTTTGCAGCGGCTTCTTATTTGCGTGGAGTGAATTTTATACAGATTCCTACGACTATAATTTCCCAAGTGGATAGCAGTGTAGGTGGGAAAGTCGGAGTAGATCTGCCTGAAGGGAAAAATCTTGTAGGAGCTTTTTATCAACCTAAACTTGTTTTAATTGACAGCTGTTTTTTGGATACGCTGTCGGATCGGTATTTTTATGACGGTTTTGCTGAAATAGTGAAATACGGCTGTATTTACGACAGAGATTTATTTGAAAAACTTGAAAATATTGTAAATTTATCGGAAATAGCTAAAAGTAATAAAAAAGAACTAAGAGAACATTTGATGAAACATATAAACGGGCTTATTTACCGTTCGTGTGAAATAAAAAAAGAAGTAGTCGAAAAAGACGAAAAAGAAAGTAATCTAAGAATGATACTTAACTTCGGACACACAATCGGGCATGCAATAGAACAGTATACAAATTATAAAAAATATTCGCATGGTGAGGCTATTTCTGCGGGAATGGTTGATATTATAAAAATTGGGGAAAGAAAGGGGATAACTGAAAAAGGCTGTTCGGAAAAAGCGGAATTTTTACTGAAAGTATTAAATTTACCGACAAATATTGAATATGATAAAGAGAAAATAACCGAAATAATGAAAAGGGATAAAAAAAGTGTTGACGGAGGAATAAATTTTATTTTTCTTAAAGATATAGGAAATGTCCAAATAATAAAGATGAATGAGGAAGAAATTTTTGAATGATTTCTTCGGAAAGGGATTTTTTATGAAAGTAAAAGTTAAACCGGGAATATTGAACGGGACAATAGAAATACCGCCGTCAAAAAGCTATTCTCACAGAGCAGTAATAGCTGCAGCATTGGCATCGGGAGGAAAATCCAAAATTGACAACTTGAAATTTTCCGTAGATATCACGACAACAACAGATATTATGGAAAACTGGGGTGCGAAAATTACTCGGGGAGAAAACTGTTTGGAAATAATCGGAAACAGCGGAAATATCATTACTGAAAATAAGTATATTCAATGTAATGAGTCAGGCTCAACAATAAGATTTTTAATACCTGTAGGACTTACAAAAGAAAATGAACTTATTTTTGACGGGAAAGGGAAACTTGTAGACAGACCGCTTGATACTTATTATAAAATATTCGATAAACAAAAGATTTTTTATAAAACCGAAAAAGGAAAACTGCCGTTGGAAATAAAAGGAAAACTTCAATCAGGAATTTATGAAATTGACGGGAATATAAGTTCACAGTTTATAACAGGCTTACTTTATGCTTTGCCATTATTGGAAGGAAACTCGGAAATTGTAATAAACAAAAATCTTGAATCCAAAGGATATATTGACTTGACGTTGGAAATATTAAAACTTGCAGGAATCGAAATAATAAATAACGGGTATAAAACTTTCGATATTAAAGGGAAGCAGAAATATAATCCCTTTGATTATACAGTTGAGGGCGATTATTCCCAAGTGGCGTTTTGGATTGTGGCGGGAATAATTTCAAGTAATAGAGATAACAAAATTAAATGTTTACATGTAAATAAAGACTCACTGCAGAGCGACAGAGAAATAATCGAAATTGTTCAAAGAATGGTTGCAAACATTGAAATATATGATGATTATATCATTGTGAAACCTTCAAAGACCCATGGTACAGTAATCGATGTTTCACAATGCCCTGATATTGCTCCAATTTTGACCGTGTTAGGTGCATTGAGCAAAGGAGAAACGAGAATTATTAATGCTGAAAGGCTTAGAATAAAAGAGTCGGACAGAATAACTTCGATTAAAACGGAACTGAATAAATTGGGAGCAAAAATAGAAGAAATAGGCGACAGTCTTGTCATTCAGGGAGTTGACGGCTTCAAAGGCGGAGTTACGGTAAACTCATGGAATGACCATAGAATCGCAATGAGTCTCGCTATTGCTTCGACTAGATGTGAAAAGGAAATAGTTATCGAAGGAGCAGAAAGTGTTAAAAAATCTTATCCTCATTTTTGGGAAGATTTCGAGAAAATGGGAGGGGAAATATCTACTTTTTAAAAAATGCAGCAAAAAATATTCTATAAAAATTTTCATCTACTTTTTTACAAAAAAGTAGCAAAAATTATCCGACTAAAATTTTACTAACTCAAAATTACTCACTCCACTATAAAAACAACAAACTCGCTACGCTCGAACAGTTGTTTTTATAACGTTTCGTTTCGTATTTCTCAAAGTAAAATTTTAATGTCGGGAAAAATAAGCTCCCGCATTTTCGGAGTCGACGAAGAAGCGGAGAACGCGGGTAGCAGGAGTATGAGGGCGGCAATGAGCTCTCATAAAGATTAAATATATTGAAAGGAAACCAAAAATGGGAGCAAATTTCGGAAAAAACTATTGTATTTCAATATTCGGAGAATCTCACGGAACAGCACTGGGAATAAATATTGACGGAATACCTGCAGGAACGGAAATTGATTTGGATTTTATTCGTGAGGAAATGAAAAGACGGGCTCCGGGAAGATCAGAATTCGCCACTCCGAGAGCAGAAAAAGACGAATTTGAAATATTGAGCGGATTTTTAAACGGGAAAACGACAGGCACACCTCTTGCGATGATTATAAGAAATGCAGATCAGAGGTCAAAAGATTACAGTGAGATAGCTAAAAAGCCCAGACCGGGACATGCCGACTGGTCGGGTATGAACAGATATAACGGATTCAACGATATAAGAGGAAGTGGACATTTCTCGGGAAGAATAACAGCTCCGTTAGTATTTGCAGGTGCCATAGCAAAACAGTTGCTTAGAGAAAAAGGGATATTGGTAGCAGCACATATAAAATCTATAAAAGATATACAAGACAGAGATTTTAAAGAAATTGATATTACACAGGAAAATATTGATAAATGGAGAAAGATGATATTGCCTGTATTAAATGAAGAAATTATTCCGAAAATGGAAGAAACTATATTAAAAGCTAAGGAAAATAGAGATTCCGTAGGAGGAACAGTCGAAATAACAGTAACAGGAATGAAGCCGGGAATTGGAAATCCTTTTTTTGAAAGTATGGAAAGCGAACTGGCAAGAATGATGTTTTCAGTGCCTGCTGTAAAAGGGATAGAATTCGGTGCAGGATTCGCCATAGCAAAAATGACAGGCTGTGAAGCAAATGATGAAATGTATTATAATGAAAAAGGTGAAGTGAAATCTTATACGAACAATAACGGCGGTTTAATCGGCGGAATAACGAACGGTATGCCGATAGACTTTAAAGTCGCAATAAAGCCTCCCGCTTCAATAGGAAGAAAACAGAAGACCGTAAATCTTGAAACTGAAAAAGACGACTTTCTTGAAGTAACGGGAAGACATGATCCGGCTATTGTACCGAGAGCTGTTGTTGTACTTGAAGCGGTTACTGCGATAGTGATGCTGGACCAGTTGCTGGAGTCGAAAAAAAACAGAATATTTAGATAAAAAATAAAAATTCGTAAAAAGGAGTAGTGAAGGTAAAGAATGAATCCTAAAGTAGATTTAGGTTATGCAATAAACGACTGGAGAAAAGCTCTGGATAAAATAAAAAGACAGGATATAAGGATAGACAACGATGATGAAGAAAAGAAATTCTGGAAACGGCATGTAGGTCGTCATATTGAAAATGAGGGCTTTAATGTTGAAAAATTTGAAGAGAATATTGATGATTATTCAGGAAAAATAAGAGAAAAAGTCCTTGAAATTTTAAAAGATTTTAAAATAGAAACAACTTTGGAAATAGGTCCCGGTTGGGGAAACTATACTTTTGATCTTGCCGGATTATCACGTGAGATGACCTGTCTTGATCTTTCTTCAGATAATCTTGATTATATAAAAACTGTTGCAGATTTGAAAAATATTAATAATATAAAATATATTAATAAGAAAGTTGAAGAAGCGAATATTGACAGTTACGATCTGATATTCGGATATAACTGTTTTTATAGAATGTATGATTTGGATAAAGTTCTTGAAGAAATTAACAAAAAATCTAAAAAAATTACTATGATAGGAATGGCAACAGGTGTAGAGCCTAAATATAATAATTTGTTTGAAGAAAAATTGAATTTGCCTATGGATTGGCGTGAAAATGACTATATTTACCTGACTATGATTTTGTATTCCAAAGGAGTAGATGTAAACCAAATTGTTATCAAAAATAAAAGAAAATATACATTTGACAGTATTGAAAGTATTTTAAAACATGAAAGTGTAAGGATAGATTATAAAACTCTGCCACTTGATTTGTTCAGTAAAAATAAAACTGAGGAAGAAGAAAAACTGTATTCGGAAGTAAAGGATATTCTGCTTTAATATTATAAATATGAAGACGGGAAATATGTATATGAGTATGAGTTTAATTCAATGCTCTTATATTGGACTAAGTAAATAAAAGTTGAAAAATAAAGTATCATTGTAAATGCAAGAAAAAAAGCTTGACATTTCCTTTATAATACCTTATAGTATCATTGTTGAAAGTTATATAAATTTATAAAATTAAAATAATGATTAAATTGTTTAAATATAATTTTTATGAAGAATAATCATGTAGTTTTACTTGAAAAATAGTATATACAATGTAATTTGGAAATGTTATAAAAACAGATTTTAAAAAATAAACAAAAATTATTATTTGAAAGATGTATGAATTAGGTACTAAAAAAATTTACTTATAAATAATTTTATTGAAGGAGGACTTTATGAAAAGTTATAAAGATGAGGCGAAAGAGCTGCTAAAGCTCGTCGGAGGGAAGGAGAATGTAGTAAGTGTAACTCACTGTGCGACAAGATTGAGATTTGCGTTGGCAGATGATGCAAAAGCAAGTCCTAAGGATATTCAGAAATTGGATTCTGTAAAAGGAACATTTACAAATGCCGGTCAGTTTCAAGTTATTATCGGAAACGATGTAGGAAACTTCTATAAAGATTTTATCGGGGTGTCGGGAATTGAATCGGGATCTAAAGAAGATGTTAAGAAAGCTGCAATGACTAAACAGCCTTTCTTACAAAGAATGGTTGCACATTTGGCTGAAATATTCGTTCCGTTAATACCTGCGTTAGTTGCAGGAGGGTTAATGCTTGGATTTGGAAACTTTTTATCTCAAGGTATGAAATCTTTAGGTGGAAAATCTTTAGTGGATATTTATCCTTTAGCAGCTAATTTAAAGCTTTATACTGATTGGATAGGAGGATCAGTATTTGGTATGTTGCCTGTATTGGTAACATGGTCTACAGTTAAAAAATTCAAAGGAAATGAAGCTTTGGGAATTGTATTAGGACTTATGTTGGTAGCAGGAGTTATGTTAAATGCTTATGTTTACGGAAATATTTCTTCAAGTAGAGAATTGTCGGATGCAGGAGTACATTTAAAAGATATTATAATTAACGGTTCTGCAAAATATGCTCATTTATTTAAAGATGCTCAAAATCCTATGGGAAAAGATCCTTTCGGAATTGAGGCAGGAAAATATATATTGAATTTAGGGTTTGCCAAAATAATGATGATAGGATATCAGGCACAAGTTTTACCTGCAATGTTTGCAGGAATAGCAATGTGTTATATTCAAAAATTTATTGATAAAAGAACTCCTGAAGTATTAAAATTAGTTTGGGTTCCTTTTGCTACTTTAGTAATAACAGGATTTTTAACAATATTATTTATAGGACCTGCAGCAAGAACATTAGGAGAATGGTTAACAAATTTATTCCAATTCTTGTTTAAAACACCGGGATTAAGATATATAGGAGCATTGATATTTGGAACAACTTACGCACCTTTAGTAATAACAGGATTGCATCATACATTTATAGCTGTGGATTTGCAATTGTCAGGTACACAGGGTGGAACATTTATATGGCCGTTAATAGCTATATCAAATATAGCTCAATCAGGAGCTGTACTTGCAACTTATTTTCTATATAAAAAAGATAAAAAACAGGAATCTGTTTCATTATCTGCGACTGTTTCGGCATGGTTTGGAATTACAGAACCTGCAATGTTTGGTGCTAACTTAAAATATATGTATCCTTTTTATGCATCATTAATAGGTTCTGCAGTAGGAGCTGTAATATGTACTGCTTTTAATGTTTTAGCGGCAGGAATAGGTGTAGGAGGACTAGCTTTAGCATTTTTGTCAATATCCAAAAATAGAGGGTCGTTTTGGATCGCTTCACTGGCTGCATTTGGATTAGCATTTGGTTTAACATTCTTCTTCTCAAGATTTAAAAAACTAAACAAAGGAAGTTTGACAGGAGAGTAGGAAATTTTAAGATAGAGTTTTATATTTGTAAAATTAATAAAAAGAATATAAATATTGAGAATACGGGAGTCATAGAAAAACTCCCGTTTTTTCTATTGACAAAAGAAAATATTAATGTATAATATAATTCAAAGGTTCAGGTGTTTTTTACTTAATAAGGAAATCGGTTAAAATCCGATACAGCCGCCACTGCTGTGAAACGGACGAAAGCAAATATCCACTGAAATAAATTTCGGGAAGGGTGTGAGTAGGATGAAGTTAGTCAGAAGACTTGCCTGAATTATATATTCGAATTTTTTGGAAGGAGAAATTCAATATACTGAAATTATTATAATTCAGAATAAAAGAACTTTTGAAAGAAGTCATAGGTATTTTTAGGGGATGTCTTTTAAAGATTTTTATTTTGATATGAAATATTTGTATATTGAATCGGCTCTTATAGCCGATTTTTTCGGATTAATATAAAATAATTTTAGGAGGAATAATGAAAAAGGAAAATTATTCGGGAGCAAATGCTCCGAGTTTAAAATTGAAAATGAACAAAATACTTTTAATGATGATGGCAGTTTTGCTTGTTTTTATATCATGTTCTAAAGGAAAAGACGAGGGCGATAAAAAAGGAGCTTCAGAGCCTAAAACAGTTAAGACTGTAAATGTCGGACAGGGATATGTTGTGTCAGGACTGGATCCGGGAGACGGAGGTACCGGATGGGCGTTGACATCTCACGGAATATCGGAAAACCTTTATTTTGTAAATAAAAAAGGTGAACTTGATACTCGTCTTGTAGAGTCTATCAGTCAAAAAAGTGACAATGAATGGGAAGTAAAATTAAAAAATGATATTTTATTTTCAGACGGAACAAAAGTTGATGCAAAAGCTGTTTCTGAGGGGTTAAACAGAACAAACGAAAAAAATGCAATAGCAAGAGGAACTGCAGGAGCATTGAAATTTAGTCCTGTTGACGAATTTACGGTTAATATAAAATCCGAAAAACCTACAAAAATTATGAAAGCTGTTTTGGCTGAATGGACTAATGTTATTTACAAAGTAAATGATAAAGGTGAATTTATATTTACAGGACCTTTTGCTGTAGAAAGTCTTACTCCGAATACGGAAGTAAAATTAGTACCTAACAAATATTTCCCTGATGCGGAAAAAAGACCGAATGTAACAGTAAAAGAATTTAAAGACCCTAATGCTTTAAAATTGGCATTTGAAAGTAACGAACTTGATATTGCAGTGTCGATTCCTTCGGAATTTGCAGAATCTCTTCAAAAATCAGGGCATATATTGAAACCGATGGAAGTAGGATATCAGTACTTCGCTTTTGTAAACATGACAAATAAAGCGTTAAGTGATGTAAAAGTGAGAGAAGCATTGGATTTGGCTATAAACAGAGATGAACTTATAGCTTCTTTGCACGGAGGTAAAAAACCTACAGGATTCTTTGCGGGATATTTCCCTTTCGCAGGAAAAGCGGATGTGTCAAGTGATGTAAATAAAGCTGCAAGTTTGTTGGACGAAGCAGGATGGAAACTTAATGCTCAGGGAATAAGAGAAAAAGACGGAAAACCTCTTTCCCTTACATTGGTAACTTATCCTCAAAGACCTGATTTGGTAACTCTTATGCAAGTTATGAGTTCACAGTTGAAAAAAATGGGAATTGATGCAAAAACTGAAATTTCCGAAAATATAGGAGAAGTGGGAGCAAGTAAAAAATTTGATATAATGCTATATGCACAACATACTGCATCTACAGGAGTGCCTACATTCTCTTTAAATCAATTTTTCAGACCTAAAGCAAGTAACAATTACACAGGATATGCTTCAAAAGAATTTGAAGATGTTATGAAAAAATTAGATGCTACAGGAGATCAGCAGGAAATGATAAAATTGGCTGTGGAAGCACAGAATATATTGAAAAAAGACAGACCTGTTCTTTTCCTTGTAGATCCGATATGGTATGTGGGATTGTCTGATAAAGTTAAGGATTATGAAGTCTGGGGAGCGGATTATTATATAGTAAGAGCTGATTTAACGGTTAAATAGATATAACAGGGAGGAAGCAGTATGAAGTATACTCAATTATTGAAAGAAACAGTCAAAATATTATGTTTATTATTCGTAATATCGATTATTGTGTTTTTCTTTATAAGACTGCTTCCTTCATCCCCTGAAGAAACTTATTTGAGATCTACAGGAGTTCCCGTAACTGCTGAAAATCTTAAAAATCTCAGGGCTGAATGGGGACTCGACAGACCCCTTGTTGAGCAGTATTTGAAATGGATAGGAAATTTCATAAAATTTAATTGGGGAACTTCCCTTATAACAAAAAATGATATAAAAATCGAAATGCTTGCAAGACTGCCTTATTCATTGGGAATAGGATTAGGCGGAGTTTTGATTTCGGCTTTTTTATCATTTTTTTTAGGTTATTTTTCAAGTTTGAAAAGAAACGGATTTTTTGACAGATTTACAAAAGGATTGTCTTTGATGTCGCAAACAGTACCGTCATTTATATTGGCGATAATCATAATATATTTCTTCTCGATAAAATGGAAGCTGACAACATTTTTCTTTAATAAAGATTTGTCGAATTTCTTTCTTTCGATATTTATAATATCTCTTTATCTTATGGGAAAATTTTCGAGAATAGTGAGAATACATTTTAGGGAACAGATGACGAAAACATATATACTTGCTGCAATAAGCAGAGGATTTTCAGAGAAATATGTTTTATTCAGACATGCTGCAAGACCGGTAATTTACGGACTTATATCGGCTGTAATATCGGAGTTTTCGTGGGTGATAGGCGGAACGGCTGTTCTTGAAGTTATATTTATAATTCCCGGAATAAGTACATTTCTCGTAGAAAGTATAAAATATCGTGATTATAATGTGATTCAATCGTATATATTAATAGTAGTTATCTGGATGATTGCGGTAAAAATATTTTTTAATATTATATTGAAATATTTGGATATAAAAGAATGAGGTATATTTTGAAAAAAATTTCTAAAAAATATATTGTATATTTATCTGCTTTAATTTTAATTATTATAATTTTCCGTTTATTTCCTGTATATGATACAGGTATTATCAATTTAAACGAAAAATTTCTGAAAATGTCGGGAAAACATATTTTAGGAACTGATTTTCTCGGAAGGGATATTTACTCTCTTTTATTAAAAGGAGGAATGAGAACTCTTGAAGTTATCGTCATTGCTTCGTCATTTTCATTTGTAACGGGGATTTTTGCGGGAATGATAACAGGATACACCGATTCCCCGTTAAATGTAATTCCCGATTTTCTAATAGATTTATTTATGATAATACCGACTTTTATTCTGGCTCTTGTAATAACTTCTCAGTTCGGTCTGACCCCTTTAAATGCGGGGCTTTCCATAGGTATAGGAAGTATAGGAGGATATTACAATCAGACGAAAAAGCTTGTTCAGGAAATAAAGAAAAAAGAATTTGTTGTCGCTTCAAGAATGCTCGGTGCAGGAAACGGCAGAATAATTTTCAGGCATATTTTACCGAATATAGTAAAACCCGTATTTACTTCCCTGGGAAACAATATGAGCGGGATTTCACTGCAATATGCCTCGCTTACTTTTATAGGCCTCGGATCGGATATAAATAATCCCGATTGGGGAACGATGCTGTATCAATACAGAATATATCTTTTTGATTATCCGATGATGCTGTTATGGCCGTCTTTAGGGATATTTCTTATAGCATTTGTATCCAACAGGCTGTTTGACGATAGAGAAATAAATAATATAAAACAGGGGACTATATATGACTGATAATATAATTTTGGAAGTGAAAAATCTCGTTGTAAGCACTGTAAACGAAAATAAAAATAATAAAATTCTGGACAATATTTCTTTTACTTTGAAAAAAGGGGAAAGGCTTGGAGTTATCGGAGATTCGGGAACGGGAAAAAGTGTGTTGATGTTGTCTTTAACAGGACTTCTTCCTAAAAATAATTTTGAAATAACAGGAGAGATTTTATACAAAGGAAAAACAGATTTGCTTAAATTTGACAGAAAAAATATGAGAAAATTTACTTCGGAAAAAATAAATATGATTTTACAGGATTCTATGAATATTCTCAATCCTTACAGGAAAATATGTGATCAGATAACGGAAACTTTAATATTTAAAGAAAAAATATCAAAAAAGGAAGCATATAAAAAATCTGTGAAAATTTTGGAAGACTTGAATATAAGTGCTGCCGAAAAAAGAATTAAAGATTATCCGTATCAGTTTTCGGGAGGAATGAAACAGAGAATAGGGATCGCTTTATCGCTGCTTGGAAAAGCCGATATACTCATAGCTGATGAGCCGACGACTTCTCTTGATGCGATAAATCAGGAAAAAATACTGGATAAAATAAACCGGCATATAAAAGAAAATAATATTTCTTTACTTTATATAAGTCATGATATGAGAGTTATTTCAAAAATGTCCGACAGAATAATCGTTATGGAAAAAGGAAAAATTATAAAAGAAAAACTTGCTGTAGACCTTTAAATAAGGGTATATAGCAATTTTTCTTGACACATAAAATATTTATGGTATAATTATTTAGTGACTCAAAACAATTTATTTTGATAATCAAATAAATATGAATATATGAATAAATAAAAAAATATTATAGACAAGTATAAAGAGGTGATTAAAATAGTCACAGAAAAACTGAAGCCTGCAAGCTCAAAGAAAGAAAATGTTATTTTGATAATAACAGTTGTATTACTGATTTTAACAGCGGCTTTACTCATTAAACTCCGAAAAACAGAAGCACCGAAACAGAAAATAAAAGAAAATGAAGTGAGTTCCTATTCGGACTTTTCAAATATTGAAGAAAGTATTTATGCCGATTTGATAAACTTTGTAAGTGAAATAAAAATGAAAGGTAAAGATGAAGAATTACCGACCATAAAACAACTGGAAGATGAACTGATGCCTCCTTTTACAAAAGATATAACGTGGGAGGAAAGAGGGAAACTCACTTGGGAAAGAATAGATAAAAATAAAAAGACATATTATGTCGGTCTTTGTGAAAATGTTATGACAAGTGGAAATTTTCTGGTAGCTGTAGATAATGAAAACAAGGAAAATACGAAGATTTTATTTATAAAAACTCATATACATAAAGATGAAGTGGAATTTGCCATTGATGAAAATTTTCCTGGATGGAAAGAGATAGTTCCTTATACAGGAGAAAACGAAAGACAGAAATTTGAAGGGAAAGGTGATAATTAATGAAAAAAGTTTTATTAGTAATTTCGATGATTTTTATGAGTGTGATTTCTTACGGAAAAATGAAAGTGGGTGTAACGCTACAGCCTTATTACAGCTATGTCTCCAATATAGTCGGAGATAAAATGGAAGTTATTCCTGTAATTAGAGGAGATTTATACGATTCTCACAGTTACAGACCGAGACCTGAAGATATTAAAAAGATGTCGACATTAAATATACTTGTTGTAAACGGTGTAGGACATGACGAATTTGTATACGATATAGTTAAAGCTGCAAAAATGAACGGAAAAGTAAAAATAATAAATGCAAACAAAGGAGTTTCTTTAATGTCCGTTTCGGGGATGAGAGGAAAGACAAAAATTGTAAATCCGCATACTTTTATTTCGATAACGACTTCTATCCAGCAGGTTTATACTATTGCGAAGGAATTGGGACAAATAGATCCTGCAAATAAAGATTATTATAATAAAAATGCACAGGCTTATGCTCAAAGATTGAGAAATCTTAAAGCGGCAGCTATCAAAAAAGTAAGCCACTTAAAAAATCTTGATATGAGGATAGCGACTTCTCACGCAGGTTATGACTACTTATTATCAGAGTTCGGATTGAAAGTAAGAGCCGTAATAGAGCCTGCTCACGGTGTAGAACCGAGTGCTTCGGACATAAAAGCAATGATAGACATTATGAAAAGGGATAAAATAGATGTTCTTTTTGTAGATGCACAGGTACAGAATAAATATTCCACAACAATTCAGAAGGCTACAGGAGTAAGAATAAAAAGTCTTTCTCATATGAGCAGCGGTCCGTATACAAAAGACAGCTTTGAAAAATTTATGCAGTATAATTTGGATTCTTTAACTAATGCAATGCTTGAAGTTGCCAAAGCGAAAGGGAAATAATATGTCAGGCATATTAATAGAAATTAAAAACTTGACACTGACTTTGTCAAATACAAAAATTTTAAAAAATATAAATCTGACTGTGGAGCCGGGAAAAATACACTGTCTTGTAGGACCTAACGGAGGCGGAAAGACTTCGCTTTTGAGAAGTATTTTAGGACAGGTACCGTATGAAGGAGAAATATTTATATCTTACGAAAAAACAAAAAAAATAGGTTATGTTCCTCAATTTCTGGATTTTGAAAGAACACTTCCTATAACAGTGGAAAATTTTCTGTCTATAATTTATCAGAAAAAGCCCTGTTTTTTAGGTATTTCCCGAAAATATAAAAAAACGATAGATGATTTGCTGAAAAAAATAGGAATGTACGAAAAAAGGACAAGGCTTGTAGGAAACCTGTCGGGAGGGGAAAAACAAAGACTTTTACTGGCTCAGGCGATACATCCCGAACCTGATCTGCTCATATTGGACGAGCCTTTTACGGGAATAGACAAATTGGGAGAAGAATATTTTAAAAGTGTAATAAAAGACTTGAAAAATAAAGGTGTAACTATTTTGTGGATACATCATAATTTGAAGCAGGTAATAGAAATGGCGGATACGGTAACGTGTATCAAAAAAGAAATACAGTTTTCGGGTGATCCGAAAAAAGTTCTGGATGAAGAAAAAATACTTACTGTGTTTTCATAAATATCTAAACAGTTTTACAGAAACGGAGGAAAGCAGGAAAAATGCTTGAACTGATAAGAAATTTTTTTATAGATATGGTAAATCGTCAAATTTTACCCGATTATTTTAAATATGCTTTTGTAATAAATTCGCTTATATGTACTTTGTTTATCGGGACGATTTTAGGCGGAATAGGCACAATGGTAGTAACTAAAAAAATGGCATTTTTTTCAGAAGCGATAGGACATGCGGCACTTACGGGGATTGCTCTAGGAGTGCTCGTAGGAGAGCCTTATAACGCCCCTTATGTAATGCTGTTTACTTATTGTATACTATTCGGACTTTTAATAAATTATACAAAAAACAGAACAAAAATGTCGACAGACACTCTTATCGGAATATTTTTGTCAATATCCATAGCGTTGGGAGGCTCTCTTCTTATATTCGTTTCTTCAAAAGCGAACTCTCATATGCTTGAAAATGTTATGTTCGGATCGATACTGACTGTCAGTGATTTCGATATAAAAGTTCTGATTGTTACGATGCTGATTTTAGGAATAGTATTGATACCTCTGTTTAATCAGATGCTGCTTTCGAGCTTTAATGTCAATATTGCTACGGTAAAAGGAGTAAATGTAAAACTTACTGAATATATATTTATTATTGTTATAACAGTGGTAACGATAGTATCCGTAAAAATAATAGGAGCGGCTCTTGTAGAAGCATTGCTGCTGATTCCGGCAGCTTCGGCAAAAAATTTATCAAAGTCGATGAAAAGTTTCTTTTTTTACAGTATCTTTTTTTCGCTGATAAGCTGCGTGTTGGGAGTTTTGGTACCGTTACATTTTAATATTTCCATACCTTCAGGCGGAGCGATAATTTTGACTGCATCGTGTATATTTTTCATAACGATGATTATAAAAAATATAAGCAGAAAATTCAGCGAAGGAGATTAAGTCTTTGAATTGAAAGGAGAAAACATTGAAAAAAACAATAATTTTAATGATTTTATTGACAGTCAATATTTTATACGGAAAAGAAAAAGTTTTGACTTCTATTCAGTCGGTTTATTCCATAGCTCAAAATATAACGAAAAATACCGATATAGAAGTGTATTCGATATTTGATTCGGATGTTTCCATGGATTACGGAAAATCCGCTTTTGATAATAAAGATCTTGATTTAACGGTTGCTAAAAATGCAGTGGCTGTAATAGATGTGGCAAAAGTATGGGAAAATGACTATCTGTACGAATATACGAGAAGACAGAATATAAAAATAATCGAGATTGATGCAAGTTATTCCTTTTCGGGAGATGATTATTCGGCATTGTCATTGTTGAATTATAAAAACGGAGAAAGAAATCCTTATGTTTGGATGAGTCTTCAGAACACCATAAAAATGGCTGATATAATAGCTGCCGACTTGACAAGACTGTTCCCGAAAAATGAAAAAGTTATTACAACTAATTTGAAAAAGTTTACCGAAGAATTGAAAGACTTGGAAAATAATTATCTGAGAGAAACATTGAACGCAAAATCTTTATCTGTAACAGCTTTAACTGAAAATTTGGATTATCTTTTTAATGAACTGAATATTTTTGCCAATCATGTGGAGTTCAGTCAGATGACCTCTGAAAATATTGATGAAATAATGAAAGAAAGCGGTTCCAAAATAATAGTTTCGGATAAATGGCTGAAAAAAGAAGTTATTTCCGAAATAGAAAAAAAAGGCGGAAAGTTCATAGTTTTGGATACTTTCAATATTCCGAGAGAATTGAACGAAAAAATGGATCCTGACGGATATTTAAAAGGAATGAAAGAAAATCTGGATAAATTGGCTAAAGCATTAAAATAAAAAATCGGAAAAGGAACGGTGAGAATAATGAAAAAAATTATGTTAATATGTTTATTTTTAATATCAAGTGTGATTTTTGCACATGCTCCGCTTTTGTCAGTAGATGACAATAAAGACGGGACGATATATATAGAGGCGGGATTTTCCAACGGTGAAAAAGCTGACGGAATGGAGCTGATAATCGTTAAAGACAAAGCTTATAACGGACCTGAAGATACTTATGAAGGAAAACTTATTATATTTAAAGGGAAGTTTGATGATAAAAGCTCGATGACTATTATAAAACCTCTTGCTGCAAAATATGAAGTTATATTTAACGGAGGACCGGGACATGTTACATCAAAAAAAGGTCCTAAACTCGAAGAAAGTGAAATGAGCAAATGGGAAGAGAATGTTCAGAAAGCCGATTATCTTGGAGAATGGAAAGAAAAAATGACACAGAAATAACCGGGGTTTGATACGTTATATTAATTATTAATATATAAAAAACAAAAAACAGGAGGTAATTTCAATGAAGAAATTTTTAGGAGTTTTAGCTGTATTAACTGCAGCAACAGTGAATTTGTACGCACATAATCAGTTTATTTACACTGATACTTTAAATGTAACAGGTAAATCATCAGTACCGTTTAAAGTAATTTTCGGACATCCTTATCACGGCGGAGAAGATAAACCTATTCCTGTGGGAAAAGTAAAAGAAAAAACTCATTTAGCCGAAAAAGTATTTGCAGTGCATGACGGACAAAAAATAGACCTGACTGCAAAAGTAAAAGAAGGACAGCTTAAAACTGACAAAGCTTTGGGAAGAACATTGGACTTTGTTATTGACAGTGAGTTAAAAGGAGCAGGAGACTGGGTTATAATCGCAGTTCCGGGTCTGACTGTAGATGACAGCATTTCTTATTCATTTAACGGAATAGTAAAAACAGTTATAACAAAAGAAGGAAGCAAAGGTGATGACTGGAAAAAAAGAGTAGCAGACGGATATTATGAAATAATACCGTTCACAAATCCTTCCATGGTAAATGTAAATTCCGTATTTAAAGGACGTCTTGTAGATAAAAAAGGAAATCCTATGAAAAATACTGATATTTCCGTAAATTATGTAAACGGAAAACTTGATGCAGGTAAGGGAACATTTACAGGAAAATTACAGAATGAAAAAGTAAGTATGTCTACTTATACTGACGATAACGGATATTTTGTGTTATCTTTTCCACATAAAGGACTTTGGTCTATAAGAGGAAAAGCTTTTGTGGACAGAGAGAAAAAATATGTGGAAGATACAAGTTTATTGATTGAAGTGAAGTAAGACTTTTTAGGGGAATTATTCCCCTAAGCCCTCTTTTTCAACCTTAAATTTTACATATTCAAAAATGTACGTGAGCTGTGAAAATAAAAAGGATGTTTTCATAATGCTCACTGACACATTTTTTCGATGTAAAATCTAAAGGTTGATTTTTTTGTAAAAATAATATAACTATGCTAAAATTAAAAAAACAAATTTCTAAAAAGAAAGGTCGGAAATGATGGAAGATATAAAAATAATGACTTTAATTATAACGACAGCAATTTTAATATGGGAAATTTTTAAATGGAGAAGTCTGATAAAAATAAAATTTGAATTAAGTTCGTTTATATTTTGGGAAAATTTGATTTCTGCAGGTATAGTTGCATTATTTTCATGGTTTTTATGGTATTGGACACTGTTTAACGAATATCATTTATTTTCATCGGGATATATAACAATAGCTTTAATCTTGACTATTTTTATAATAATTTTTATATCAAAGATGGTAATTTTCAGTCTTAGAAAATCAGGTGTTAAAATTAAGACAATATTTTGTATTTTGACTATAATTATGGAAATACTTGTATTTGTGATTTATCCGATAGAAGATATAGTGTTTTAAAAGAAAAAATCCTGTATCTACAAATAACTTATCTCTAATAAAATTCTATTTCAAAAATAAAATCAGTTGTGATAAAATTCGTCGTCAATAAAAACAAAAATTGAAAGGACGTGAATTAAATAGAGTTATTTACTGAAATTAAGATATCGAAGTATGATTTGTAGAGATATAAATAACATAAATACATATAAAATAATCAATAACTTATTCAGAATAATTCTGTGAAATTAAAATGAAAAAAGCAATATTATTTATATTACTGATATTAGCAGTGATATCATGTGATTTGGAAAAGGCACAGAAAGAATATGAAAAAGGGCAGTATATCCAAAGTATTGAAACTACTTTAAAATATTTTGATAAAAATGAAAACAGGATAAAAAAAGTAAATTCCAAAGTAAAAGACGAGATTGTATCAAAATTTTCTAAAATTACGGAATATTACAGCGATATGGCTTCAAATTTCGGGAATGAGGAACAGAAAATAAATGCGAATATAAATTTATTTAAAATTTATATAATGCTCGAAGAAAGGAATTATACAAAAGGATTTACCGATTTTACTTCAAAATATAAAGGGGAGGATTTCTACAGTAAAGCAAATAAATTAATCTTGAAAAAATACAGAGATTATTTCGATTCGGGGTTATATGATAAAGCAGCCGAAGAGTTGGGAAATTATGACGGTTTTTCACAGATTTTAAGTCGAATGAATAAAATGAAATTTTCCAAATATGAAAGAATTTATGAAAGTTCTCTCAAAACAAAAGCTGACAATCTTATAAAAATAGCTGAAAAATACGAAGAAATGAAAGAATACAGAAAAGCCGAAAAATCGTATTTTCAAGTTTCGGAAACATACAAAAATTATGAAAAAAATTACCGAAATTCTTATGATAAATATACTGAAAATAAAAATAAAGCTGACTTAATAGATGCGGAAAAATATTATGAAATGGGAAAAGAAACTTTAAAAGAAAACAGTCAAAAAGAAAAATACAGAAAAGCATACGAATATTTTAAAAAATCCGATTCTTTTGTAAGAGGCTATAAAGATGCTGCAAATTTAGCGAATCTTTATTGCAAACAGGGCTTTTTCAGATATAAAATTGTAGGAGATACAAAGTAC
This sequence comes from Pseudoleptotrichia goodfellowii, assembly GCF_007990505.1. Taxonomy (NCBI): domain Bacteria; kingdom Fusobacteriati; phylum Fusobacteriota; class Fusobacteriia; order Fusobacteriales; family Leptotrichiaceae; genus Pseudoleptotrichia; species Pseudoleptotrichia goodfellowii. Next base: position 1,798,003 of record NZ_AP019822.1, on the reverse strand, counting down.
AGAAATGTTATAGAGGAAACATTAAAAGACATAGGATACAGAGATGACAGCAATCCTGAATTGATTATAGAATATACTGAAAGAAATTACTATGTTTCCGATCCTGTGACTTATACAGAAAAACTTTCTGAAAAGACTCCCTCGGGTATAGGAAATGACATGCAAATACTTTACAAAGTAAATTCTTTCGATAAAATAATAACTTCTGTAAAAGAAAAAATGAGAACCGATTACAGAATAAGAATTGACGGAGTTCAGTATAAAGACAGTTATTCAAATTATTTAATCGAAGAAAATAATTCGGAAAAAATAAGATACAAGGGTCAAAATGTTCCGTTAGCATACAGAGATCAGAATAACGGAAAAGAATTGGGAAAAGAGGAAATGCAAAAATTAATCGACAAAAAAGTAAAAGAAGATATTATTCAGAGAATTAAAATAATGGAAAAAAGACTGGAAAGAATTTAATTATGAGAAAATCGGGATTTTAAATACTGCAGTATTATCAACTTTCAAATTTTACAATATGAAAATAAACAGGAATGTGAGGACAATAAGTCCTCACAATTTAATTTCTCAAATACTCAATAATCTCGTCAAGTGTTCTTTTGTCCTCCAAGATACTTGTATGTGTGTCATTTTCCATTACTTTGTATTTACAGTTTTCCAATCTTGAAGTTTTAAAAGGGACCATTCCGTCGTCCACTCCCGGAATCAAAATAGAATAAAGAAAATTATTGGATTTATTTCCTATTATTACATAGCACGGATAATCAGGCTCTCCCAAAGAATTTATAAAACTGTTCGGAGCAGTTTTAAATTGGGCAACTGCCTCTCCTAAAGTATCTCTGAGTATGTCGGATATAGGATTGTCAGACAGTTGACTTCCGTGTGAAGGAGGGGAAATAAAAACGACTTTTCCTAAGTTATTTATTTTGTGAGTTTTTAAATAATATCTCAAAATCCCTGTTCCCATAGAATGGACTACAAAATGTACTTTCTTTTCGGGAAGTCCCTGTTCCCGTCTTTTTTTATTATCCTCTTCGACTGTTTTCAAGATATTTTCTACATTCGGAGCGATATATTTTTCGGAAATTTCTTCGACAGTACCTTCTGTAGTCGGATATTGTATATTTATGCCCGAATATCTTTCTTTTTCAAGGGTTTTGTCAATGACTTCCATATCTTTATACTCGCCGTAAATCCCGTGAAACGTAATAACAACATCATTATTGAAAGTACCGAATTTCTTGACATCGTATTCGTGATATAAAAGAATTTTCGTGATTTTAAGGCTTAAAAAAGTAATTATTGGTAAAATTATCATAATGACAAATATCTTTTTTGATTTCAGTTTCACTTTTTCTCCTTTATGGATTAGTTATTTTTTACGAAGTTTATAAAATTCAAATATCCCTTTTTCACCGAGTTTCGGAATATATTCATCAATTTCCGAAATATATTCGGATATTTTTTTACCTTGACCGCCTGTGGAAATTATGTATGCTTCGGGCATTTCTTTTTTGTATTGGGAGATAAGTTCTTTTATTGTTCCTACATTTCCGTAAAAAATACCGGCATTAATTTGTGTAACCGTGTCAATTCCGAAAACAGTATCAGGCTTTTCAAACTTAATTTTCGGAAGTTTTGCCGTGTTGTTAAATAGCGTATTTACGGATAATTCGATTCCCGGCAATATACAACCGCCCATATAAGTGGAATTTTTAACTGCATCAAAAGTAGTTGCCGTACCGAAATCGATAATTACAAATTCTTTTTCGGGGAAAAGTTTTTTAGCCGCCAAAATATCGGCTATTCTATCAGCACCCAATCCTCTTTCCATTCCGTCGAGTAATTTAATTTCATCGTTTATAGTATCGAGAGAAATAAATTCAGGCTGAATATCAAAATAATTCTGTCCCAGATACTCGAAAATCTCATTAATATGAGGAACGACCGAAGAAACGGCAATATCCGTAACATCGTAAATATTTATATTATTGTTATCTGCCAATGTTTTCAGCATGGAAAACAAAGTGTCTTCAGTGAAAGATAAACGTGTCGGAATTCTGAAAGACGCTTTAATTTTGCCGTTGTTATCATAAAATATCGGAACAATATGAGTATTTCCTATATCAAATCCTAAAATCATAATATTAATCCTCCAATCATATAAAGAGCTTAATATAAGCAAGTATGGATAAAATAACTCCTACAATAGCTTCTCCGGACATGAGACCGTTAGAAAAAAGAAGCATATTTGAAGAAAACTTCTGAGATATACGGGAAGCTATTAAACTTAACAATCCTCCTGCAAATACAGGTAATGTCAAATAAAAAGGAAGATAAATACCTATTCCGAAAGTAAGCACAGGTAAATTCAGCATATTCAGAGTAAATCCCGCTCCGAAACCTATCCAGAATATATTAATAAAAGGTATTCCTTTTATTATTGAGGCAACGATGGAAGCCTGTAATACTATAAGTTCGGAATTTTCTTTAGGACCGATATTTTTATAAACGTCAAAAAATATGAAAAACAGAAAAGCGACTACAAATGAACTTACAACAGCTCCTATGAGTTCTCCTGCAAACTGTTCTCCTGGACTGACTTTCATTTTAAATCCCGATTTAAAGTCATTCAGTATATCTCCCGCAAGTCCGCAGGCTACAGCAACAATACATGCGAGTAAAAATAATATCAGGAGATTTATATTTGTAGAGAATCTGATTCCCCCTATATTAAGTCCGTTCAGCAACACGTTCAAAAAAGAAATTACCAGAATTGTAATAATCGCATATATTTCCATAGGATTAATCCCTGTTTTTCCTGTAGTGTATCCTGCAATGACAGTACAAAGTATACATATCAGAATCAACACAAAAGACAGAAACAGAGGAAGTTTATAAACAAAAGAAATAAGAGCAACAGCAGCTACGGAAAAAACTCCCAATATAATTTTTATATTAATGTTATCATTTTTTATTCTTTTATATTTGTTTTCCCTTTTTGTAGAAATTATTATTTTTACGATGACCGAAGCACCTATTCCGATGACAAAACCCATACCGAAACTGTTTTTCATAATATCAAAGTCTTTAATATTATAATATGCTGAAAGAGGCTGAGCAATTAAATAAGTAACCGCTCCTCCTAAAAACCATATAAAAGTATTCATAAATCCTAAAATATATCCTACTCCTAAGAGAAGAGGCGAAACATAAAAACTCAATAAACCGTTTTTTACAGAATATATTGTAGGAATAAAAGGAGCTTTGCCTTTTTGAAAACTGTAATCTCTTAAAATAGCCACAACTGTGCTGAAAAGCATCCCGAAAGTTACTGTTTTCATATTTTTTTTATTTTTTCCCGATTTTACAAGATTATAAGCAGCATCGCCTATAGGAAATTCCAGTTTATCTTCTTCGATGAGTTTCTTTCTGAAAATAAAAGAAAGAACTGCACCCAGAACGCTACCTGTTAATATAGTAGTCAGAAACAGACCTTTATCTATGCTTTCAAGTTTTCCTCCTAAAATAAGATAGCCGGGAACAGTAAAAGCTACACCCCCTGCAACCATAGAGCCTGCACTCATAATAGTATGAGTAACTGTTATTTCTCCCGAGTCTTTTCTTCCGAAAAGTCCCAGTGCAGACATGGATATTAAAGTAACCATTATTGTGGGCCATGGTAAAGCACCGAATTTTAATACTACATAAAAAGAACTGGCTGCAACGAGCACTGCACCTATTGTTCCTATAAGAATTGAAGCTGGAGTTAAACTCCTTCCTGAATATTTTGCCATATTTGTCCTTTCAAATTTTATTATTTTTTAAATCAGTATGAAATGTAAAGAATAAAAATTAAACATTTTAAGTATATAAAATATTTATATAGGGAATTTTACATTTTTTTATGTTATTTGTCAATCAGATTTATCGCTTGTTGTATGTTAAAATATAAAGGAAAAAAATCACGTTTTAACGTATAGACATTAATATATATTTTTCTAATGAGAAAATAATGATAAAAAATTATTACTGATATAAAAAATAAAAATTTTTAAAACCTTCAAAACCTGTAAACACTGAAATAAAAGAACTTTTTATAAAATGATTCGTCCAAAAAAAACCGAAAAATTGAAAAAATAGAAGAAATTAAAAAAAACCTTTGATTTTCTTGATAAAATGAGTTATAATAAACTTGTAAATAAAAACTAATAATAAATAAAATGAAACCAAGAAAGGAAGTGTTCTGAACATGGACGCATGGAGAGGATTTAAAGAAGGTAACTGGACTGACAAAATAGACGTTACCGACTTTATAAAACAAAATTATACTGAATATTTAGGAGATGAAAGTTTTCTTGTAGGACCTACAGATGCTACAGTACAATTGTGGGATTCTTTGAAAGAAAAATTCAAAGTTGAGAGAGAAAAAGGAATTTACGATGCGGAAACTAAAGTTCCTTCTCAAATTGATGCTTATGGAGCAGGGTACATTAACAAAGATCTTGAGAAAATAGTAGGACTGCAAACTGATGCACCTTTAAAAAGAGCTATTTTTCCAAACGGCGGATTGAGAATGGTAAAAAACAGTTTGGAAGCATTCGGTTATAAATTGGATCCCGAAACTGAAGAAATTTTTACAAAATATAGAAAAACACATAATGACGGAGTATTCTCAGCTTATACAGACAGCATTAAAAAAGCAAGACACACAGGAATTATAACAGGTCTTCCTGATGCTTACGGAAGAGGAAGAATTATCGGAGATTACAGAAGAGCGGCTCTTTATGGATTGGACAGACTGATCGCTGAAAGAGAACAAATATTCAAAACTCAGGATCCTGAAGAAATGACAGAAGATGTCATAAGACAAAGAGAAGAAATAACTGAACAGATTAAAGCATTAAAAGCATTGAAAAGAATGGCTGAAGCATACGGATACGACATTTCGAGACCGGCAGAAACTGCTCAGGAAGCAATACAATGGACTTACTTTGCATACCTTGCAGCAACTAAAGACCAAAATGGAGCTGCAATGAGTATCGGAAGAGTTTCCACATTCCTTGATATATATATTGAAAGAGATTTGAAAGAAGGAAAAATAACTGAAAAAGAAGCTCAGGAATTTATGGATCATTTCGTAATGAAATTAAGATTAATAAGATTCTTAAGAACTCCTGAATATGACGCATTATTCTCCGGAGATCCTGTATGGGTCACAGAATCAATCGGAGGTATGGGACTTGACGGAAGATCTCTTGTAACTAAAAACAGTTTCAGAATTTTACATACATTATATAACATGGGAACATCTCCTGAACCTAACTTGACAGTGTTGTGGAGTGAAAGTTTACCTGAAAACTGGAAGAAATTCTGTGCAAAAGTTTCTATAGATACTTCTTCGGTTCAATATGAAAACGATGATATTATGAGACCTCAATTCGGAGATAACTACGGAATAGCATGTTGTGTATCGCCTATGACGATAGGTCAGCAAATGCAGTTCTTCGGAGCAAGAGTAAATTTACCTAAAGCATTGCTTTATGCTATAAACGGAGGAAAAGACGAAAAATCCAAAATGCAGGTTACTCCTGAGGGAAAATTCCCTAAAATTGAAGGAGATTACCTTGAATATGATGAAGTTTGGGAAAAATTCGATAAGTTATTGGATTGGTTAGCTGAAACTTATGTTAAAGCATTAAATATTATCCACTATATGCACGATAAATATTCTTACGAAGCATTGGAAATGGCATTACATGACATTGATATAAAAAGAACTGAGGCTTTCGGAATAGCAGGATTATCAATAATAGCAGATTCATTGGCAGCTATAAAGTACGGAAAAGTAAAAATAGTAAGAGATGAAGACGGAGATGCCGTTGATTATATAAACGAAGGAGAATATGTTCCTTTCGGAAATAACGATGATAAAACTGACGAATTGGCAGTAAAAGTAGTTAAAGTATTCATGGATAAAATCAGAAGTCATAAAATGTACAGAAATGCAACACCTACTCAATCTGTATTGACTATAACTTCAAATGTTGTGTACGGTAAAAAAACAGGAAACACACCTGACGGAAGAAGAGCAGGAGCACCTTTCGGTCCTGGAGCAAACCCTATGCACGGAAGAGATACAAGAGGAGCTGTGGCATCACTTGCCTCTGTCGCAAAATTGCCGTTTGAAGATGCAAATGACGGAATTTCTTATACGTTCGCAATAACACCTGAAACATTAGGTAAAAATGAAGTAGAGAAAAAAGGTAATTTGGTAGGATTGTTAGACGGATACTTCAACCAAACAGGACATCACTTGAATGTAAACGTATTCGGAAGAGAATTGTTGGAAGATGCAATGGAACATCCTGAAAATTATCCTCAACTTACAATAAGAGTTTCGGGATATGCCGTAAACTTTGTAAAATTGACTAAAGAACAACAATTGGATGTTATAAACAGAACAATATCCGATAAATTCTAAGATTATTAAGATATAAAAAATGTTGTTATAAAGTTATGCCGCTTGACTGCTCGGAAAAGATTATGTTAAGCGGCATAATCTATAAATAAATTAAAGAAAAGGGTGTAATAATTATTATGATAGGATATATACATTCTTTTGAATCTTTCGGGACAAAAGACGGTCCGGGAATCAGATTTGTCTTATTTATGCAGGGGTGCCCCCTTCGATGCCTGTATTGTCATAATGTCGATACATGGAATGTAAAAGATAAAAAATTTATGATGACACCCGAAGAAGTGATGAAAGAGATCTTAAAAGTAAAAGGATTTATAAGAACAGGCGGAGTTACGGTTTCAGGAGGAGAGCCGCTGTTACAGCCTGAATTTATAACCGAATTATTCAAATTATGTAAAGAAAATGATATTCATACTGCGGTCGATACATCAGGATATATGTTTAATAACAAAGTCAAAGAAGTTTTGAAGTGGACCGATCTCGTTTTGCTTGACATAAAACATATAAATCCGAATAAATATAAAAAGCTGACTTCAGTGAGTCTTGATCATACATTGGAATTTGCTGAATATTTGTCTGAAATAAATAAAAACGCATGGATTAGATATGTTCTCGTGCCGGGATATTCAGATGATGAAGAAGATTTACATGAATGGGCAAAGTTTGTTTCTCAGTTTAAAAATATAACAAGAGTCGATATTCTTCCTTTTCATCAAATGGGCGGATACAAATGGAAAGAAGTAGGAAAAGAATATAAACTTGCTGATGTAAAACCCCCTTCAAGAGAAGAAGTTAAAAAAGTGGAAGGAATTTTTAAATCTTATGGGTTGAATGTGGGGATTTGATATTTATACTACTTTTTTAGGAAAAAAGTAACAAAAAATAACCAACTAAAATTTTATTATTATTGCAACATTCATATTTTACAACGTGAAAAATGTATTAGTGAGTGTTATGAAAACAACTTTTTTGTTTTCATAACGAACGTGCATTTTTGAGTATGTAAAATATGAGTTGCTTTTTTTTTCGCTTCCTTTTTATAAAAAAGGAAGAATAAAGAAAGTACTTTACTATCAGTTTGGAGTTTTTCTAATCCCTAAATCTTATCAAAATTTCTTTTTTATCTATTTCCAAATGGATAGTTTCTACACCGGCATTTTCAAAAATTTTTCTTGAAGCCTTTGTGGCATCAAGCGATTTATGTTTGTCGGAAAAGTAGATTACTTTTTTTATCCCCGATTGAACGATAGCTTTTGCACATTCATTACACGGAAAATGAGTAACATAAATAATCGCATTTTTAAGAGATTTTATGCTGTTAAGGATAGCATTTAATTCGGCATGAACTACATAAGGATATTTTGTATTCAGGAAGTCGCCTTCTTTATTCCAGGGCATATTGTCATCGGAACTGCCCATAGGAAAGCCGTTATACCCGATTCCGATTATTTTTTTGTCCTCATCGATAATACAGGCTCCGACTTGAGTAGACGGATCCTTGCTTCTCATTCCCGATAAAAATGCTATACCCATAAAATATTCGTCCCAAGATAAATAGTCATCTCTTTTATTCATTTTATCACCTCGATTTACTTGACTGTACTTTTTACTTTCATATCGGAAAATTGTATTTCAATATTGTCGGATTTGCTTAATTCTATTCCTCTTTTAACAACTTTACCGTTTTTTCTTGTAATAGTGTAACCCTGTTTTAATATATCATTTATGGAATACTTTGAAAGTTTTGCTGTTTTATACTCCAAATCTTTTTTCAGTTCTCTTAATATTTCGGAAATTTTATTATTAAGTTTTTTTTCAAAAGTATTCAGTTTATCTTTTTTATCATTTAAAATCATTTTTAAATCTGTCTTTTCAAATTTTTTCTTTCTGTAATCAAACTGTTCTCTTGCTCTTTCTACGATTCTTTTAAGCTCTCTTGTTATTCTCTGTTCTTTTTCTATTAATTGAAATTTTTTATCGTTTAAAATTCCAATATAATTTTTAATATAATAGTTGTTTTTTCTTTGTTCAAGTTCTTTTTTCATAAGAGTTACTTTATTGAGTAGAAGTTTATTTACATTATTTTTCCTTATTTCAAGATTTCTAATCAGTTCTTCTTTTACAGGAATCAATATTTCTGCAGCCTGAGTAGGAGTAGCTGCTCTTTTGTCGGCAACTAAATCTGACAAAAGATTATCGATTTCATGACCGACTGCTGAAATTATAGGAATTTCAGACCTGAAAACAGCTTCAATTACAGCTTCTTCATTAAATGACCATAAATCTTCTATACTTCCTCCTCCACGACCTACTATAAGAACATCTGTATCAAGTTGTTCTTCTTTTTTCATTTTATTAAAAAATTCTATTCCTGCAGAAACTTCGGCAGCAGAGCCTTCTCCCTGGACTTTCGCAGGGTAAAGATAAATGTTGACATTTTTGAATCTTTTATGAGCGGTATTTATAATATCTCTGATTGCAGCTCCAGTTTCGGCAGTTACTACTCCGATATTTACAGGCAATAGTGGGAGAGGTTTTTTGTTGGACTCATCAAAATATCCCTTTTCCAGATAAAGTTTTTTCAGCCTTTCCAACTTTTCATACAGTGAGCCCAATTTGTCGGTTTTTTCAAGGGCTTCTGCTATTATCTGAAAGGAGCCGCTTGCTTCATATATTGTAGCACTTCCTGTTATTTTTACCTGATCGCCTTCTTTCAAATCTGTAGGAATATTTTTATAAATGTATTTGAATATAGCACATTTTACACTTGCTTTGTCATCTTTTAGAGTGAAATACAAGTGTCCTGAACGGTAATAAGTAATATTTGACAACTCTCCCTGAATAAGGATATTCTTAAAAGTCGAAGTTCCTTCAAGAAACTGCTTTACTGCCCTGTTTACTTCACTTACTGAAAATACAGTCTGTTCCATCTTTCCCCCTTTTGTTCTATACTAATTTTTCTTTGTATTCGTCTTCTTTAAATCCTATCAACGCAAATGTTCTGTTTACAAGAATAGGTCTTTTCAAAAGCATTCCGTCTGATGCGAGTAATTCGAGTTTTTCTTTTTCTGTCATATCTTTCAGTTTATCTTTTAAATTCAACTCTTTATAAACTCTGCCGCTTGTATTAAAAAGCTTTTGAATAGGCAGACCGCTTTTTTTGAAAATATCTTCTATTTCTTTTGTTGTGAGTTTTGCATCTACAATATGTTTTTTCTCATAAGCAATTTCATTGTTATCCAACCATTTCAAAGCTTTTTTGCACGTACTGCATGACGGGTAATAATATATTCTCATTTCTTTTTCTCTCCTTTAAATTTTAAAAATTTGTTGTTTTTTATTAAGTTCTTTATTTTATCTCCGAAAAATAGTCCTATGGCAAAATATTTTCTCCTCTACAATTCCAGTATCAGCTTTTTCAGCTCATTCATTTTATCTCGAAGTTTTATAGCTTCTTCAAAATTGAGCTCTTCGGCAGCTTTTTTAATTTCTTTATTAAGCCGTTTGATTTCTTTTTCAATTTCAGCCTGATTTTTATAGTCTTTTTTGACTCTATCCACGCTGTCTTCTTTTATAATTTCGTAATCTACAATAGATTCGGCTATCTCTCTTTCAATAGTTTTCGGATTTATATTGTTGTCAATGTTATATTTTTCCTGAACTTCACGACGACGATTAACTTCGTCGATAGCTTCTTTCATAGAGCCTGTTACAGTGTCGGCATAGAGGATAACCTGTCCGTTTACGTTTCTGGCAGCACGACCCATCGTCTGTATCAATGAACGTCTTGAACGCAAATATCCTTCTTTGTCAGCTTCAAGTATTGCAACAAGGGAAACTTCAGGAATATCCAGTCCCTCTCTTAAAAGGTTTATTCCGACCAGCACATCAAATTCCCCTTTTCTAAGTCCTCTAATTATTTCGGTTCTTTCAAGAGTATCAATATCCGAGTGCATGTATTTCACTTTTATCCCGAATTCAAGATAATAGTCGGTAAGCTCCTCTGCCATTTTTTTTGTGAGGGTTGTAACTAATACTCTTTCTTTTTTTGCAGTTCTTATTTTTATTTCATCCATTAAATCGTCAATCTGATTTTTAGTCGGTCTTATTTCAATATCAGGTTCTACAATTCCTGTAGGTCTCACAAGCTGTTCAATTATTTCTTCTTTGGACTGTTCCAGTTCATAATCACTCGGAGTTGCTGAAATATATACTACTTGAGGAACTTTTGCAAAAAATTCTTCAAATTTTAAAGGCCTGTTGTCAAAAGCACTCGGCAATCGGAAGCCGTTATTTACAAGAGACTCTTTTCTTGCTCTGTCTCCTTTGTACATTCCGTTTATTTGGGGAACAGATATATGCGACTCGTCAAGAAAAACTACCATATCATCGGGAAAATAGTCAATAAGAGTATCGGGAGCCTCTCCCTCATTTTTTCCTGTCAAATATCTCGAATAATTTTCGACTCCTTTGCAATAGCCTATTTCTGCTATCATTTCCAAATCATATTCAGTTCTCTGCTTTATTCTCTGTGCTTCGAGAAGTTTATTCTGTATTTCAAAAAAGTTTATTCTGTCATGCAGTTCAGATTTAATACTTTCAAACATTTTCTCAGAATCTTCGGTTGATAAATAGTGAGTAGCGGGCATTATTGTCAATCTTTGTATCTCTCTTATTTTCTGTCCTGTAAGAGTGTTAATCTCCGCAATGCTCTCCAAATCATCTCCGAAAAACTCAAATCTGTATCCTGTGTCCTGATAACTTGGATGTAAGTCAAGTACATCGCCTTTCACTCTGAATTTTCCCCTCTCAAAAGCAATGTCATTTCGCTCGTATCTCAATGAAATAAGTCTTTTTATAAGTTCGTTCCTGTCAAATCCTGTAGACACATCAATAGGGATAGAACGTTTTTTATAGGCTTCGGGAGATCCCAATCCATAAATGGCTGAAACCGAAGCAACTATTATTACATCTCGTCGATTAAGAAGAGCAGCTGTTGCAGCGTGTCGAAATTTGTCGATTTCATCATTTACCGAAGAATCTTTTTCAATATAAGTATCTGTCTGCATTATATAGGCTTCCGGCTGGTAGTAATCATAATATGAAACAAAATATTCCACCGCATTTTCAGGGAAAAAATGTTTGTATTCATTATATAATTGTGCCGCAAGAGTTTTATTCGGAGCCATAATCAGTGCAGGACGGTTTATCCGTTCGATTACATTGGCAACGGTAAAAGTTTTTCCCGACCCTGTTACACCTAAAAGAATCTGGTCAGTAATACCATTTTCAATATTTTCCACTATTTTATCTATCGCTTGAGGCTGATCACCTGTGGGCTGAAATTTTGAATGTATTTTAAAATCCATTTTTCCTTCTTTCAATATCGGATATATTTGTTATAATTATAGCAAATATGGAGAAAAAACTCAATTTGACTTTTTTCTGAATTGTGATATAATAAATTTGTAAATCCCTTAAGGGAAATTATAAAATGAAATTAAATTTGGTGCTAAAAAGGCTGGAATTATGCAGCCTTTTTTGTTATAATTAGTCGTAGTTTCACCAAAACTACAATTTCATTTTATAGGAGGGATTATGAAATTATTGATTTGGATTGTTGTATTATTTTTCATAATACAGTATTTCCTACTCTAATTTTAATTTCCTCACCTTTAGGGGTATAATATAAAAAATAAATGCAAAACGAAATAAATCAAGATAGAAAATGGTAAAAACAGTATAAATTTCCGCTAAAAAGTGGTATAATAATATCATAACGGAAAAAAGGGGAAAATCAAAATGAAAGAAAATAAAACAGGATTAGTTCTTGAAGGCGGAGGATTGAGGGGAATATTTACTGCTGGAGTATTGGATTTTTTTCTTGAAAAAAATATTGAATTTGACGGATGCATAGGGGTGTCTGCAGGGGCGTGTCATGCGTGCAGCTATTTGTCCAAACAGTATAAAAGAGCATACAATGTTTCCGTAGATTATTTAGATGATAAGAGATACTGCAGTTTTTACAGCTTGATAAAAACAGGAGATTTATTTGGAGTAGACTTTGTTTACGGGGAAATACCCGATGTTTTAAATCCTATAGATAACGAAGCCTATTTAAAAGGAGAAACGAAATTTCAGGCGGTTATAACAAATTGTGAAACAGGAGAGCCCGAATATCCTTATGTAAAGGATATGAAAAAAGATGTAGACTATATAAGAGCATCAAGTTCTCTGCCTTTTCTTTCAAGAATGGTAAAAATTGATGGGGGACTTTATCTTGACGGAGGAATATCGGATTCTATCCCGATAAAAAAGTCTATAGAAAACGGGAATACCAAAAATGTAATTATAATGACAAGAGATAAAAATTACAGAAAAAAACAAAGTAAATTGGGAAAAATTTCGGCAATAAGGTATAAAAAATATCCTAAACTTGTTAAACTTATGAATACAAGATATTCAAGATATAATGAAATTCTGGAATACATATACGGGCAGGAAAAGGCGGGAAATTTATTTATTATTCAGCCTGAAAAACCCTTGAATTTAGGAAGAATAGAAAAAAACAGAGAAAAATTAACAGCAGTGTATAACGAAGGTTATAAAGAAGCTGAAAAAAGATACGAAGCAATGATGAAATATTTGTCCGAGTAGATTTTCGACAATGAAAAGGAATGAAAATGAAAGTTCAGAAAAAATGGTATAAACTGGATGCTTTTGCAAAAACATATTCATCAATAATAAGTGAAGGAAGGACAACTTGTTTTCGGTTGTCCGTTTTGCTATCTAAAGAAATAGACGTAGAACTGTTGAAAAAAGTTGCTCTAATCTTGCAGGAAAAATACCCTTTCTATAATTCGGAATTGAAAAAAGGTATTTTTTGGAATTATTTGCAGCATAAAAAAGAAAATTTTACTGTAGATTTGGAGACTACGTATCCATGTACGGATATAAAAAAGAAAAATCCCTTAAGAATAATTTATTATAAAAAGAAGATATCCATAGAAATTGCTCATTTTCTGACTGACGGAGTAGGAGCGACAGAGTTTTTAAAAGATTTAATTGAAAAGTATCTGGAAATAAAGTATTTTAATAAAAAAATAGAAGATGAGTATGAAAAAAATGAGAAATGCGATTTTGAAACGGCAGTTTTAAAAGAAAATACTGATTATACTGATTTATACAGCAAATATATGAAAAAAGTGAACAAAGAAAAAACAGTGAAATCGGCATTTCATCTGCCTATAAAAATACTTGAAAAAGGGCAGTATCATATAACGACAGGAGAGATTGCCGTAGAGGATATAAAAAATGAAAGTCGAAAATACAGGACGACAGTAGGAAGATATTTGCTTGCTGTTTATTTTAAAGTCCTTTTGGATAAATATCCGAATATAAAAAAACAGATTGTAATAGGAGTACCTGTGGATTTAAGAAAGATATTTTCTGAAAAAACTTACAGAAATTTTTTCATAAATATAACTCCGACTGTTGATCCCAGTTTGGGAAACTATACTCTTGAAGAAATTATAGAATATCTTGAAAATTATTTTAAAATGAAAGTAAATAAAAAAGAATTTTATAAAAGTATTTACAAGGCTATAAATCCTATGAGAAACGTACTTGTAAAGTCGATTCCTTATTTTATAAAAAGGATATTTTATCCTTTTGTATTCGATTACTACGGAGAAAAGGGCTACACGACAGGATTTTCCAATTTGGGAATTTTAAAATTGGATAAAAAATATTCGGAGTATATAAAAGGATTCAGATTTTTACCTCCTCCGAGTAAAAGATGCAAAATAAAAATCGGAATTATAAGCGATGAAAATAAAGTTTATCTGACTTTCGGAAATTTAAGTACAAACCATGAAATTGAAAGAGATTATTTTATTTATTTGAGAAAAAGAGGAATAAGAGTAAAAATATCGACTAATTATTAAGATACAAGGGTTATACGTTGCCCTTGAATAAACGTAAATACAGCTGTGAGGAATAAATTATGTATTGTGTGAAATGCGGAGCGGAACTGGATGAAGGAGTTGAAAAATGCCCTCTTTGTGAAACACCTGTTTTAAAAACGACAGATGAGGAAAATGTAATCTATGATCCTGAATATCCTATAATTAATATAAATTTATACGAACTGAAAATAAAAAAAATAAAAAAAGCGGTATTTTTATCGTTTTTCACAATATCAATAATATCCATACTGGAAGTTTTTTTTCAAAATATGATTGTATATGGAGAAATGAAATGGGGATACTACGCTATTCCTTCTATTCTGATTTTCGATTTGATGCTTTTTGTGCTGCTTAATTCACATACGCTAAGGCAAAATCTGTTTTTGATATTTACAGGGCTGACAGTTTACTTTTTGATACTTGATTACGGAAATAAAGAACTTACATGGAGTTTAAGAACAGGAATACCCATTGCAGAAGCATATTATTTTGTATCATTTATATTTTCCTTTGTTTGGGACAAGCATAAATCTGACAGGATAAAGATAATGAATTTTTTTCTGTTTTTTGTGGGAGTATTTCTACTTATACTTGAATTTATCATAAGCCGAAGACTTTCATGGTCTATTTGGGCATCGGTACCTCTCTTTGTTTTAAATGTTATGCTGCGATACGCATATAAGGCATACAAAGAAGAATTTAAAAAACGATTGCATTTGTAGGGTTTTAAATTTATTTGAAAAGATAAATAAAACAGCTTCTAAAAATATACTGGACAAATGATTAAGGATGTTATATAATACCATAAATGAAATTAATGATTGGAGAAGTAAAGTAAATGGATATACATCATTTAAAAATCTTTTATGAAGCGTCTAACGAAAAAAGTTTTACAAAAGCCGCTAAAAAATTATACATAAGTCAGTCGGCAGTATCGATACAGATAAAAAAACTTGAACATACTTTAGGATTACAGTTAATAGAAAGAAATTCCAAAAATTTTAAACTGACTTTTGCAGGAAAAGAGCTTTTCAGAATGTCAAAAGATATTTTTGAAAAAATTTCGAGAATGGAAAATGAAATGAGAAAAATCCTGCAATACAAAAAAGGAAAAATATCTATCGGAGCCACTCATAATATAGGAGAGCCCGTTTTGCCGGGAATAATGATAGAATTCAGAAAAAACAATCCCGAAATAGAGTTCGATTTATACATAAAAAATAAGGAATCTCTTGTAAAACATCTGAAGGAAGGAACTGTAGATATAGCTTTAATGGAAGAGTATTTTATAGAGGATAAGGAAATTAAAGTTATAGAAACTGAAGAATATCCTTTTGTAGTAGTATCCGGGACAGAAGTGAGAGATTACAGAGAGTTGATAGATATTCCTTTATTGAAAAGGGACACAATGCTGACAAATAAATATCTTGATTTGTTTGAAAAAATAATAGGATTTAATCTCGATAAAAGAATTTCCATAAACGGAAGTATTGAAACAATGAAAAATCTTATAAAAAACGGTTTGGGATTTGCTGTGTTGCCTTATTACAGTGTATATGAAGAGATAAAAAAAGGAACTCTTAAAGTAATTTACAGTTTTGAAAAATCCGAAGATAAATTTCAGATTGTATTTATCAGAGAAAATGAAGAAAAAGAAGGAATCACAAAATTTGTCGAATTTTTGGAAAGTTATAAGATAAATAGAGAATTATTCACAGACAGAAGAATGAGATAATATGGTAAAATGTATTATAAATTTATAACGAGGTGATAATTTTGTTAAAAGAACATATTAAAAATTCATATTTTACAGCTTATGAAACTGTAAAAAACTTTGTTGAAAATGATGAGAATATTGAAAAAACTGTAAAAATATCCGAAGAATTGGCACAGGCTTATAAAAACGGGAATAAATCTCTGATAGCGGGGAACGGAGGAAGTAACTGTGATGCGATGCATTTTGCCGAAGAGTTTACGGGAAGATTCAGAAAAGACAGAAAAGCACTGCCTTCTTTGAGTATAAGCGATTCTTCACATATTACGTGCGTAGGAAATGATTACGGATTTAACTTTATCTTTGCCAAAGGCGTAGAAGCTTTCGGGCAAAAAGGCGATTTCTTTTTCGGAATATCTACATCGGGAAATTCGCAGAATATTATAGAAGCGATGAAAGTTGCTAAAGAAAAAGGATTGAAAACTGTAGGATTGTTGGGAAAAGACGGTGGGAAAATGAAAGGAATGTGTGATTATGAGTTTATAATTCCCGGAGAAACGTCAGACAGAATACAGGAAGTTCATATGATGATTTTACACATAATAATCGAAGGAGTGGAAAGAATATTATTTCCTGAGAATTATTAATAACATTTATTTTTAATAAAAGGTAACTGAAAGAAAAACAGGCAGTTGAATTTATATATTCAAAATGTCTGTTTTTCTAATTATTATTAAAATAAATAGAACCTATCTTATCTTTATTTTTAGAGAATTTTGAAGTAGATTAATTTTTATATTTTGATAGTAAGATTAAAAAAATTACTTCCCGGGTTTTGGAAATGATTTCAATTTTGCTTGGAAAATAAGAGCTTAATAAAATTAGATATTGAAAAGTTTATTTCCAAAAAAATAGACTATAAGTTTAGTATTGAAAAATAGAAATAACATATTATAATTAATAATAAAGAGGTGTTTAAGATGATTTTGAATGAAAGAGAAGTAAAAATTTTAGAGAAATTTTACAAGAATAAAACAGTATTATTGTCTGAACTCTCTAAAGAATTTTCTGTATCTGAAAGAATGATTAGATACAATATTAATGAAATTAATACTTTATTAGAATTTATCAAAATAGCTCCGATTAAAAAAATAGGAAAAAGTAAATATATATTGGAAAACAATTCGACAAGATTGTTGGATGTAATAAAGGAATTAGAACCGATAAATAAAAGCAGAAGGCAAACATTAATTCAAATGTATTTAATGTTTTCTGAAGAAAAAGTAAACATTAAATATCTAATGGAAAAATTTCAATTGACCAGAGTGAGTATCAATAGTGACATAAAAGAAATAAATAAAACTTTAAATATTAGAGGACTGAAAATAGAAAATAATAAAGGCCTCTCGATCATTGGGAATACCGATAATATAAAAAAATATAAAATTTTTATTTTATCTGAACAACTTGAGTTATTATTTAAAGAGGATTATAGTGAGTATGTTAATCAAATAAAGGAAATTATATTTAAAATAATTAGTGAAAAAACGTTGAAAAAAATTAAGGTATTTGTTGATGAAGTTATCAGTGAAAATAAAATAAAACTGGATGATTTAAATTATAAATATTTTTATTCACAAGTTCTAAATATTTTTTATGAGGACAGTTATAAGAATAGAAATTGTCATGATTCTGATTATAAAGAATATGTTGAAAAAAAGCTGAAAGAGTTAAAATTACTCAAAGAACTGAATGTTAAAAAAGTAAATGAATTATCTAATTTAGTATCATGGATAAAATCATATGAGAGTTACGAAGATTTTTTTCAAGATTTATTAAGTATTGAAGTTTTAGTAAAAAATATAATAAAAACAGTAGAAAATAAAATATCAATACAAATAACAAAAGATAAATTATTGGAAGAATTTTTAATACAACATCTTAAAGCATTAATATACAGAACTCAAAAAGGGTATAAATTAAAAGATTCTATAATAGTAGAAGAAAGAGATGAAGATAAGCTATATATGACCATCAAAGATTCTTTGAAATTAATAAGTCAACAGTTGGGTAGTGAAATTGAAAATAATGAGATACACCTTTTGAAAATACATTTCTTAGCTTCAATTGAACGAATAAATAAGCTGAAAACAGTACCTCTGGAGATTGCTATTGTCACATCATTAGGTTCAGGAAGTAATAAAATTTTAATAGACAATATTAAAAGTAAATTTTTGGTAAATGTAGTTTATATAGGCCCTTTATATAATTTAGATTCAGTTCTTAAAAAGCATAAAAATATAAAGTATATACTTACAACTATAGATATTGAAGAAAATAAATATAAAAGTAAGATAATAAAAATAAATACAATTTTAAGTTTTGAAGATAAGCAAAAATTAGATTTATTAGGATTTAGAAGTAACAATAATAAAATAAATTTATCTAATCTGATAGAGGTTATTTCTGAAAATTGTAAAATCGGAAATAAAAATAATTTAATTGAAAACTTGATGAATAATTTTAATGATAGAATAATAAATGATATAAGTGAATTTACCGGAAATGAAGATATATTGTTATCGAAAAATATAATTTTTGATTATAAAGCTGAAAATATTGTGGATGCAATAAGAGAGTGTTGTAAAAACTTGGAAAAAGATTACACGGACTCAACATATACAGAAGAAGTATTAGATGTATTTATAAATAATCAGAGACAAATAATAAGATATAACGGAGTTATGTTACCTCATGCAGTTAATAAAGATAATGTTCATAAAAACGGAGTATCAATATTAAAACTTAAAAATCCGATATTAATGGAAAATACTAAAGAAAAAATTGATACAATTGTATGTTTTGCTATTAAAGATAAAAAGAATATAAGTAAAGAGGTGAGTAATGTAATAAACAAAGTACTTAAAAGACAATTCAAAAAATTGTTAAGAGAAAGAGATAAAATTTCAATTATTAATTATCTAATAAATTAAAGAAAGGATGAAAAGAAATGTTTCAAAAAGAAGATATATATTTAGATGTTGATGCAAAAAATTACATTGAATTATTTGAAAAAATGGCAAAAGTTTTTAAAGAGAAGAGATATGTAAAAGAAACTTATTTAAAATCTGTTTTAGAGCGGGAAAAAAAATATCCTACAGGATTTGAATTTGACGGATATAATATCGGACTTCCGCATACGGATGCAGAACATATATCAGTACAGAAGATTATATTAATTAGATTAAAGAATGAAATTGAATATAGAGAAGTCGTAACAAATAAAAAAATACCGATAAAAATTTTTATAATGTTACTAATAAAAAATGGGGAAGATCAAACAACGATATTGGGAAAATTGATTGAAATAATTGGAGAAAAAGAATTTTATCGGAAAGTATCTGAAGCAAAAAAAGTAGAAGATTTAAAAGAGTTATATGAATAAAAAATAAATAATTATACAAGGAGGAATTTTTATGTTTATTTTACAGTGGTTTATTAATTTAGGGGCAACAGTAATGATACCTTTATTGTTAATAATATTTGCAATTTTGTTGGGAACAAAACCGACAAGAGCTGTTAAAGCAGGTATAACAATCGGGATAGGTTTTATAGGATTGAATCTTGTCATAGGCTTATTAAGTGAGTCATTAGGAACTGCAGCCCAGGGAATGATAGCAAATTTTGGACTTAGATTAGATGTTATAGATGTAGGATGGCCTGCAACGTCAGCAATAGCTTACAGTACAGCTTTAGGAACAATGGCAATTCCGATAGGAATAGTCGTAAACATGGTATTATTGATATTCGGATTAACAAAGACATTGGATATAGATTTATGGAATTTTTGGCATGGTGCATTTATAGGCTCAATCATTTATGCAACAACAAATAGTTTTCTTTTAGGTATATTGACTATAATTTCATATTATTTGTTTATATTTTGGATAGCAGATTATATGGAACCCGTGATATCTGAATTTTACGGTTTTCCTAATATTACTTTTCCGCATGGAACAAGTGCACCCGGATATATTATAGCAAAACCGTTAAATTATATTTTTGATAGAATACCCGGATTTAAAAATTGGGATATAAGTCCTGAACAAATTCAAAAAAAATTCGGATTATTCGGAGATTCAACTGTAATGGGTCTAATAATAGGGTTAATAATGGGGATACTTGCAGGATATGATGTAAGTAAAATTTTAAATTTAGGTATGCAAACAGCAGCGGTTATGATGTTAATGCCTCGAATGGTTTCGTTACTAATGGAAGGATTGGAACCTATATCGGAAGCAGCAAGTGAATTTATAAAAAAACGTTTTCCGACAAGAGATATTTATCTTGGAATGGATTCTGCCTTATCAGTGGGTCATCCTGCAGTTTTATCATCGTCCTTAATACTCGTACCTATAACAATCTTACTGGCAGTTATATTACCGGGAAATAGAGTGTTACCTTTTGGAGATTTGGCAACAATACCATTTATAGTTTGTTTAATGGCAGCAGTTTTTAAAGGAAATATAATTAGAACTGTAATTGGCGGAACAATGTATATGGGATTGGGGTTGTATATTGCAACATGGATTTCGCCATTATTTACAAAAATGGCACAAAATGCTAATTTTGATTTTAAAGGAAATGTAAATATATCATCTTTGGCAGATGGATCATTATGGCCTACAGCTTTATTTGTATTTTTTGCAAAATATGCTGCATATATAGGAGTAATAGGATTCGGGATAATAATGACAGGGTTATTGATTTATCAATCTAAACTAAAAAAAGGAGAAAATTAATATGAAAAAAATATTGATTATGTGCGGAACAGGAGTTGCCACATCTACAGTTGTTGTAAATAAAGTAAAAAAATGGTTGGAAGCAAACAAATTAAGTGAATATGTAAAAATATATCAAGGAAAAATAGCTGAAGAAATAAATAGATTTAATAATTATGACATAATAATATCAACAACTTTAGTACCTGACGAATATAAAGATAAAATTATTAATGGAATGCCGCTTCTTACAGGTGTAGGAATTAATGAAATGTATGAAAAAATAAAAAAAGAGATAGAGGGATAATAATATGAGAAACAAGATGTATAAAATGTTTGAAATAGCTATGAAAGAAAATTTTGCTATTCCTTCAGTTAATTTTGTAGATAGAGAAATGATAAGGGCTTATGCAGAAGTTGTGAATGAAACTAAATTACCTATAATTTTTTCTATAGCAGAATCACATTTAATCTATATTGATTTAAAAGAAGCATTCTTGTTGGCAGAATATTATATAAAAAAATATAATTTAAATGCAGTAATTCATTTGGATCATGGACAAAGTACAGAAATTATAAATGAAGCTATGGAACTTGGTTTTGATTCGATTATGATAGACGGATCCGGCTTACCGTTTGAGGAAAATGTAAAAATAACAAAAAGAGTTGTAGAATTTGCACATAGTAAAAACATATTTGTTGAATCAGAAATAGGTCATGTCGGAAGTGGAGAATTAACGGGGATATCATGTTCAGCAGATGATGACACCGTTTATACAAGTAAAGAAGAAGCAATAAAATTTGCAAAATTAACCTCTACAGATTCGTTAGCTATTTCCATAGGAACAGTACACGGAAGTTACAAAGGAAAACCGAAAATAAATTTTGAAAGATTACAGGAAATAAGAAAAGAATTAAGCATTCCTCTTGTTTTACATGGAGGTTCTTCATCGGGAGATGAGAATCTTAATAAATGTGCTAAAAACGGGATTAATAAGATAAATATTTATACGGATTTTATAATTGCAGCTCAAAATGCAAATGATTCTAAAATGGGATATTTTGATAATAAAAATGCTATGAAAGAAGCTATAAAAAATAAGTTGAGACACTATTTCAAAGTATTTGATACAAAGGAGATGAAATAATGAAAAAACCGTTTTTTGTAGTAAATCCTAAATCATACTTATATGGAGAAAGATTGGAAAAATTAGCTTTAAAAGCAGATGAAATAGCTAAAAAATATGATATAAAAATATATTTTACCGCTCCGTTTGTTGAATTAAAAAACATAAGTCAAATAACTGAAAATATAATACTGACAGCACAACATATGGATGAAACTAAAATAGGAAGAGGAATGGGACATATTATAGGAGAAATGTTAATAAATTCAGGAGTTAAAGCTGTCGTATTAAATCATGCGGAACATAAGTTAAATAATGAAAAACTGGAATTAACAATAGAAAGAGCAAAAGAATTAAATCTTGACACCATAGTTTGTGCAGGAACTTATGAAGAAGTAAAATATATATCGTCATTAAAGCCGTTTTCAATATTATGTGAACCTACAGAACTAATCGGAACGGGAATTACCAGCGGAGATGATTATATTGAGAAAAGTAGTGAAATAATAAGGGAAATTGATTCAAATATATACGTAATGCAAGCTGCCGGTGTAACAACACCTGAAGATGTATATAATATAATTCTAAAAGGAGCTGATGCAACAGGTTGTACAAGCGGAATAGTTCTTGCAGACGATCCTGAAGATATGATGGAAAAAATGGTAACAGCATTGAAAAAAGCTTATCAGGAAAGGGAGTGTAAACAGTGAAGTATAAACATCATGATATAGTAGTGAAAACAGTATCAAATAGGGTTTCTTATCATTGTATAACGAAAGAAACAAAAGAAATTATAGAAAAATCTGAAATAAAAAACGGAATAGTAGTCTTAAGCAGTTCGCATACTACATGTTCATTATTTTTTGAAGAGTATATGCATGATAAAAATTATTATGGAGACGAGTATATTCAAGTAGATATAAATAATATTATGGATAAAATTGTACCTAAATGTAATACGGAAACACAATACTTTAGTCCGGGTCCTGAGCATATTGACTTCGGATTAGGATTAGTTGATCCTGCTTATCCTCAGGAAAAATGGACGATGTTAAATACGGATGCTCATATAAAGTCTTCTATTTTCGGTAATAATTCATTAACATTCATCATTAAAGACGGAGAAATCAGATTGGGTTCGCTGGGAAAAATATATTTTGCAGATTGGGATCAGCTTAGAGAAAGAACCAGAAAAGTTAATGTGCTGGTAATGGGGGATTAGAAAAATTATAAGTTTTATTATATTAAAAGTTATTGATATTTTCAGTACAAACTACTTTATGTAAAATAGTTAAAAAATATTCAGAATTATTTATAACTAAAATTTATTTCAGGGGATATTTCAAAGTTAATAATCAATATTGAAAATCCCCTTTTTGTTTGGATTCGTTTTGTAGGAAAATGTTAAAACAAATATCTTTTTGTAGATTTTAAAATCGATTTTGAAGTTTATTCCGCACTCAATACAGAAATAAAGTCATATACAGCCTTATCACTCTGATCACTTCTCAGAAATTCATCCCAATCATCAATCAATGAATTATGTGTTCGATTTACTTCATTTTTCTCATCGGAATAAACAAAATTTTTCATATAATAGAAATTATTCCAACGCTTATGTTCTAATGCAGTCATATAATTCATAAAAGGATTATTTTCTATAATATTGACCTGTTCGGTAGGGGAAAGATTGTCAATTTGATTTTTCCATGATTGCAGAAGTTCTTTTGCAGAGGAAAAACCTTCTATTTCAGCTATTTTTCCAAGAAGGACTTTTTTTATATTTTGGTGCATACACTGATTTCTGCTCGATTCTTTTTTTATATTTGAAAGAGAGTTCCACTGTTTATCAGGGGACAAATCCTCCGTAGGGAAATTCATAATATCTGCGGTAACTTTGTTATAATATGCGTTAAAATTTTTAGCTTTTATGTCCAAAGGCTCATTTGCAATAGTTTCCAAATTTAACAAATGTGATAATTCGCCGAAAACTGTAATATTAGGATATTTAAAAGCAATACTTTCTATTAAAGGTCCGTTTTCCCTAATGTTTTCAGAATACAGAGCGATATTTACATTTTTAAACAGTTCATCTCCGACTAAGTCCATAAATACAAGATTTTCAGAGCAGTTTTTCGTAGAAAAAATAACCGCCGAAAAAGGATTTTTTGAATGAATTTTCTTTATTTTGTTCTGCGTTGAAATATGACTGATATCCCCGTCAATAAAATCAATATCTGCTACTTTTTCCAATTCTCTTACGGTCGCTTTATATTCTTCCGCCAAATCGTTTATTTTCCGATCGACAACTGTAATTTTCATTTTTTCTTTTACGTTAATTGCAGTTTGATTTACTGCCGATTCAAATAAACTTTTTCCGCGATCTTTGAAGCCTATTAAAAGAAGATGAGGATTACCGATTAAGTCTGAAAAATCATCAAAAGAAAAATTATTTTTCAATGATTTCTTCGGTTCATTCCAATCATACTTTAATTCCTTTGTTTCATAAAGCTTGAAATTTTTTTCGTTAATTAAATTATATGAAATTAAATCGAATATATTAAAATATTTTATATTAAAAATCTTGATTTTGTCCATTTGATGTTGAATAATCTCTCTTATATATTTATTTACAATGCTTACGTACACTTTAACTTTATTGTTTTTATCTTTTTTATTTACATCTATAAGTTCCGAAATAAGTTTTAAATATCCGTAATTTTTAGGTTCTTCTTCAAAACAGATAACAGTATTTACCGAGGCAAAATCATATTCCGATGCAGTTCTTATATTTTCGTTACTCAGTCCTGACGAATAATCGAGAGTACAGGTTAAAATTCCCGATTTATTCAAAGATTTTATATTACTTTCCTGAATATCTTCGGGTAAGATACATAAAAGTCTTTCTTTATTTTTAGAATTAATAAAGTTTTTCATAAATGTAAGACTGTAATTATTGTATCCCATAACGATTATATGTTTTTTACGAAAATGAATAAATTTCAGTTTTATATCGTTATATAATTTTGCGAATATTGAAAATATAGCAAAAAACATAGTAACAGGTGCAAACCATATAGCAAGCTCGTATGCTAAAGGATTTTGTTTTGTAAAGCCCTCAAGAGGAGAAAAAAGAAACAGCTTTAAAACAGAAATAAAAATTACGGAAATTTCTTTTATTACACTGTCATATTTTCCGTGATAAACCTGAAAACTTCCTATTAGGCTTAAAGAAAGCCCTAACAAATAAATAATCCATAAGTTTTTGTTAAAGTGATGTTTCAAAGTTTTAAAAAATTTTTTCATCTGTTATTTTCTCCTTCCGATTGAGTTCAATTCAGATTCTGTCATTTTTCTGCCTTTCAGCATTTCATCCGCTTTTTTTGAAAGTTCCTCGAGAGAGTACATATCCGTTATAATTATTCTGTTTTCATCATTGTTATACGCAATTTTTCTGTTATCTTTATTTATAACAGGAAGAGAAACAAAATATTTATTCGTGTCGGTATATAGAGTTCTTATTGTTTCTCCGGTATTTAAGTCGGTTATTACTGTATTATTTTTCGGAATCCCTGAAATATAGTATTTTCCGTCAAAAGAAATATTTACAGTATTGAATTTTGTAGTTCCTGTAGCAGTTTTAATTTTATTGTCGGCATATTTAATGATTTTGTTATTTGAAGTTGAATAAAACAATTTGTTTTCAACCTGCCCGTAAATAATTTTAATTTTTTTGTTTTCACTGTTAACTGCCAAAATTTCTCCGTCCAACTTTTGTACAATCTTTTTCGTTTCAAGAGAGAAAATAGTTGACTTTCCTGTCGTATAATTCAGAGCAACAAAATTATCATCGTTACTCAATACAAATGAAGCTGCTATTCCGTTTTCTTTATCTTCAAGAGAAAAGAGAAACTTTCCTGTTTTGGCATCATGTACAAATAAACAGCTGTCAGGTCCTAATGTAAATAAGAACTTTCCGTCATTACTGAAACTTATTTTTGAAAGTACAGGAATATTTCCCGGTTTAACAGCATGAGGTTTTGTAGTGTATACTTTTTTATTCTGTTTTACATCAAAAACATCTGCTGAAGTACTATTTCCCGGAGAAAGTGCAACCAGTGAAACGTCATTTGTCGTTGCGAACATTTGGAGTATATGAAGATATTTAGGATGTAAATGAGCTAAAGGAACTTCTTTATTATCCGCAAAACTGTATTTTGAAAGCTGATCTCCCGATAAAATCAATATGGAATTTTTATCCCGTGAAGATGAAACAATTTTTCCGTTTAATGACTGTATTTCTCCTAAATATGCTTTTGTATTCATAACTCTTATTGTGGAATCCGCCGCAGAAGTAATGATTTTTTTACTGTCAGGAGTAAATTTTATTATATTGACAGTGTTTTTGTGGGTACTTTTTTCATTAAGTATAAATTGTGAAACAGAATTTTGAGGCATATTTTTCAAGTTTGTAAAAGCACCTACAGTTCTGTTTGCCAAAATGACTGCAAGAGTATTGTCATCAGGACTCAATTTTATATTTTTTATACTTTCATTATTTTCAATATTAAGATACATCATTCTTTGTGGTGTATTTATTTCTTCATTAGGCTTTAAGTTCGATAAATCAAATCTTGTAACAAAATTACCGAAAGAATGTGTGTATAATACTTTTGCTTCTTTATCCACTTCAATATCGAAAGTTGAAACTTTTAAATTATTTGCTGTGTTAATTTGTCCTGTTTGAAGATTTTTCATAACAATTTTTACTGAATTATTTTCCATATCCGAATAAAAAAGTATGCCGTTATCGGAAATTTCAAGCTCTCTTCTGAAACTGCTTTCAGGAGGTATTGCAGGAGCATGAATTGCCGCAACCTGCCCTGTATTTATATTATATTCAGTAATTGAGTTATCTTTTTTCAGTATAAAGAAATTATTTGTTACAGGATTTTCCTTAAATCCTGTTATTCTGTTTTCAAAGTCAAATGAGAAAGAATGCAATTTTTTATGATTTTGTATATCAAAAACATCAAAAATCAAAAAACCTCTTAAAACATACATATATTTATTGTTTTTGGAAATAATAATCGCATTTACAGGAAGTTGAGATGCTTCAAATGCTTCTTTAATCTCATAATTATCAGTGTTTACTTCAAAAAGTTTGTTACTTGCAGTCCCTGCATATATTTTCTTATTGTCGGGAGAAAGTGCAAGTGAAGTAACAGGGGCATCAAATGTCAATGTTTTTATAATACCGCCGTTTTCCAAATCCCAAATATTTGCACTATTGAAAGAGCCCGGACTTACGAGCCTTTTGCTGTCGGAACTTATACTGAAAGCAGCTGTTTCACTTTCGGTAGGCAAGATAAATTCATTTGAAAAAGGCAGAGTAATCAATGAATTATTTAAAATGTTAGTGTATTGAGCAATCAGTTTATCGTATTGATCCATTTTGGAAGTGGAATTTTTCATGGCTTCTTTGGCAATAAGCATTGCGAGAGCTCGGTTACCTTGGCTGTTCGCATCGTTCGCCATATTCAGTGTCATGAGTACCGACTGTTCGTTGGCTTTTCTTTCGGACACAACAGATTTTAAATAAAGGGTTGTTACACTTACAATAAACAGGAACATAACAAGAACAGCACTTATTGAAGCATAAATAATCCTTTTCATACGTCTTTCCTGATGTCTTAATTTCAAATCTCCGTAGTTCACATTCAGCATACTCGCCATTATTCTGTAGATTTCAGATTTTTTCAAAATGTTTAGAGATTTTTTTGTAAGTTCGTTTAATTCAGGAGCTTTCTCATTTTGTAAAGTTTCATATCCTTTAAAAGAAGAAGATTTTATTTCTTCGGGTCTAAGGTCTGCTGCAAGAAGTTCTATGTCTTTTTCCTCTTCTTCATTGTTTGAATTTATAAATGTCATTTTTAAGTTTTTCAATTCATCAATAAAGGATTCGTCAGGGTTTCCTTCGATAAGCACGGGAATAATATTGTCAGAGCCGTGCATTTCTTTGAATAACTGCACCTCTTTTCGACACCATGGACTGAGCGGAGTTCTTCTGGAACAGATTACGATCAGGTTTTCCGATTCCTTCAATCCTTCCTGTATCATTGTACTTAAGTCTTTTGTGGAAAGTTCTTCACGATCCCGAAATACTCTGAACTCTCTTGTTTCATTTGACGAATTTTCAGAGAGATGTTTCGGTACTTTAAACTTTTCAATCATAGAATGAAGATTCTTTGCTATTGTAAAATCAGGTTCGGTATGTCTGTAACTTATAAAAGCATCGTATTTATATTTTCTTTCGGAATTTTCATTTTTCTTATTTTGTAAATCTTCTTTATTTTCAGGCATAGTTTCCTCCTTCAGTTTTCATTCAGATTTTGAATTCCATATTAATTATAACACATATTATAAGAAAGTAAACAAAATTTAAAATGATTCAAATATATTCCTAAATTAAAAACGGAATTTTTGGACACCTTTCACAAAAATTTTCAAGAGTATTTTTTTATATACAAAAAAAATTAGAATTTCTGTTTTTTATAAAAATTTGAACATCTTAAAATGTAATCTATAGTAATATTTTTTACTCAAATGCAAACCGATTGCATATACAAAATAACAAAAATATGATAAAATAAATTGTAAAAATCAAATATAGCAGGAGGAAAAAATGAAAAAATATGATGCAGTAATAATAGGATTCGGAAAAGGTGGAAAAACTTTAGCAGGATTTTTGGCAGGAAAAGGACAGAATGTAGCTTTAATAGAAAAATCTGATAAAATGTACGGAGGAACATGTATAAATGTAGGATGTATTCCTTCAAAAAAACTTGTGAACAGTACAAAAGTTCTTAAAAATAAAGGGTTGAACAGTATCAAAGATAAAAAAAATTTTTATACTGAAAGTATAAACAATAAAAATGCTTTAATAGGGGCATTAAGAGGTAAAAATTATGAAATACTTGCTACAAAGGATACAATAGATATCTATAACGGGACAGGGAGTTTTGTTTCTAAAAATATTGTAAATGTCGACAATAACGGAGAAAATGTACAGATAGAAGGAGAAAAAATTTTTATAAATACAGGTTCAATGACTGTAATTCCTGATATAAAAGGATTAAAAGAAAGTAAATATGTTTATACAAGCACAACTCTTATGGATTTGGAAGAATTACCGGAAAAACTTGTAATAATCGGTGCAGGATATATAGGTCTTGAGTTTGCTTCGATGTATTCCGAATTCGGCTCCGAAGTTACTGTTATTGATGCAGCTGAAAAACTATTGCCGAGGGAAGATGAAGAAATTGCAAAAAGAGTAAAATCAATATTGGAAGCAAAAGGAATAAAATTCTTATTGAAATCGAAAATAGAAGAAGTTTTTGATAAAAACGGAAAAGGTTATGTTAAAGTCTCGGAAGAAGAAGTTGAAGTAAATGCCATCCTTGTGGCTGTGGGAAGAAAACCTAATACAGAAGGACTTAATCTTGAAGCGGCAGAAGTAAAAATAGATGAAAAAGGTGCAGTTATCGTGAACGAAACATTACAAACAACTGCCGATAATATATGGGCAATGGGAGATGTAAAAGGAGGACTACAATTTACATATATTTCTCTTGACGATTTCAGAATAATAAGAGATAATATTTACGGAAACGGTAACAGAACTGTAAATGACAGAAATGTAGTACCTTACAGTGTATTTGTAAATCCGCCTTTATCAAGAGTGGGAATGACTGAAAGTGAAGCTGTTGCCAAAGGACATGAAGTAAAAACGGGAAGACTTGAAGCGATGGCTATTCCTAAAGCAAAAATTGAAGGACAAACTGACGGGTTATTGAAAACAGTGATAGATATAAAAACAGACAAGATTTTAGGATGTACTTTGTTGTGCAATACTTCTCACGAAATGATAAATATTGTAGCTGCTGCAATGAAAGCGGAACAGAAATATACATTTTTAAAAGATATGATATTTACTCATCCTACAATGAGTGAAGCATTGAATGACTTGTTTGGAAGTGTAAAATAAGATAAAATAAAGAGAAATTATAAAAAAGGAGATTACAGCTAATGAAAACGGTAAAACCCCGATTAAACAGTTTAATATTTTTCTTGATATTAAGTTTTATATTTATAATATCGTGTGATAATAAGTTAAATAAGAAAAATACGGAAAGATATTTTACAACAAATTTAGAAAGTGAACCTGAAACATTGGATCCCCAGTTAATAAAAGATGTAAGCGGATATGTTTTGGCGGATAAACTTTATGAAGGGCTTGTAAGATTGGACGAAAACAGTGAAATAATACCTGCAGGAGCCGAAAGTTGGACTGTGTCCGAAGACGGCAAAATATGGACTTTTAGTATCAGAAAAGGAACGAAATGGTCAAACGGAGATACTGTAACGGCTTATGATTATGCGAGGGGAATGAAAAGAGGACTGGAACCTGAAACCGCAGCGGCATATTCATTTATTATGTATTATATTCAGGGAGCAAAAGAATACAATACCGGAGAACTTAAAGATTTCAATAAAGTAGGGATAAAAGTAAAAGATGACTATACTCTTGAAATAACTCTTGCAAAACCTGTAGCTTATTTTGGGAAAACTTTGATAACACCGATATATTTACCTGTAAATGAAAAAGTGATAAATAAAAATAAGGAAAAATACGGAACAGAAGCAGAAATGGCAGTATATAACGGGCCGTATATATTGACTAAATGGAAACACGAAGATAGAATGGTTTTGGAAAAAAATCCCGATTATTGGAATGAAAAAGAAATAAAAAGTAAAAAGATAAATTTAATAATGATTGCAGATATGGATGTTTCGGCAAAATTATTTGAAAATAAAGAAGTTAATTTTACAAGAATTTCTCTTGAAAAAATCCGTGAATTTAAAGGGAAACCCGAGTTAAAGCCCTATCCTGACGGAAGAGTATGGTATTTAGCTTTAAATACGAAAAATCCCGTATTTAAAAATAAAAATATAAGAAAAGCAATGATATTGGCTATAAATAGAGAGGAACTTGTTAATAATGTATTGGACGGTGTAGGAATAAAAGCTTCAGGACTGGTAGCAAAAGGAATACCGGGAGTGGAGAAAGACTTTAGAGAAGAAAACGGAGATTTATACGCTCAATATAAAGATGCAGATTTAAAAACGATATTTGAAACAGGATTAAAAGAAAGCGGATTGACAAAAGAAAATGTGAAATTAACATTGACAGTGGATGAAAGAGGAACAGGAAGAAAAGAAGCGGAATTTTATCAGGAGCAATGGAAGAAAAAATTAGGACTGGAAGTAAAAGTAGACGTAGTAACTTATAAAGAAATGATAACAAGAGCAACTGAAGGAAATTTTGATATTTTAAGAAACAGTTGGGGACCAGACTATGTAGATGCTATGACCTATTTGGAGATATTTATGACAAATTCAGGGCTTAATACAGCAAAATACTCTAATCCCGAATATGACAAACTTGTAAATTTTGCACAGGAAAGTATAAATGCCAAACTTAGAATTAAAGCTATGGAAAATGCGGAAAAGATACTTATAAATGATTTCGTATATTCAGGACTTTATTTTCAGGTAGGCACATATTTACAAAGTACAGATGTGGAAGATCTTATAATAAGAGCAGCAGGAAATTCCATTGATTTTTATAAAGTATATTTGAAATAATAAAAATCTAAAATATAAGGAGAATAATGGGAAAAGTTATACTGATTTACGGAGATGAAGGTGCAAGTCGAGTAGGTGTGTCATCTCTCCTTAAAGCTTGTAAAGAAAAAATGGGGCACCCGGTAAAAGAAATATTCGCAAGTGATATAATCAATGATAATATTTTAGATAAGGCTGCTATGGTTGTATTTCCTGGAGGAGTAGCCATGCCTTATTGTAACAAGTTAAACGGTATAGGAAATAAAAAAATCCGTGAATATTTGAAAAATGGGGGAGTTTACTTGGGGATTTGTGCGGGAGCTTACTACGCCTGTGACAGATTGGATTTTCACGGAGAAGAATATGATGTAGTCGACAAATGGGAATTAGAATTTTTTAAAGGGGTTGCCAAAGGGTCTTTGGCGGAACTGACAAATGGAAGATATTATGATGAAAGTGTATATGCCAAGGCTTTTGTACCTTTGAAATTTGACGGGAAATACAGCACGGTAAAAGAAAAAATGTATTATTATCATGGTGGACCGACATTTATTCCTGATGATAAAAATGATGACAGTTATGAGGCAATAGCAAAGTTTGAAAACGGTAAAACGGCAATAATTAAAGGGAAATTCGGGAATGGGAGTTATTTTCTTTCAAGCATTCATTTTGAGTTACAAAAGAAGTATTATAAAGAAATCGTACTGGATAAAGCACGGAAAGAAGAATATGAGCAGGAAACTGAACTTTATAATTGTTTGAATGATAATTACGGAAATGAGATTTGGGAAATTATAAAAAAGGAAATAATAAATGTCAGATCGAGTTTATTAGAGTAAAAAGTTTAAAAGCCCCGAAAGGCTGAGGATACGCTTAGTATGAAAATCTTTGTATCAGTAAAAACAACACTAATACAAAAAATAATATACGCATCGTATACCTCCTTACCAGAAATAAATTAGGTTATTGGGTAACCTAATTTAATTATATAAAAAAGGCTGAAACAAGTCCAGCCTTTTTTATCCCAATTTTAATTTATCACTAATAAGTGCAATCCTTCAGGAATTACATAATTATTATAGCATAAATTATAAAATTGTCAATATAGTAAAAATTTTCTTGACTTTAAAAAAATTAAAATATATACTATTATTAACAAAAGAAAATCGGAATACCGGGGAGCTTATTGCTGAGAGTAGTTGTAGTAACAACTTAACCCGTTAGACCTGATTCGGATAATGCCGACGAAGGGAGTACCGTTTAATATTTTACAATAAAATCTGAAAAGCAGTTATAGAAAAGCTTTGACGAAAAATTTACACAAAAAATAGTTGTAAAAATATATAAAGTACCTCCTTTGTCAAAAAAGGAGGATTTTTTATGTCAAAAGAAATAGATGCAAGTATTGCAATACAGGTTTTACCCAATGTTCAAGGAAATGAAGAAACTGTGAGGATCGTGGACCAAGTAATAGCCTATATTAAGAGTAAAAATCTGAATACTCACGTAGGTCCTTTTGAAACTACAATAGAAGGAAAATACGAAGAATTAATGGAAATCGTAAAAGAATGTCAGATTATAGCAGTAAAAGCGGGAGCTCTCGGAGTAATGTCTTATGTAAAAATTAATTATAAGCCGAAAGGAGATGTGCTGACGATTGAGCAAAAAATCTCGAAACACTCTAAATAAAATAACCGATAAAACTGCACCGTTTATAATAATAGTTTTTATACTTATTTTATGGCAGATACTGTCTATGACAGGAATCGTACCGAAATTTATGTTGCCTTCACCTTTTAATGTGATAAAGGCTTTTTTCTCGGATTTCGGACTGTTAATGCATCATACTGTAATAACTTTAACCGAAGCATTTTTGGGACTGGGTTTGGGAATAATTTTAGGATTTGTAACGGCTGTTGTAATGGATAGATTTGAATTTGCATATAAGGCTATTTATCCTGTACTTGTAATCACTCAAACTATTCCGACAGTTGCGATAGCACCGCTTTTGGTGCTGTGGCTGGGTTACGGAATAATGCCTAAAATAACATTGATAGTTATTACATCATTTTTTCCGATAACTGTAGGGTTGCTGGACGGATTTAAATCGGCTGACAAGGATGCTTTGAATTTATTGAAAACAATGGGAGCTACACCTTTTCAAAATTTTATTCACATAAAATTCCCGAGTTCTATCGGATATTTCTTTGCAGGGCTTAGAATATCAGTATCCTATTCTATTATCGGTGCGGTAGTGGCTGAATGGCTGGGAGGATTTGACGGACTTGGAGTGTATATGACGAGAGTCAGAAAATCTTATTCTTTTGATAAAATGTTTGCAGTAATATTTTTTGTATCGGCGATAAGTTTATTTTTGATGTATGCAGTGAAAAAAGTGCAGAAAGTGGCGATGCCGTGGGAGTGACTTCCTTTTTGGAAAAAGGAAGCGAAAAACTTTCGACTTAAAATTTTACTAATTCAAAATGGTTCATTCTGCTATAAAAACAACAAACTCGCTATGCTCGAACAGTTGTTTTTATAACGCTTCATTCGCATTTTTCAAAGTAAAATTTTAAATGTCGAGGGAAATATAAAATTCAGTATTTTATTTATTAAAAATCCCAAACTTATTCTAACCTTCAAATTTTATAACGATAAAAATGTGTTAGTGAGCGTAAACGAAAACAATTTTTTTGTTTTCGTAGCGAACGTGCATTTTTGAGTATATAAAATTTGGGGTTGTAGGTGGGAGTGTGAGGGTGACGAACCCTCACGAATCTAAATTAAGGAGTTGAAATAAAATGAAAAAATTTGTAAAGATCTTATTATTGTGTATTTTAGGAATTTTAGCTATATCATGCGGAAAAAGTGAAAGTCAAAATAAAACAGAAGATAAAGCAAAAACAGGAAATGAAAGTCCTTCAAAAAAAATAAGCATTGTGCTTGACTGGACACCGAATACAAATCACACAGGATTGTTCGTTGCGAAGGAATTGGGATATTTTAAAGAAGAGGGGCTTGAAAATGTAGAAATAGTTCAGCCCCCTGAAGGAAGTACAACTGCATTAATAGGAGCAGGCGGAGCTCAATTCGGGATAAGTTTTCAGGACACACTGGCAAAATCTTTTGCGACAGATGCTCCTGTTCCTGTAACTGCCGTTGCTGCGATTATTCAGCATAACACATCAGGAATAATATCCCTGAAAGACAAAGGGATAGACAGTCCTAAAAAAATGGAAAATCATAAATATGCTACTTGGGATGATGAAATAGAAAAGGCTGTATTGAAAAAAATTATAACTGATGACGGTGGAGATTTTAATAAGGTCAAAATGATACCGAATACAGTAACTGATGTTGTTACTGCATTGCAGACTGATATAGATGCAGTTTGGGTATATTATGCGTGGGACGGAATTGCAACAGAGCTTGCCGGACTTAAAACGAACTTTTTGAATTTTGCCGATTACGGGAAAGATCTTGATTACTACAGTCCTGTGATTATTGCGAATAATGATTATTTGAAAAAAAATCCCGAAGAAGCCAAAAAAGTTTTAAGAGCAATAAAAAAAGGATATGAATACGCTATTGCAAATCCTGAAGAAGCGGCAAAAGTATTGGTGAAAAATGCTCCCGAATTGAAACCTGAATTGGCGATAGCCAGCCAGAAATGGCTTGCTACAAGATATAAAGCCGATGTTGCAGAATGGGGAGTAATAGACGCAAATCGTTGGGATACGTTTTATGAATGGCTTTTCAAAAACGGACTTGTTAAAAAAGAAATTCCTAAAGGATACGGATTTTCCAACGAATATTTAAAATAGAAAAATTTATGAGGGAAAGATTATTAATTATTGCAAATGCTGAAATGTTTATGACAGCTGTGTTTATAAAGAAAGATTGTTAAACTTTCAAAATTTTCAGCTATTTGTGATTTTCAGTTATAGGCAATTATTATGAGAAAGGCAGCAAAAATATGAATACAGAGAAAAAAATCAAACTGGAAACGAAAAATGTTTCGGTAAAATTTGAAGATAAAAAAATTATAGAAAATATTTCGGTAAAACTTTATGAAAATGAGCTTGTCTGTATTTTGGGACTGAGCGGAGTAGGAAAAAGCACACTTTTTAATGTTATTGCGGGACTGATTTCTCCGGATAAAGGGTCTGTGGAGATGAACGGTCAAAACATAACAGGGAAGTCGGGAAATATAAGCTATATGCTTCAAAAAGATTTGTTACTGCCTTTTAAAACGGTTATCGATAATGTGTCTCTTCCTCTTGTTATAAAAGGAGAAAGTAAAAAAACAGCAAGAGAAAAGGCTGAAAAGTATTTTGAGCAGTTCGGACTTGAAGGAACACAGAAAAAATACCCGAGCCAATTATCGGGAGGAATGAAACAGAGAGCTGCACTTTTGAGGACGTATATGTTTTCTCGGGAAATTGCTTTGCTGGATGAGCCGTTCAGTGCATTGGATGCTATAACAAAGCATAAAATGCACCTTTGGTATCTGGACATAATGAAACAGATAAAAATGTCCACATTGTTTATAACTCACGATATTGACGAGGCGATACTTCTTTCGGACAGAATTTATATCCTTGCGGGAAGTCCGGGTCAAATAACGGCTGAAATAAAAATAGAAATAGACAGAAACGGAAATAATCAGGAAATAGAAATGTCCGAAAAATTTTTAAAATACAAAAAAGAAATATTGGAGTATCTTAAATAAAAATGATATAATATTTATCAGAAAAAACTAAAAGGAGAAATCTGATGAATATAAAATATTTTGGACTCGGATCGGATTTGAAAGAAATACTGTTTAAAGAATTTAAGAAAAACGAAGAGATTTTATATGTATTTGAAAATACCTCTTCGTTTTTTGAAATTAAAAGAGAGTATTTAAAATCTGGAGAAAAGTTATTTTATAATTTTAAATTATTAAAATTATATGATTTTTATGAAAAACTTTTTCAAACGGATAAAATCGTTTTAAAAGAAGAAAAACAGGTAGTTTTATTTTATAATTCTTTGACTGACGAGATAAAAAAGGAACTGAAAATAAACAATTACTATGATGTGATAGATATTGCGTATAATTTTTACGGACTTTTTTCTGAATTGCAGGAATATAAAATAGACCTTAATAAAATAGAAATCGAAAAATGGCAGAAAAATACCTTTGAAACATTGCTGAAAATAAACGGGCAAATCAATAAAAAATCAGATGAAAAAGGACTTATACTTCCTTATATGCTGAGAAAATCCGAAAATATATCGGAAAATTTTCTTAAAAAATATAAAAAAATATGTTTTGTAAATAAAGTAAAATTCACTCCTTTGGAAAAGGAGATTTTTGACGTTATTGAAAAAAAAGGAATAGAAATTGAAAATATTCTGCAACTTGACAAAAAAGACTTTAATGAAGAAAAACTGAAAATAAGTGAAACATTCGGATTGCCTGATAAAGATGAATTTGAGAAAAAATATAATGTAAACGTTGAAATACATGAGTTTGAAAATAAATTTGCACAGCTTTTGGGAATAGTAAAAAAACTCGATAAAGAATTGAAAAAAGAAAAACTTTTAACCGTTGAAAATAAGTCCTTATATAAAATATATGACGCTCAGGATGAAAATTCCGACAATGAAAAAGATTACCATTTGCTGAATCAGAATAAAATTACTTATAATCTTGAAATTACCATGCAAAAAACGAAAATATATAAAACTCTTGATTTGATTTATAATGTTTTGGAGAATATAAAAGTAGTTTTTAAAAGTAAAGAAGATAAAATCTGTCTTTTCAGAATGAAAGAGTTGCATGATGCTTTTAAATCGAGAGATTTTCTGAAAACATTTGGATTGAAAGAAAATTATCGGCTATTTCAGGATTTGGTTTTAGATGATTATAAGTATATTTCCTGTGAAAAACTTAAGGAACTTTCGGAAAATGTCGACAGATATAAACACATGGAAAACGAAGTAAAAAGTTTTGTAAATTTTCTTGAAAAAATTGAAGAAATATATTCATATAAAACATTGAGTGAGTATGCGGAATTTTTGGAAAAAATATTTGTTCAGAGCGGAGAAAAGGACGTAAATATAAGAGATAAGTATTTTGAAGCATTGTCGGAAATGACTGTTCTGGAAGACTTGAGTTTTGATGATCTCTGGACGGATTTTTTCGGACTGAATATGTCGGCAAGTTTGTTAAAGCTGTTTTTGAAATATCTGGATAAAAAAGCTGTAAGTCTTGATTTGGAAAAGATAGAAGAACAGGAAAACGAAAGAAAATACATGATAAATCCTTTTTCTTCAATATCGGAAACTGCAAAAGAAAATATAATGTTTTTAAATATACAGGATTCTTTTCCTAAAGTGAAGATAAATAATTATCTGTTTTCAAAAATTCAAAGGGCTAAAATGGGATTGCCTATAAGCGATGAAGAAAAGCAGATAGAAATTTTTAAATTTTATCAAAATGTTTTAGGGGCAAAAAATATTTATTTGTCTTATGTAAAAAATATTGATGAGAAAATCGATTCGGCGGGAGTTATAGAGGAGATAAAGCTGAAATACGGTATAGAGCCTGTAAAAAATGAAATATCCGAAGAAGAAGAGCTGAATTTTGTAAAAGAGTATTTTAATAAAAGTAAAATTCAAAGGAAAATCGGCAAATTTATAAAATCGAAACTTGAAAAAAATAAGGAGAAAATGAGAAGTGAAGATTTAAGTTTGGGATTTTATGATTTTGAAAAAATGAAAGATTTTGAGTACGGATTTTATCTTGAAAAAATGACAGGCGAAAAAGAAGTCGAGAAAATAGAGGATAAAATCGAGGCCCTTATGTTCGGAAACATAATACATGTTCTGTATGAAAAAATCGTTATGGAAAATAAAGAAGCACTTGAAAAGGGAGAATTTACAGTAAGTAACGGTGAAATAGAAAAAACATTGAACAGAATACTTGATTCACTCGAGTACAAAATACCGAAAGAATACATTATATTTTACAGAAAAATCTCTTTTACTGAAATAGTAAAATCTAC
Source organism: Pseudoleptotrichia goodfellowii (assembly GCF_007990505.1). Classification (NCBI taxonomy): domain Bacteria; kingdom Fusobacteriati; phylum Fusobacteriota; class Fusobacteriia; order Fusobacteriales; family Leptotrichiaceae; genus Pseudoleptotrichia; species Pseudoleptotrichia goodfellowii. The sequence goes on along the minus strand of NZ_AP019822.1, from coordinate 1,759,182 downwards.
AGAAAGATTTTTAAAAGAACTGACACAATATCTGCTTATGAAAAGAAATATAAAAATTCATTCTGAAGAAAAAATAAAGAAAAAAGCTGAAAAAGACATTGCTGAAAATGTCCGTATAAGCGGAGTGGTTGATTTATACATAGAAACAGAGGATAGCGAAATACTTGTGGATTATAAATCGGGAAAGGACAATCAGCAGAATAAAAACAGGGCATTTAACCAACTGGACTATTATTCGGTAATATTACCGGAAAATAAAAATAAAAAGACTGAAAAATGGGTCATAAATGCGTGGACCGGAGAAAAAAGTACCGATGAAGATAGGAAAGAAAACGATATACTCGAAAAAGAAGATATAAAAGAAGTTATAGAAAATTATTATAAGACCGATTACTATGATTTGGGAGAAAGAAAAGAAACATACATTTCAAGAGTTTACAGCGATATTGCCAGAAGAGAGGAGGAATTGGGCGATGAGTAAAAAAATATTGAAAGCAAGTGCAGGAACAGGAAAAACTTACAGATTATCCCTTGAATATATAGCAAATCTTATAAAAGGGATAAGTTACAAAAATATTATCGTAATGACTTTTACGAAAAAAGCCACTGCCGAAATAAAAGACAGAATTTACGATTTTTTGTATCAGATTGCTTTTGAAAAATATAAATTTGAAGAATTGGAGAAAAGTTTAAAGGAAATATACGGATTTCAGGGCGGTGAAATAGATAAAAACAGTTTGCAGAATATATATTTCAAGATGATAAAAAATAAAGACGAAATTCGTATTTATACAATAGACGGCTTTACAAATCAGATATTTAAAAATACTATCGCTCCTTTTTTCGGAATATACGGCTATGAAACACTGGATGAGGAAGACGACGGATTTTACGAGGATATTTTAGTAAAAATACTTAATAATAACGAATATTTTGAAAAATTCAGTTTTGTATTTGAAGAAAAAAAAGAAAGAAAAGATATAAAAAAATATGTCAAATTTATAAAAAATATAATCAATATAAGAAAAGACTTTATTTTAGCGGGAAATTACAAAATAGAAAATGATAAAAAAGCTAATACGAAATTTGTCGATTATTTAGAAGAAATTTTTGATATGATCGGGTCAGTAGCCGAAAATAAAGACGGAAATGTGAAAGATTTTGTAAATACTGATTTCAGAAGCGTTTATGATGAAATAAAAGGAGTGAACGAAAGAATTTCCAAAGATAAAATAGAAAATAAAAGAGAAAAAATAGAAATTATTCAGAAAAATCAGGAATTATTTTTCCCTGTAAAAAATATTTGGAATGGCAGTAAAATAAAAGGAAAAAGCGTAGAAAATATAATTTATGAAATGAAAGAAAGCAGAGATCTGCTTAGTAAAAGTTTTTCCGATTATATATTTGTAAATGAAGTGATCCCTTTACACGAGAAAATCTGTGAGGCGGCAAATATGATTTATAATATAGCTGAGGAAATGAAATTTTCAACTAAAAGATTTACTCACGATGATATTTCTGTATATACTTATAAATTTATATTCAATGAAGAGTTAGGATTTATAAAAGATAAAAAGGTAACTTCGGATTTTCTTGAGCTGATAGGCGGAAATGTGGAAACTGTTATGATTGATGAATTTCAGGATACGAGCGTTCTTCAGTGGAAAATATTGAAATTACTCCTTAACAGTGCGAAAAATATAATATGTGTAGGAGATGAAAAGCAGAGTATTTATCATTGGCGGGGCGGAGAAAAGGAACTGTTTGAAAAGCTTGAAACCCTTATAAACGGAACTGTGGAAAACCTTGATAAATCTTACAGAAGCTACAAAGAAGTAATCGAAAATGTAAACAGAATATTTGAAAAATATAGTGAAGAATGGAACTACAATCCTGTAAAATACAGAGATGATGAAGAATACTCCAAAGGATATTTCGGATATTATTTACAGGAAAGAAAACCCTCATATAAAGGTGATGAGATTCGTCCTGAAGCGGCTTATGAAAAAGCGATAGAAATGATAAAAGAAGGGGAAATACAAAATCTCGGGAAAACATGTATAATATGCAGAACAAACGGTCATTTGAATGAAATTGCCGAAAGGCTGAATAAAGAGAATATTCCTTACACATTAAACAGCAGTTTTTCCCTTTTGGAACATGATGTAATCAAGCCTTTATATAAACTGATAAAATATTTTGTTTTCAATAATTATATATATTTGCTTGAATTTATGAGATCTGACTTAATCGGATGTCTGAACAGTCATGTGAAATATTTGCTGGAAAATAAACACGAAATAGAAAGATACATAAGAAAAATAGGCGAAGAAAAATTTTCCGACTTTGTAAACAGCCAATTGGAAAATGAAACTTTGCCTGAATATAAAGAAATAGACGAGATGAAAAGAAATAATCTCCTATTTTCAAATATATTGTTTAAAATAAAAAAATTGAAAAATCTTTCGAGAAGTTTAAACAGCAAATATTTAAAAGAAAATTTTTCAAAAAAACTGACAGAAGAATTTTATGTAACGGATTTTTATTCGACAAAAAGCGATATAAAAAACATTTTCAAATTTTTCAATATTTTAAAAGAATACAGTGATTTATTTGAGTTTGTAACTTATATCGAAGATGAAAAGGATAAATTGAAGCAGTTAAGCAGCGAGGACAGTGACGCTGTAAACCTTATGACTATCCATAAATCTAAAGGACTGGAATTTGATACGGTAATTTATTATAAAAAAGAATCTCACAGTAAGGACAACGACAGAGATTTGAGGGTGTTTTTCGATTATGATGAAAAATTTGAGAAAATAAATAAATTTCTGGTAACTTTTCCTAAATACGAAAAGACTTTCATTGACAGTGAATATTCGGAAATAAATGAAAAAAGTGAACAGAAAGAAAAAATGGAAAGTATTAATAATGATTATGTGGCATTGACAAGGGCAAAGAAAAATCTGTTATTATTTTTTGAGAAGGTTGTAAGTTCCAAAGGAGAGGTTAAAGGAGAGCTTGTAAAAAGAATTATTGATGTTTATAAAAGTGAAATTTGGCATTCGTCGGGAAAAATTTCTGAAAGTAAAAAGGAAGAAATTAAAATTTCTGAAAATGCCGATTTTGAGGGACTTAAGGATATAATGTCTTATTTTGAGGATAATGTGTTAAAGTATACGGCTAGTAAATATGAAACCGATTTAGAAGGGGAATTTAAAAGGAAAAAAGGACTTGCAATGCACTATTATTTTGAGCATATGACAAATGACTTTGAAAATGACAGAAAAAATGCCGAGTCGGCTTTTCTGAGCAGATACGGAAATATGCTCGGAAAGAAAATCATAACTGAACTCCTTGAAAGAATGAAAAAGTTTATATTTGAGAATAAAGAAATATATGATGCCAAATACAAAGTCTACACGGAATTTGAAATATATGACAGGGAAAATAATAAAAGAATTATCGACAGAATAAATATAGACGAAGAAAACAGAAAAATCTTTATATATGATTATAAGACAGGATATGAGCCTACTGAAAATGAAAAGTATAAGCAACAGCTCGAAGAATATAAACAAATACTCTTTGAAAAAACTAACGGAGAATATGAGATTTTTACACGGATTTTGGAGGTTTAGAAGAAAAGTTCAAGGAGATGAAAAAATATAAAATTTTAAATAATTTAAAAATTAATTTTTTTGGTTACGAGATATCGGATAAAATAAAAAATTGAAAGAACGAATACTGATGAACTCAAAAGAAAGGTGTAAATAAAATGAAAAAGAGATTGTTGATTTATAAAAAATATTTAAATCAAAAAATAAAAGTAAAAGTAGATAGAAAATTAGGAGATAGGCATCCGGAATATGAATATATTTATCCTTTAAATTATGGTTATATCCCTAATACTGAAAGTGAAGACGGTGAAGAAATAGATGTTTATATTTTAGGGGTATTTGCTCCGTTAGAAGAATTTGAAGGAGTATGTCGGGCAATAATTTATAGAATAGATGATAAAGAAAATAAATTAATTGTTACTGCAGAGGATAAAAAATATTCTGTTGAACAAATAAAAGCTCTTGTAGAGTTTCAAGAAAGATTTTTTAAAACAGAAATAATAATGGAGAAATAACTTAGAAAAAAGGCGAAAATACACGAACATCAATAACAGATTTTTAAAATAGAAATTTCAGAATTGTTTCAGTAAAATAAATTTTTCAACAGGAGTATAACAGAATAATAAAAAGAATTTTAAATTTTATTTTAACATCACATAGTAATATAAAAATTTATTGAAGTTGCAACAGAAAGGTTAAGATATCCACAATAAATTGAAAAAAACTGATATATTTATTTTTAATAATAATTTCTATAATGTATCGAAATACGATAAAAAAGCGGGAGGAAAAATGAAATTAAATAAAAATATAGAAAAAGTATATAAATACTCATTTAGAAAAAATACTATATTTGATAATTTTTTTGTTCGTACTTTATTTGTATATCTTTTCAAATTGTATATTCTTTATTAGAAGATTATATAGGAAATGAAATTTTGAGCTTTATGATAATTTCGTTACCATTCAGCTTGTTTAGTATAATTTTATTATTAAATCGTATTTTATATCAAAAGAAATTACCTTCAAAAAAAGAGGGAATAATGTTGTTTGGTATAATTTCTATGCCGATTATATATATAGTGTTGTTGTACTTTAAAAGAAATGATTTTTCTCACTAAATTTGACAGATTTTTGTAAAGTCTGACAATAAAAAGAGCTTTCTCAATCAGAGTTTTTGAAATAAGCTCTTTTTATATTTTTATTTGAAATACAAAATGTTTTTTAAATCTTCACTAAACAAAAAGATTCATCTTTTCAAGATTAAGTAAAAATTTTTTTATTTCAAGTCCTCCTCCATATCCTACGAGCTTTTTATCGCTCCCGATAACTCTGTGGCAAGGAATAAAAATAGAGATTTTATTTCTGTTGTTTGCCATTCCTACGGCTCTTACTGCTTTTTCATTGTTAATCGCAACAGCTATATCTTTATAAGAACGGGTTTCTCCGTATGGAATTTTTATAAGTTCATTCCAGACGGATATTTGAAAATCGGTACCGTCTTTTAAAAGGGGAAGTTCAAAATCTTTTCTTTTTCCTGTTAAATATTCAAACAACTGCTCGGAAGCTTTTTTAATAAGAAAAGTCTCCCTTAAAATATAATTTTTATCTTTTTTAATATTTTCAATTTCGTATTCAAAAAATAAATTTGTAATATGATTTTCATCGGCAGCAATTCCTATTGTACCTAACTCCTTTGTCTTTGTATCATAAAAATAAACGTATCTCATAATTTCACCTCACTTTGTATAATTATAATACAATCCGAAAATATGTACAATAAAATCTTTTAAAAATCTTGATAAATTATGAAAAAGCGAGTATAATGTACGAGTAAAAGTGAAAAAATAAATTTAATATTGAAAGGATGAAAAAGATGAAAAAAAGACCTGTAGTTTTAATAATTTTAGACGGTTGGGGGATGAACCATCATACTGAACAGGTGGATGCGGTAAGATTGGCACATCCGGTAAATTTTGAAAGATACAAAAAAGAATACCCGTTCACTGAATTAAGAGCGGACGGAGAATTTGTAGGATTACCTGAGGGGCAATTCGGAAATTCTGAAGTAGGACACTTGAATATCGGGGCAGGAAGAGTAGTTTATCAGTTATTGCCTAAGATTACGAAAGAAATAAGAGAAGGATTGATTTTAGATAATAAACCTCTTTCCGATGTAATGAATAAAACTAAAGAAAGCGGAAAAGCATTGCATATAATGGGGCTTATGTCTGACGGAGGAGTTCATTCCCACATTAATCACATAATAGGATTAGTCGATATGGCTAAGAAAAAAGGATTGTCCGAAGTTTATGTACACGCATTAATGGACGGAAGAGATACACCGCCTGAAAGCGGAGCGGGATATTTGACTGAAATGCAGAAAGCATTGGATGAAATAGGATTAGGAAAAATAGTTTCTGTTATAGGAAGATATTACGGAATGGACAGAGACAATAACTGGGACAGAATAGAATTAGCTTATAATGCTTTATTTTCAGGAGAAGAGGCAACAGCAGCTTCTGCAGAAGAAGGAATAAAAGCATCTTACGCCGAAGGAGTAACAGACGAGTTCGTAAAACCTTTAAAAGTAGTTGAAAACGGAACTCCTGCAGGAATTATAAAAGAAGGCGACGGAGTAATATTTGCAAACTTCAGACCGGACAGAGCAAGACAGCTTACAAGAGCTATAATTGAAGATGATTTCAAAGGATTTACAAGAAAAGTTCATCCGAAAGTAAACTTTGTATGTATGGCACAGTATGATTCGACATTTGACGTACCTGTGGCTTATCCGCCTCAAAAAATAGTGAACGGATTCGGAGAAGTAGTTTCTAAAGCGGGATTAATTCAAGTGAGAACTGCCGAAACTGAAAAATATGCTCACGTAACTTTCTTCTTTAACGGCGGAGTGGAAGAGCCTTACGAAGGAGAAATCAGACTTCTTTCTGACTCTCCGAAAGTAGCGACTTATGACTTGCAGCCTGAAATGAGTGCTTATAAAGTAAAAGACAGATTAATAGAAGAATTGAACACAGGAAAAGTGGATACTGTTATATTGAACTTTGCAAATCCTGATATGGTAGGACATACAGGAGTTGTAGATGCGGTAATAGCAGCTTGTCAGGCTGTGGATAACTGTACAGGACAGATTGTAAATAAAGTGTTGGAGCTTGACGGAGCGGTATTGATAACAGCCGATCACGGAAATGCCGACTTGCTTGTAGACCCTGAAACAGGAGCCCCTTACACTGCACATACTGTAAACCCTGTTCCGTTTATATTGATAACAAACGATATGGAAGATGCAAAACTTAGAACAGACGGTAAATTAGCAGACTTGACTCCTACAATGCTTGATTTGTTAGGACTTGAAAAACCTGCTGAAATGGATGGGGAGACTTTAATAATAAAATAAAATTTATGAGGGCTCATTGCCGCCCTCATACTCTCGCTATCCGCGTTCTACGCGACTGCGTCGACTCCGAAAATGCGGGGAAAAGATGATTTTTAAATATCAACCGACAGATTTTCAGGTGTAAAATCTGAAGGTTGTTTTTATTTATGTTATGTTTTACTTGTAAAATATATATTTTTCGATAAACTGATTTTTATTAAACCAAACACCACACTGCGAAAAAGTGTGCCAAACTTCCCAGTATTACAAATATATGCCATATCATATGGTTGAATTTACAAATCTTCCAAGTATAAAAAATAGTTCCGAGAGAGTATAAAATACCTCCTGCTACCAAATATACAAATGAAACGGGATTGATATTCTGTTTAAGTTCATTAAAAGCAAAAACAATCATCCAACCCATAAATAAATAAAGTAATGTTGAAAACATTTTTAATTTTCCTGTAAAAAAGGATTTAAACAATATCCCTAAAATACAGACAGCCCACTGTATCCATAAAATTATAATTCCTGTTTTGGATTTTACTACAAGTACAAGAAAAGGTGTATATGTAGCTGCAATCAATATATAAATAGCCGAATGATCGAATATTTCAAAAATTCTTTTTGCAGTTCCGGGTCTTAGTCCGTGATAAATAGCCGACATAGTATAAAGAACAATAAGTCCGAAACCGAATATCATAAACGACAGAATAGTTGGTACATCTCTTGTCCAACTGGCTCTTATTGTAAGTAAAATAAATGCGATGATAGAAAGTCCCGCTCCTACAGTATGGCTTACAAAGTTTGCTATTTCCTCTCCTCTTGAAGTATCAGCCTCAAGTCCTGTATTTTTTATATTATTTTCCATTTTTAAATTCCTTTCAGTTTATTATGTATATTTATTGTATAATGAATGAAAAAAAAAATCAAATGAAAAAATTATAATAAAAAAATAATTTGACTATTATCAATTTATATAATAAAATAGTTTTATAAACAAAGTATTTTTTTAATTTGAAAGGAAAAGTAAAATGTTACATTATTTTATTGCAGGCGGAATATTTATGTGGGGAATACTGTTAGCTTCGATATGCGGTCTTGCGGTTATTCTCGAAAAAGCAGCTCTGTTTCTGACAAAAGAAAAAAAATTGACAGAAGAATTTAAGAGAAAATTATATAAAACTCTAAAAAAGGGAAATAAAAAGGAAATACTCGATTTGTGCAGTGAAAGGAAAGATTCTGTTTCGCAAATTCTTGTAAAAACTGTAAACAATATGGAAATAGACCTTGATAAAGCCGATCATTCTCATAAACAGTACGTGGAAGAAATTATAACGGAAAATATTTTGGAACAGACGATGAAACTGGAAAAAGGAATGTGGTTATTGGGAGTGGTAGTAAATACAGCCCCTCAATTAGGTCTGCTCGGAACAGTTACAGGAATGATAGTATCTTTTTCGGCATTGAGTACAAATAATACCGAAAGTGCGAGGACTGTAGCATCAGGAATATCAGAAGCACTTTATACGACTGCATTCGGGCTTATGGTAGCCATACCGTTTTTAGTATTTTATAATTATTTCAATAAAAAAATAGATGATACGGTTTTGGAAATGGAAAGAGTTTCTCTTCAGTTTCTAAACAGATTTCAGAACACGGAACAGTAAATTTGTAAATAATACAGAATGGAGAAAAAATGAGATTTACAAATAGAAGAAGTAAAAGAAATGCCGAAATATCAATGCTGAATTTGATAGATGTTATATTTATGCTGCTAATATTTTTTATGATAACGACAACATTTAACAATTACGCACAATTTCATTTGGCAGTACCCAAATCGGATACAAAGATGGAAAATAATAAAAATGAACAAACTGTGGAAGTCATAATTGACAAAGATATGAATTATTTTTTTAAGGTCGGAGGAAATATAAAAAGTATAACTCCTGAAGATTTAAAAACGGAACTTTCGGAATTAAGTCCGAAACTTCTTGAAAGTGTAACACTTACTGCGGACGAGCATCTGGAATACGGAACAATAGTCAATGTTATGGGGAGATTAAAAGATCAGAATGTGAAAAACGTCAATCTCAATATACAAAAAAATAATAAATAATACAAAAGAAAGGAGAGTATGCGGAGAAGTATATTAATCCGACATACGTACAGATTATGATGAAAAGAATCGGAATTTTAAGTTTGTTGGCAGTAGCAGCATTGTTACAGGCTGAATCAAAATATGAAGGGAAAATGGAAGAAAGCGTTGTAACGGCTACGGGCTTTAATGAAAATGTCGAAAAGCAGATAAAAAATGTTACCGTTATTACAAGTAACGATATTAAAAATAAAGGGTACAGCTCGGTAGAAGAAATACTTAGAAGAACACCGGGAGTAAACTTTGTAAATAACGGATTCGGAGAAATCGTCGACATAAGAGGACAGGGACCTGAAAAAGCATCAGGACGTGTGAAAATACTTGTAGACGGAGTTTCCATGAATATACTTGATTTGTCACATGGACTGGTACCTGTAAACTCAGTGTCTGTAGAAGAAATAGAAAGAATAGAGATTATTCCCGGAGGAGGTTCGGTTCTTTACGGAAACGGAACTGCAGGAGGAGTAATAAACATCATTACGAAAACGCCTGAAAAAGAAGGAGCACACGGGAAAATTTACTATGAAAACAGTTCATACAGTACAAATAAAGCCGGAGGAAGAGCAGGAATCAAATTTAACGATAATTTCTCCATAGACTTGGGGTATGAAAATATAAACGGAAAAGGTTACAGAGAAAAAGACAAAAATTCCAATGAATTTTTATACGGAGGATTTACACTTCAAGGTGAAAAACAAAAATTAAGATTTAAAGCTACAAGATACAACGAAGACGGAGAAACAACAAACGGATTGAGTTGGGAAGAACTCAGCAAAAACAGAAGACAGGCAGGAGAAAATGAAAGTCTTACAAAAGCTTTAAGAAAAGAATATACTCTTGAGTATAACTTTAAGCCGGTAGACAATCTTGAATTTACAGTTTTGGGATATAATCAGAAAAATGAAAGAACGTATGATCAGGATTACGGAATGGGAATCAGAAATAACGGATTATTCAGAGATAAGAAAAACGGAGCAAATCTAAAAGGAAACTTTAATTACGGAAGCGGAAATCTTGTATTCGGTTATGAATATGTAGATAACAAAATGCTCAGAAGATCTGTAAATACAATGACAATGAGAGGAAGAACAAGAACATTGTCGGATACAAAAATAGAATTATCCAAAAAAACAAATTCTGCATTTTTACTTGAAAGACATTCTTTCACTGATAGATTGGAAGGAACTTTAGGATACAGATTTGAGTCTGCAAAATATGATATATTCAGAACTGACGGAAGAAGTTCTTTGAAATCAAAATCTAAAGAAAATAACAATGCTTACGAAGCATCTTTGAACTTTAAATATTCCGATACGGGAAATGTATATGCGAAATATGAAAGAGGATTCAGATCTCCAAGTCCTACGGAATTGGTAGATAAAGATATAAAAAAAGGAGGAGCCTACACTCTGAATGATGTAAAACCTGAAACTTACGATACTTACGAAATAGGTATAAAAGATATGGTAGGTCCGTCTTTTGTGAGCTTAACAGGATTTTACACAAAAACTAAAAACGAGATAGCTATTAAATGGCAAGGTGCTACATTTATGAGAAACTGGATATACAGAAACCTTGAAGAAACTGAAAGAAAAGGTGCAGAGTTATTTGCAGAGCAGTATTTAGGCAACTTTAGAATAAATGAATCAATTTCCTATGTAAATGCAAAAATAACAAAAGGAGATAAAAAAGGTCAGAAAATAGCTTATGTTCCTTCAACAAAAGCTACATTGGGAGTAAATTATGATGTTCTTTCAGGATTGACATTGAAAGCAGATGTAAACTATCTGTCAGGTTCTGTAGACGGTAATAATAACAAAATAAAAGGATATTCGACAACAGATTTAGGTGTAAGTTATAAACATGAAAGCGGTTGGGGATTGGATGCCGGAGTTAAAAATGTATTCGGTAAAAAATACAATTTATTCCAAAATGGAAATGCTTATACTCCTGCTGGAGAAAGACAATATTACTTGGGAGTAAACTATGAATTCTAATATAAATATGAAAAAGATATATGCAGGACTTGTACTGTTCCTGTTTATATTCATATTTATTGCTTTAGGTGCCGGAGATATAAATATTCCTTTAAAAGATACAGTAGGTTCTCTGTTTAACAAAAGTTATGTAGACGATTCCACAAAAAATATTGTGCTGAATATAAGATTGCCGAGAATAATAATGTCCGTATTAATAGGAATGTTGCTGGCAAGTTCGGGAACGGTCGTACAGACCGTTTTCCGAAATCCTTTGGCAGATCCTTATATAATAGGGATTTCGGCGAGTGCCACATTCGGTGCGATAATAGCTTTTATACTGGAACTTCCCGATATAATGTACGGAATATCAGGATTTATTACTTCCGTAATAGTAATATTGATAATATTCAGATTATCCAAAAGAAAAAACGGAACGGATATAACTTCCTTGTTAATAATAGGAATTGCAATATCCTCTTTTTTAGGGGCCTTTACTTCATTCAGTATGTATCTTATCGGACAGGACTCGTTTAAAATAGTGGCGTGGATGATGGGATATATAGGGACTTCTTCGTGGACTAAAGTGAGTATTCTTCTTATTCCGCTCGTAATATCGGTTACGTATTTTTATTTGAAAAGATACGAGCTGGATTTGCTCTTAAGCGGAGATGAAGAGGCACATTCTTTAGGACTTGATGTCGGAAAGCTGAAAAAAAATATGCTTATAATTTCGGCACTTATTGTGGGCTTTTCTGTGGCATTTACGGGAATGATAGGTTTTGTAGGGCTTATAGCACCTCACACAATAAGACTTCTCACAAAAAGCAGCAGTAATGTAAAACTCATTCCTCTTGCAACTTTAGGAGGAGGACTGTTTCTTCTTATTTGCGACACAATAGGGAGAACAATACTTTATCCTGTGGAAATACCCATAGGAGTGGTAACGGCTTTTTTCGGAGCTCCTTTTTTTCTGTATTTGGCAATGAGAAAAGGAGGATAGTTTATGAAAACGGACATATATACCGAAAACATAAATTTTTCTTATGATAAAAAAGAACTTCTTTTGAACGGAATAAATCTGAATATAAAAAAAGGGGAGTTTACGGGAATACTCGGACCTAACGGTTGCGGTAAGTCCACTCTTCTGAAAATAATATTGAAATATCTTTTTCCTCAGAGCGGAATAGTGGAATTGCAGAATAAAAAGCTGAAAGATTACAGGCAGGAGGAACTTTCAAAAATATTGAGTTTTGTTCCTCAAAAATCCTCTCTTTCCATGCCTATGACCGTAGAAGAAGTGGTTTATATGGGCAGAGTGCCTTATATGAAAAATAAATGGGCAGGTTTTGACAGAGAAGATGATGAAAAAGTAAATGAAGTAATGAAAAAACTTGAACTTGAAAAGTTCAGACAGAGAAATATATTTTCATTGTCGGGAGGAGAATTTCAAAGAGTTCTGCTTGCAAGGGCACTTGCTCAGGATACTGAAATTATAATGCTTGACGAGCCTACTTCCGCTCTTGATATGAATTATGCGTTGGAAATAATGAAACTCGTTTTTAATTTTGTAAAAAATGAAAATATGACAGGAATAATGGTAATGCACGATCTGAATCTGGCTTCTATGTATTGTGATAATCTTATATTTTTAAAGAACGGAAAGATAAGATACAGAGGAACTCCCGAAGAACTTTTTAAGCCTGAAATTTTTCATGAAATATACGGTTTTCAGTGTGAAATAGCAAAATATAACGATAATTATTACGTAATACCTAAAAAATTATAAAATACCCATTGAAGGAGGTAGTTTTTATGATAAATATAAAAAACAAAATTGTAAAAAAAGGTTTTCTTTTCTTTTTTTTATTACTTTCAGTAATAGTTTCATGCTCCAAAAAAGAAAAAAGCGATAATAAAAGCGAAACGGAAAACTCCAAATATAAAAGAATAATAGTTATGGACCCTGCAGTAGTTGAAATGTTTTATTTACTTAATTCCGAAGATAAAATAGTCGGAATTGCAAAACTTCAAAGATCAAAAATATGGCCTGAAGAAAAAACTGAAAAATTGGAAAGTGTAGGAACATTTACAAATGTTTCGGTAGAAAAAGTTTTGTCTTTAAAGCCTGATTTGGTTATAGCATCAGCTTTCTATGTTCCTCAGGGCTTTGAAGAAGTATTGAAGTCCAATAATATAGAACTGAAAAAGGTCGGAGCAAATTCCATAGACGAAGTTTTTACTAATTTTCAGGAAATAGGGAAAATGCTTGGAAAAGAAAAAGAAGCCGAAAAAATAATTGCCGAAAAAAAAGAAAAACTGGAAAATATAAAAAAACTTGAAACAAAAGAGAAAAAAGGTGTATTTATACTATCTTCGGCACCGATGAGAGTGTTCGGAAAAGGTACTTTGCCCGACAGTATTATGCGACTGCTTAATATACAAAATATATCGGATAATATGCCGGGAAACAGTCCTATTTTGACTCCTGAATTTTTAATAAAAGAAAATCCCGATGTAATTCTGACTTTGGTAAAAAATCCCGAGGAAATAGTAAAAGCAAATCCTCAAATTAAAGATGTATCGGCAATAAAAAACAGAAAATTTATAGTTTTAGATTCCAATCAGGTTTTAAGAGGATCTCCGAGAATAGTGGATCATATTGCCGAAGTTTATGAAAAAACGGAAAAAAACTGATAAATTTATCGGATTTATTTTAGAGTAGAGGTATAACATGAAATTTTATATTGCTTCAATAATTTTAAATATAGGTATTTTGTTTATACCTGCTTTTGTTTTGTCGCAAAATACTGGAAAAGATACGAATGAAACTATAACTGTAAATCTGGATAATTTTGTTTCGGAAAATTTGAGCGAAGAAAGTTCCGATAAAAATAAACAGAAAGCTCATAAAGAGGAAGTAATAACAGCTCAAAAACCTGAAATAAAAGAGTTTAATGCCAATAAGCCCGAAATAAAACAGAATAATGTGCCGATAAACAAAATTCAGAATAATCATACTGATAATAAAACAACTGAAAATACAAGAAATGAAAATGCTGTAATAAATAATAATAACAGTAGTCATCAAAATAATTCAGTCAGTCAGTCTTCAGGAGAAAGTTCGGGTAGTAAAGGCAAGGAAGCACGAAGTACAGGAGTCTCAGAAAATACTGAATCTGCTAAAAAAGGAAATACGACAGGACATAGCAGAGATAACGGAAATGTGTGCCGTGAAGGGATAGACTTTACAGTTGTGTATAATCCCGATTTACAGTATCCCGTTGCAGCAGAAAGACTTGGAACGAAAAATACTGTTGTAGTAAATGTAAGACTTAATTTTAACAGTAACGGAAATGTTTCAGTTATAGGAGTTTCAGGAGGAAACGGTATATTTCAAAGTGAAGCGAAGAAGTCGGCAAGCAGAATAAAAGTAAGGATAAAAAATCCCGAAACATTGAAATGTACTATAACAAAGCCGTTCCGATTTAATCCGAGATAAATTGAAAAGACAAAAAATATAAAAGAAAAGGTGAAAGAATGAAAGACAGAATTTTAAATCATATGAATGAAGATCATAACGATGTACTTGCATTATATGTGCGTTATTTTAATAAAAGAGATGATGTAAAAGAAGCAAGATTAATAGATGTAAACGAAGAAGAAATGACATTGCATGTAAACGGGAATGAAGATGTAAAAGTGAAGTTTACAAAAAGAACTGAATTTGAGCATATGCACCTCGAAATGGTAAAAATGGCGAAAATAGCAAGAAAAGAATTAGGAATTCCCGCTCCTGAAAGATACAAAGATAAAAGTCATTTACAGGAAGAAGAAATAAAAATCGAAATAAATGACTTTATAAGAAAATTTAAGTCGGTTATATTGGGAACAGTAACTGAAGATGGAGAACCTAATGTTACTTATGCTCCGTTTTTAAGATTTAGAGGAGATGACTATATTTTTATAAGTACAACAGGAGATCATTTTGATAATCTGAAAAATAACGGAAAACTTGAAGTGCTGTTTATAGAAGATGAAGAAAAATCCAAAATGATTTCTGCAAGAACAAGAGTCAGATACAAAGCCGTTGCAGAATTTCTCGAAAGAAATGCTCAATTTGAAGAGATTATGGATGAATTTCAGCAAAAAGACAGCCTTATAAAAATGACACGTACTATGAAAGATTTTTACCTCGTAAAACTGAAACTTATAAAAGGAAGATATATTAAAGGAATAGGCAAAGCTTATGATATAGCTGAAAACGGAGAGATAAAACATATAACTCAAGACGGTCATGTTTACGGGCATAAGGAAAAATAAGGAGAAAGTTATGTTCAGTCAACGTTTTAAATCGCATCATGATGTAGGAGGGATTATTTTACAGCACTTCGGGCATATGAAAAGACCCGTTCCGCCTACAGAAGTGGAAAAAATGCTTATGACAAAGGCAAAAGAGGAAAAAGGAGCAATGTACGTCCATATTCCTTATTGTGATAAAATATGTTCTTTTTGTAATCTTAACAGAAAACAGTTGGATAATGATTTGGAAGATTATACGGACTTTCTGATTAAAGAATTTGAAAAGTACGGAAAAACCGATTATATGAAAAGCAAAAAGCTGGATGCAGCATTTTTCGGAGGAGGGACTCCTACAATATTACGTGAGCATCAAATTGAAAAAATATTGAAGTGTATAAAACAAAATTATAATTTTACCGAAGATTATGAGTTCACTTTTGAAAGTACATTGCATAATCTTAATGATAAAAAATTGGAAATTCTGCAAAAAAACGGAGTGAACAGACTAAGTATAGGAATACAGTCTTTTTCGCCTAAAGGTCGGGACACTTTGAACAGAACATACACCAAAGAGGAAACCGTAAAAAGGCTGAAAAAAGTAAAAGATAATTTTGACGGGCTTGTCTGCATTGACATAATTTATAATTATCCTGAAGAAACAGTAGAGGAAGCAACTGAAGATGCAGATATTATTGCAGATTTGAAACTGGACAGTTCGAGTTTTTATTCGCTTATAATATTTGACGGATCAAAAATGTCCAAAGATATAAAAGAAAACAGACTGGAACTTGATTATAAACTGGAAACAGACAGAAAACTCCACAATGCTTTCGTTAAAAGACTGCTTTCCAAAGGAGATTACGAAATATTGGAACACACGAAAATCGTAAGAAAAAACGGAGATAAGTATAAATATATAAAACTTTTAAATTCTCAGACGGACACTCTTCCCATAGGAGTAGGGGCAGGAGGGAAATTGGGTAATTTTGATATATTCAGAATGAGTCCTGATAAACAGTTTTTTATGGCAGCTTCCGAAGAAGAAAGGAAACTTAAAACTTTAAGCGGATTATTACAATATCCTGTTGTTTATTTTTCAGAAATAAAAAAATACATACTCGAAGGAGTATTTGACAAAATACATAATCTGTTTAAAATATTTGATGAAAAGAAATACTTAAAGCTGTATGATGACCGTTATGAGATAACTGTTGACGGTTTATTCTGGGGAAACAATATAGACAGTGAAGTTATAAAAATATGTTTGGGAGGTTAGATATATGAGTACATTGGTTGTATATTCGACATTGACAGGAAATACTAAAAAAGTAGCTGAAGCTGTATTTGAGGCAATAAGCGGCGAAAAAGAACTGAAAAATGTATCGGAAGTTGAAAAAACAGAGAACTTTGAAAAATTCGACAAAATAATATTCGGTTACTGGGTAGATAAAGGCGATGCTGACGAAAGAATGAAAAAATTTATGGCAAAAGTGAAAAATAAGACTGTCGGAGCTTTCGGGACATTGGGAGCAAAGCCTGATTCTGACCATGCCAAAAGATGTCTTGAGAAAGTTAAGACTTTTCTTGAAGAAAACGGCAATAAAGTAGAAAGAGAGTTTATATGCCGTGGAGCGATAGATCCGAAACTTCTGGATAAATTCAGAAAAATGACAGCCGAAGGAATGACAGGACATCATGCGGCAACGCCCGAAGCTGAAAAACGTTGGGCTGAAGCAGCTAAACATCCCAATGAGGAAGACTTTGAAAATGCAAAAAGAGCTTTTGAAGGATTTTAAGAAAAAATAAAGAAAGATACCGTCTGAAAATAGCGGTATCTTTTTGTATTATTATTTTTTAGGGGTCGGCTTTAATAAATTCTTTCCATTTTTTAACTATAATTATTATAATCCCGAAATATATTTTATATGGAAAATATTTCTCGATTTTTTTGTATAAATAATAAATTTATCAAAAAAATAAAATAGAAAAACTTAAAGAAGTTTGTTATAATAAAAACAAAAAGATAATTAGAGGAGAAAATTTTTATGTCGAAGGTAATTTTAAATTATAAAACGATACCGGGAATGAAAAGCAGCGATCTTCATTTGAAAATAAACGGAGAAAAGTCAATATTGTTATCAGAGGGAAAACAGGAAATTCAAGTCGATTCAGGGGAAAATACTTTAAGGGTGTATGAAAATTTTATGATGAAAAGCAATGAATTAAAAGTAGATATTATAAGTGAAGATACTGAAGTAGTATTGACTTTTAATTATACAGTATTTTTGATAGCTTTTTTAATTAACATATTTTTAGTTTTAACAGCCTATATGCAGATTTTAGGAAATTATCTTTTTATAGCAGTAATATTAGCATTAATAATAAACTTTATTTTGATGACAACGATAGGATTTTTAAAATTGACATTGAAATAAAATTCAAGTAAATGGAAAGATATTCATAAAAAACGGAGGATAAAAAATAATGAAAAAAATTATAATAGTACTGATGACTTTAATATTGTCAATACAGGCTTTTTCAGAAACAGTTGTAAAGGGAACATATGAAAAAAGTAAAAAAAGATATAAAGAACTGAATTTGAAAGTTATGGGAAATATAAAATTAAACTCAATTTCTATAGATAGTAAAAATAGTGTCACTTTAAAATTGGAAAATTACAATGTAATAATGAATAAAAATGAGTTGTTAAATCTTTATAACAGTGATAACACAAATAAATTGAATAAGTTAAAAAATACACTCACAGATAAAGAGGCTGTAAAATACAATTTGAAAAATAAAATAGCTGAACTGGTAGAAAATAATAAAGCGATTATTTACGATAAGAAAAATAAGACCGAATTAAAAAATATTATCAAAGTGGAATATCATAACTATATCTATTATGATGAAGGTCGGGGATCAGGCTATGAAGGGTACAGTTTTTATGCCGATGATAATTTTGAGAAAGTAATAATGAATTTTGATATTGTAGTTCCAGGATTGGGAATTCCAATACATTCGAGTTTAGGAGATAATCCTTATACAGAAAATCAAAAAGTCGGAAAAAACTTTGAAAAATATAATGAAAGAAAAGAGCTTTATGAGAAAGCAAGAATTAACCCTGATAAAACAATTACAATTAAGTATTAATAAGTAATTATGAAAAATAATTAGATAAGAATATATTTTTTAATTTGAACTAAGTACAAGTTGTAAAGAAAAAATACTTGACAAACTTTTTTTGATTGTGTATAATAATCACATAAGAAAAATTCGGAGGTAAATTTAAAATGGTAAAATTAAGATTAACAAGATTGGGAAGAAAAAAAGTTCCTTTTTACAGAATAGCTGCAATGGAAGCATTGACACAAAGAGACGGTAAAGCAATAGCTTATTTGGGAACATACAATCCTTTAGTTGAAGAAGATAAACAGGTAGTTTTGAAAGAAGAAGAAATATTGAGATTCCTTTCTAACGGAGCACAACCTACAGAAACTGTAAAAAGTATTTTAACTAAAGCAGGCGTATGGGAGAAGTTTCAGGCGACTAAAAAGAAAAAATAAAAATCAAAAAGAGTAATAATTATGGAGGAAAATTCGACAGTCAAGCAATATAACTGTCGTTTTTTTTAGTTTTGTTAAATTCTTATTTTCACAAGGGATAAACTATTGTTTTAATGGAAAATATGTGGTAAAATTATTTTGTATAGTAAAATATTTTGATACTTAAATTTTATAATATGAAAGTAAAAAATAAAATCATATTAAAAAAATTGAGTAAGATGTTTTCAAATTAGTCAAAATTTATAATGGAGGAAGAAAATGGAACTTTCTAAAAACAGATTGTTGAACATGTACGAATTGATGCTGGACATAAGAAATTTCGATTTAAAAGTAAACCAGCTTGTAAAAAGAGGTATGGTACCGGGAATGACACATTTATCGGTAGGTGAGGAAGCTGCAAACATAGGAGCTTTGTCAGCTTTAAATCCTGATGATATTATTACATCCAATCACAGAGGACACGGTCAGGTTATAGGAAAAGGGATAGACCTTAACGGAATGATGGCTGAAATAATGGGAAAAGCTACAGGAACATGTAAAGGAAAAGGCGGATCTATGCACATTGCCGACCTTGAAAACGGAAATCTCGGTGCTAACGGAATTGTCGGTGGAGGACAGGGAATAGCAGTCGGAGCCGCATATACACAAAAGGTTAAAAAGACAGGAAAAATAGTCGTATGCTTTTTCGGAGACGGAGCTACAAATGAAGGAAGTTTTCATGAAACATTGAACTTGGCTTCAGTCTGGAAAGTACCTGTTATTTTCTATTCTATAAATAACGGATACGGAATCAGCACTTCCATAAAAAAAGTTATGAATACTGAGCATATATATGAGAGAGCTGCTGCATACGGAATACCGGGATACTTTATAGAAGACGGAAATGACGTTCTTGAAGTTTATAAAAAATTTGAAGAAGCTGTAAAATACGTAAGAGAAGGAAACGGACCTGTATTAATAGAAAGTGTTACATACAGATGGTTCGGACATTCGAGTTCGGATCCTGGAAAATACAGAACAAAAGAAGAAGTGGATGAATGGAAGAAAAAAGATCCTATACTTAAATTCGGAAAATATTTAGTTGAAAATAAAATAGCAACTCAGGAAGAATTGGATAAATTGGATGAGATTTCAAAACAGAAAATAGAAGATGCGGTAGAATTTGCAAAAAACAGCCCTGAGCCGACTATCGAATCGGCTTTTGAAGATATTTATGCCGACTAAAATGCGGTTTGTGAGGAAAAGTATCAGAAAATAAAAAGAAACAACTTTAGAAATCACGTTAGAAATCACGTAGGAGGAAAAAAGAAAATGAGTGATCAAACAAAGTTAATGACTGTAAAAGAAGCAATAATAACAGCAATGTCTGAAGAAATGAGAAGAGATGAAAATATATTTTTAATGGGAGAAGATGTAGGAATATTCGGAGGGGATTTCGGAACATCAGTAGGAATGCTTGAAGAATTCGGTCCTGAAAGAATAAAAGATACTCCTATTTCAGAATCGGCAATATCAGGAACAGCTATAGGTGCTGCAATGACAGGATTAAGACCTATTGTCGATGTGACATTTATGGATTTTATAGTATATATGATGGATAATATAGTAAATCAGGCTGCAAAAACAAGATATATGTTCGGAGGAAAGGGACAGGTACCTGTAACATTCAGATGTGCAGCGGGATCGGGAGTAGGATCTGCGGCACAACACTCGCAATCATTGGAGTCATGGTTCTGTCATATACCGGGATTGAAAGTCGTAGCACCGGGAACACCTGCAGATGTGAAAGGGCTTTTGAAATCGGCTATTAGAGATAACAACCCTGTAATATTTTTGGAATATAAAGCACAGTACAATATGAAAGGCGAAGTACCTCTTGATCCGGACTTTGTCATTCCTTTAGGAAAAGGGGAAATTAAAAAAGAAGGAAGCGATATAACAATAGTAACATACGGAAGAATGCTTGAAAGAGTTATGAAAGCTGCTGAAGAAGTGGAAAAAGAAGGAATAAGCGTAGAAGTTGTAGATCCGAGAACATTGATTCCTTTGGATAAAGAGTTAATTTTAAATTCAGTAAAGAAAACAGGAAGAGTGATTCTTGTAAACGATGCTCATAAAACAAACGGATACATCGGAGAAATAGCTTCAATGATTTGCGAAAGCGACGCATTTGATTTTCTTGACAGTCCTATCGTAAGATTGGCTTCGGAAGATGTGCCTGTTCCTTATAACCATACACTTGAAACTGCTATAGTACCGAGTGTTGAAAAAATAAAAAATGCAATTCATAAAGTAATGAATAAACAATAGTAGAAGGTGAAAATATGGAAAATGATAAATTGAGAGCCACACCCGCTGCAAGAAATCTGGCTAAAAGACTTGGAGTAGATCTTTTCAGAGTTCAGGGAAGTGGAGCAAAAGGCAGAGTTCATAAAGAAGATGTAGAAATTTTCAATTATGAAAAAAGAATTCATATATCGCCTCTTGCCGCTAAAATAGCTAAAGATTATGACATAAATTTGGATAATGTAGTCGGAAGCGGTCATAACGGTAAAATAATGAGAGATGATATATTGAAATTGATTGCAAAACCTCAGGAAAAAGAAGAACTCATAAGACATGAAGTGCCTAAAACAGTGGAAGCAAAACAGGTTACAGAAGAAGATATAGAAATGATACCTATGTCGCCTATGAGAAAAGTAATTTCCAAGAGAATGTCGGAAAGCTATTTCACTGCACCTACGTTTACGTTGAATTATGAAATAGATATGACTGAAATAAAAGCATTAAGAACGAAAATATTGGATACAATATTGGAAAATACAGGTAAAAAAGTTACTATTACAGATATAGTAGCATTTGCAGTAGTAAAAACATTAATGAAACACAAATATATAAATTCGAGTTTATCCGAAGACGGAAGTCAGATTATTTTCCATAATTACGTAAGTTTGGCAATAGCAGTGGGAATGGATGACGGACTTCTTGTACCGGTAATAAAAAATGCGGATAAAATGTCATTGTCCGAACTGGTTGTAAACTCTAAAGAAATAGTATCAAAAGCTCTTGCAATGAAACTTTCTCCTGCCGAACAGTCAGGAAGTACATTTACTATAAGTAATTTGGGAATGTACGGAGTTCAAAGTTTCAATCCTATTATAAATCAGCCTAACTCGGCTATATTGGGAGTTGCGGGAACAGTAGATAAACCTGTTGTAGTAAACGGGGAAATCGTAGTAAGACCTATTATGACTTTAAGTCTGACAATAGATCACAGAGTAGTAGACGGACTTGCAGGGGCAAAATTCATGCAGGATCTGAAAAAATTATTGGAAAATCCTATATCAATGTTAGTGTAAAGGAAGTGAATTGAATGGCAACTGAAATTATAATGCCTAAAGCCGGAATAGATATGACTGAAGGGCAGATAATAAAATGGAATAAAAAAGAAGGGGATAAAGTTGAAGCGGGAGAAATTCTGCTTGAAATTATGACCGACAAAACAAGTATGGAATTGGAAGCCGAAGAATCGGGATATTTAATTAAAATATTAAAAGGAGAAGGAGAAACTGTACCGGTAACACAAGTTATCGGATATATTGGTGCAGAAGGAGAAGCAGCTCCTGCGGGAGATGCTCCGAGTGCAGCTCCGGCAAGTGAATCTGCACCTCAAAAAGCCGAACCTGTGCAAAAAGAAACTAAATCTGAAGAAGTTAAACCTGCTGCTAAAGCTGAAAAAGGCGAAGATGAATTTGACGTAGTAGTAATCGGAGGAGGGCCTGCAGGTTATGTTGCGGCAATCAGAGCAGCTCAATTAGGCGGAAAAATAGCGGTAGTTGAAAAAAGTGAGCTTGGAGGAACATGCTTGAACAGAGGATGTATCCCAACAAAAACTTTCCTTAAAAATGCGGAAATAATCGAAGGAATAGAAATGTCCGCAAAAAGAGGAATTATTTTGGAAAGTGAAAAATTCAAAGTGGATATGCCTAAAGTAATAAGCCTTAAAAATGAAATAGTCAAAACATTGACTAACGGAGTTCAGGGATTATTAAAAAGTAACAGCGTAAAAATCTTTAAAGGTGTAGGAAAAATAAATAAAGATAAAGATGTTGTAGTAAACGGAGAAAAAGTATTGAGAACTGACAAAATAATCCTTGCAGGAGGATCAAAAGTAGGTTCTGTAAATATACCGGGAATTGAAAGCAAAAGAGTACTTACAAGTGATGATATACTTGACTTGAAAGAACTTCCAAAATCTCTTGTCGTAATCGGTGGAGGAGTAGTCGGAGTTGAATTGGGACAGGCATATATGTCATTCGGAAGTGAAGTTACAGTTATAGAAATGATGGACAGAATAGTTCCGGGAGTAGACAGAGAGGCTTCGGAAACATTAAGAAAAGCATTAGAGAAAAAAGGAATGAAAATACTTACATCTTCAAAAATCAATGAAATCATCGATCAGGGAGATAAACTTGTAATTAAATTGGAAGGAAAAGAAGATGTAATTGCTGAAAAAGCATTATTATCCATAGGAAGAGTGCCTGATTTGGAAGCTGTCGGAGAACTTGACCTTGAAATGGAAAGAGGAAAAATAAAAGTCGACAAATTTATGGAAACAAGCATAAAAGGAATTTATGCACCGGGAGATGTAAACGGAATAAAAATGTTGGCTCATGCAGCATTCAGAATGGGAGAAATTGCGGCTGAAAATGCGATTTTAGGAAATCACAGAGAAACTAAACTTGAAACAACACCTTCGGCAATTTATACAATTCCTGAAGTAGGAATGGTAGGATTGACAGAAGAACAGGCAAAAGAAAAATACGATATAAGCGTAGGAAAATTTGCATTTGTAGGAAATGGAAGAGCATTAGCTTCGGGAGATACTACAGGATTTGTTAAAGTTATTGCTGATAAGAAATACGGAGAAATATTGGGAGTACACATTGTAGGACAATCAGCAGCAGAAATTATAAATGAAGCATCATCACTAATGGCAATGGAAATCACAGTAGATGAAGTAATAAAAACTATACACGGACACCCTACATTCTCGGAAGCTCTGTTTGAAGCATGTGCAGATGTGTTGGGAGAAGCTATACACTTGCCTAAAAAGAAATAGAAAGGATTAAAAAATGATATACGTTGTTAATAAATCGAATAATCCTGCTTATAATATAGCATTGGAAGAATACTGTTTTAAGAATTTAAAAGATTATGATCAGATTTTCATACTTTGGATAAATGAGCCTACAATAGTTGTAGGAAAATATCAGAATACGATTGAAGAAATAAATTCGGAGTATATAAAGGAGCACGGAATTCACGTTGTGAGAAGAATTTCAGGTGGGGGAGCTGTTTATCACGATTTGAATAACTTGAATTACACTATTATTTCCAATGTGAATAAGGGAGATGAATTTAACTTCAAAGAATTTTCGGTTCCTGTTATAGAAACATTGAAAGAATTAGGCGTTAAAGCCGATTTTACAGGAAGAAACGATTTGGAAATAGACGGACAGAAATTTTGTGGAAATGCACAGGCATATATAAAAGGAAGAGTAATGCACCACGGGTGTTTACTCTTTGATGTAAACCTGGGTGTGTTGGGAGATGCACTTAAAGTTTCCAAAGATAAAATTGAATCTAAAGGTGTAAAGTCGGTTAGAAGCAGAGTTACAAATATACTTCCTCATTTGAAAGAAAAAATTACTGTGGAAGAATTTGCGGATAAATTAATGGGATATATGAAAAAACATTATCCTGAAATAAAAGAATATAAATTAAGTAAAGAAGAACTTGATATAATTGAAAAAAATTCCAAAGAAAAACACGGAAACTGGGATTGGGTTTACGGACAATCTCCTGAATATAATATAACAAGAGGAAAAAGATTTCCTTTCGGAAAAATTCAGATTTTTGCCAATGTAGTAAATTCCAAAATAAAAAGTATCAAGTTTTACGGTGATTTCTTCGGTACAAAAGAAGATTTGTCAGAGATCGAAGAAAAACTCGTTGACGCAAAATACACTTCTGAAGATATAAAAGAAAGATTGAAAGATGTGGATATAAAAGAATATTTTGCAGGATTTACGTTAGATGAGATAGTTGAAGCAATAGTAGAATAATATAATTATCAGGGGGAAGTGATTCCCCCTGCTTTTTTAGTAAAAAAGCAGCAAAAAAAGTCCGACTAAAATTTTACTAACTCGAAATGTACTCACTTCACTATAAAAACAACAAACTCGCTTCGGATTGAAAATCCTTGTTCAAACAGTTGTTTTTATGAAGTTCCGTTCGTATTTCTCAAAGTAAAATTTTAATGTCGGGGAAAATAAAAAGGATAAAGATGATTTATTAATGAAATTACATAATAGGAGAATAAGAATGTACTTTATAGTTAATTTAAGATTAATCTATGAATATCAATAAAAAATCCCGCATTTTCGGAGTCGACGAAGTCGCGGAGAACCGGGTAGCGGGAGTATGAGGGCGGCAATGAGCCCTCATAAATTTTTATTTAAAGAAACCTATAAACACTGTAATAATACTCACATTAACAAAGTCAATGAACAACGCACCTACAATAGGAACTACGAAAAATGCTATTTTTGAATACTTGTACTTTTCGCATACGGATTTCATATTGGAAATACCGTTCGGAGTAGCTCCCAATCCGAATCCGCAATGTCCTGAAACTATTACTGCCGCATCATAATCAGATCCCATTGCCTTAAATGTAACAAGATTAAGATATATATAGATTAATACAGTTTGAGCAAGTAAAAGAATAATCATAGGGCCTGCCAAATCTATCAATTCCCATAATTTCATAGACATTAAAGCCATAGCTAAAAATAAATTTAATGCTACATCTTCCAAAATACTTATTTCTTTTGTAGGAGAGTCGATTAAATTAGTATTGTCCGAGATATTTCTTATAATTGCGGCGACAATCATAGGACCTATATACACAGGGAAGTGCATTTCAGGCATCATCCAGTCTATAAATAAAGATAAATAAGAGCCGATTCCCATTGCTATCAGTATTTGAAAGAAAGCTCTCGAAAATTTCTCGCCATCAAGAATAGGCTGAAGTTTCTTTTTAAGATTTTCGTCAATATCTTTTTCATAATTTTCTTCTTTCTGAGTTTTATCTGCAGCTTCATTTTTAGGCAGAAGATTGTGTTTCTTTATAAGGCTGTCTGCTATAGGACCTCCCAATATTGAGCCTGCAAGAAGTCCGTATGTAGCCGAAGCAATAGCAACAGCCCCTGCTCCTTTTATTCCGAGACTTTCAACAGTAGGAGCAATAGCTGCAGAAGTTCCGTGTCCTCCTGTCATCGGTGTTGATCCTGTCATTAGTGCAAGTAACGGATGAATTCCTACAAATTTTGAAATAATAACAGCAACTGCATTTTGAAATACGCATAAAACAACAGCTGCAATTAAAAATATAAACACCTTTTTTCCGCCTTTTTTGAGGACCTTGACACTTGCATTAAAACCTACACTTGTAAAAAACATTATCATAAAGAAACTTTGTAAGGTAGTGTCAAATAGAACAGTTGCAATATTATATTGTCTAATGATAAAAGAAATTATTGAAAAAATTAACCCTCCTATTACAGGAGAAGGTATGCAGTATTTTTCAAAAAAACTGATTTTACTTCTCAGCTTTCTTCCGATTATTAAAAGAATAACGGCTAATCCCATAGCCTGTATCATATCAAGTTTAATAGTAATTATAATAATCACATCCTTTTAAAAATATATTTTCAAATTATACTATATATATCAAAAAACTTCAAATAGATTTTTACAGTTTTTGTTATCTGTGCTATAATATACTAAAAGCAAATAGATATGAAAGGAAATTCGGAAATTATGAAATCGGGATTTATAGCTATTGTAGGGCGGCCTAATGTCGGAAAATCTACATTGATGAATAAACTTGTGAAAGAAAAAGTGGCGATTGTATCGGATAAAGCGGGAACTACGAGAGATCAGATAAAAGGTATTGTGAATATCGGAGAAAATCAGTATATTTTTGTGGATACTCCGGGGATACATAAGCCGAAACATTTATTAGGTGAGCATATGACGGAAATAGCATTGGAAACTTTAAGCAATGTCGACCTTATAATGTTTATGCTTGACGGAACGAAAGAAATATCCACAGGAGATATATTTGTAAATGAACATATAAGAGAAACAAAAACGCCTGTAATAGTTGTTATAAATAAAATAGACAAAATGAGCAATGAAGAAATTGAGGAGAAAAAAACTGAAATAAAAGAAAAATTGGGAGAATTTGCAGATATTATAACATTGACGGCAGAATACGCTATAGGAGTACACAAAATATTTGAAGTTGCCGAAAAATATTTATCGAGTGATGTGTGGTTTTATCCCGAAGATTATTATACGGACCTTCCTGTAAATAAAATCGTAGTGGAAACTGTCAGAGAAAAGATACTTCACAATACAAAAGATGAGATACCGCACAGTGTAGCCGTAGAAATAACAGATGTAGAAACAAAAAAAGATATAAGAAAATACGAAGTGAATATATATGTGGAAAGAGACAGCCAGAAAGGAATAATAATCGGAAAAGACGGGGCTCTCCTGAAAAAAATAGGAATAGAAGCCAGAAAAGAAATAGAAGCCCTGATAGATTTGAAAGTAAATCTTAAATTATGGGTAAAAGTAAAGAAAAAATGGCGAAAAGATAAGCAGTTCTTAAATGAAATGGGATATAAAATAAAAAAGAAAAAATAACGAAAATTTTATATTAAACTTTTAAATTTATAAACATAAATAATTTAAGTTTAGGGTTAAAAGAAAATAGCGAAAAAACGATGATTTTTTTATATAAATCATTGTTTTTTTAATTTTATATGATATAATATATTGAAAGAAGATAACTACTCGAAATAAACTTACTTATCAAATCTCCGATTATTACAATATGTCCTGTAAACCGATAATATAAAAACAAAAATCGAATACATATAAATTGAAAGAAAGGAGAAGAAAGTATGATATGGAATTAAAAATGACAAGGGAAAATTTCTGGGAATATGTTAATGGTGCCAGAAAAAAATACAAAGATGATTTTGAAGTGATGAGTTATTTGACAGATGCTTTAACGGATAAAGCTAATGAGGAAATATTCAGTTTCGGCATAATAGTGGACGAAATAATGCTTGAGTCTTATAATGAAAAACTTTGGTGTGCATCGTATCTTGTAAATGGGGACACAGGGGAAGACAGTTTTGATTTTTTCAGATTATGGCTTATTTCACAAGGGGAAAAAATTTACAATGATGTAATCAAAAATCCTGATAATTTAATAAATTATATAGAAAATTCCAATGAAGATGAATTTATTCAAGATTTTTATGAAAACGAAGATTTTTTCTTTGTGGCAGTTGACGCATTCGGCAAAAAAAACAGAATTGAAGCATTTGAAGAAATATTTGAAAAGTATTTAGATGAATTTGACAGTTATAAAGAGAAAATAGGATATATTGACACTGATTATCCTAAGCTCAGATTTACATGGTGCGAAAAAGTACCGAAATCTATGAAAAAAATATGTCCAAAATTGTTTGAAAGACTTTATATTGAAGAAAATTAGAAAAATATATCACGGTTAGATGATTGGAAAGAACAGTTATAACCGTGATTTTTAAATTATAACACTATTTTCTCAAATTCCGAAATTTCATAAAAAGAGCCACATACAATAATAGCTTTAAAATTATAAATAGTATTATTTAAAAGTTTCAAAGACTCTTTATATGCTTTATTAATATCATCTTCAAAAATAATGTTTTCGACGGAAATATTTAATTCTTTCATTTTGTCCTTTATTTCTTGAGATGTAAGACCGTAGGCAACATTTTTTAAGGAAGTAATAAATATTTTATCGGAAATGTTTTGAAGTTCCGAAAATACAGCTTTAAAGTCTTTTGTTTGAAGTAGCGAAGTAATAATGATTACTTCGTTTTTTTTGTAAAGTTCTTTCAGATTTTCCGACAATTTTTTTATCGAGTCGTCATTGTGAGCCGCATCCAGTATGATTGTGGGATTTTTTGAATAAAATTCAAATCTTGCAGGCCAATAAACGTTGTCAAGTCCTTTTTGAATAACTTTGTCGTGAATATTATAAATTTTCGCAATCTCATAAGCAATTAAGAAATTATATGCCTGAAATTTTCCGAATAAAGGAAGAATAAACCTTTTGTTTTCAAAGTACAAAACAGTTTTATAATTTTTCTTGTCCAGCTCAATTTCAATATTTTTATACTTTTCAATAACATTTATAGCTTTAGAAGTTTTTTTATCTATCTCTTTCTTCAATTCGGGAAGATTATCGGAATAAATACATAATTCTCCGTTTTTTATAATTCCCGCTTTTTCATAAGCAATCTGCTGTAAAGTATTTCCTAAAATATTTACATGATCGAATGTAATATTTGTAATAACGGAAATGTTTGAATCGACAATGTTTGTAGCATCAAGTCTACCTCCAAGTCCTGTTTCAAGAACTATAAAATCAGGATTTTGCTTTTGAAAATAAAGTAAAGCTATAAATGTTGTTATTTCAAAAAAATTAAGATTAATTTCATTAGAGCCGCTTTTGTTATAATTGCTTACAGTGCCTTTGATTATACTGTAGTTTTGCAAAATTTCTTCATTAGTAATCATCTTTTTATCGGAAACGATTCTTTCGTTATATTTCAAAATGTGAGGCGATGTAAATTTGCAGACACTGTAGCCTGCTGCAGTTAGAATATTTTCTATAAAAGAAGCAGTAGAGCCTTTTCCGTTTGTTCCTGCAATATGTATGATTTTATTATTTTTACAGGGTTTTCCTAATAGATCATATATTAATTTTAAATCATCAATATTCTCACGTCTTTTAGTTGCTCTGAAACTGAAAATTTCTTTCAGAATAGTGTCTATGTTCATTTATTTCTCACTTTCCCTTTTGCTTGGATATAATTTTCGATTAAAATTATATCACTTTTTCTATTTTAAAGAAATACAGAAATATGATAAAATATTTTAAAGAGAAGTAATTAAAATTAGGAGGGAACAATGACTAATTTGAATTTTAGAGAAGTTTCAATAAATGATGGATATAAGGAATTTTTGTTTTTAAAAAGTAGAAAAAAAGAAAATGAAAACGGTTTTCGTATAAAGGTGCCTAAGGATTTTAATGATTTCAGAACGATTATAGAGGAATTGATAAGAGATAAAAACAGAAAAATCAGTGAAGAAAGAGTGCCTCAAACAGTTTATTGGGTTGAAAAAGACAGGGAAATAATAGGACTTGTAAAGATTCGCTTGGTTTTATCGGAAAAACTTAAGAAAAAAGGAGGGAATATAGGTTATTTTATTTCTGATAAATATAGAAGAAAAGGATACGGAAAAGAACTTTTAAAAAACGCATTGAAATTTTTTAAAGATACTGAAAATGTTATAATAACTTGTAATAAAGATAACATAGCTTCAAAAAAGGTTATAGAATATAATAACGGTAAATTAATGGAAATTTTTGATAATAGTTGTATTTATAAAATTATAATTAAAAATTCGATCGACTTAAATGAAAAGGTTCAAGATAACTTTGAAAAATAAGCGAAAATATGATACAATAATTAGAAAAATTAAAAATAGGAGTTGAAATTATATATGTTTCAAAAATTGGATGATGTTGTTTTAAAGCACGAAGAATTGACAAGATTACTTATGGATCCTGAAGTTATATCAGACCCGAAAAAAATAATGGAGTATAATAAGGCTTTAAACAGTATTGATGAAGTAGTAAAAAAATATACATATTATAAATCGAGAAAAGAAGAAATGGAAAGCCTGAAAGAAGATTTGAAAGCCGAAAAAGATCCGGAAATGAAAGAAATGATGCTGGAAGAAATTCATACAATAGAAGAAGAAATTCCGGGATTGGAAGAAGAGCTAAAAATATTGCTGTTGCCTAAAGATCCTAATGATGATAAAAACGTCATAATGGAAATAAGAGCAGGTGCAGGAGGAGATGAAGCGGCTCTATTTGCTGCCGATGTTTTCAGAATGTTCACGAGATACGCTGAAAGAAACAGATGGAAAACGGAAATAATAGATAAAAGTGAAATAGGTGTCGGTGGACTTAAAGAAGTTACGTTTTTAATAAAAGGAAATGGAGCCTATTCAAGGTTGAAATTTGAGAGCGGAGTTCATAGAGTGCAAAGAGTTCCGGCTACAGAGGCTTCAGGGAGAATACATACATCTACAATAACTGTCGCAGTTCTGCCTGAAATAGAAGATGTAAATGAAGTGGAAATAAATCAAAGTGACTTGAAAATAGATACGTACAGATCGAGCGGAGCGGGAGGACAGCACGTAAATACTACAGATTCGGCAGTAAGAATAACACACTTGCCTACAGGACTTGTTGTAACTTCCCAAGACGGAAGATCCCAGATAAAAAACAGAGAAGCGGCAATGAAAGTCCTTGCTTCAAAATTGTACGAAATGGAATATGAAAAACAGAGAAAAGAAGTAGAAAGTGAAAGAAGATCCCAAGTAGGAAGCGGAGACCGTTCTGAAAAAATAAGAACGTACAACTTCCCTCAGGGAAGAGTAACCGATCACAGAATAAAACTTACATTACATAGATTGGAAGGAGTTCTTGACGGTGATCTTGACGAGATGATAGATGCACTTATTGCTTATGATCAGGCTGAATTGCTGAAAGCTGTTGGTGATAATGAATAATTTACTGGATATATTAAATAAATCAATTAATTATCTGGAAAAGAAAAATATAAAAAATGCGAGAATAGTAACAGAAACTGTTTTTTCTCAAATACTCGGTATTGAACGGATTATGCTTTATGCAAATTTTGAAAAAGTATTGTCTGACGGAGATATTGCAAGGATAAAAGAAAAACTTAATGAAATAACGACTCAAAATAATGAGATATCGGATAAAGAAATTTTTGAGGGAAATTCCGAGAATTTGAAGAGCTTAATTGACAAAAGTGTGTCATATTTAGAAAAAAATAATATAAATGAAGCAAAATTAATAGCAGAAATTATATTTTCTCATGTTTTGGAAATAGACAGAATGTTGCTCTTTACGAAGTATAAAGAGAACCTTGATAAAGAAAAAACAGATAAAATCCGTAATTTTATTCAAAAAGTCGGGAAAGAAAAATTTCCTGTTCAATATCTGCTCAATGAGCAAGAGTTTTACGGGAGAAAATTTTATGTAAATACAGGTGTTCTGATACCGAGACAGGATACGGAAGTACTCGTAGAAGAAGCAATAAAAACTTTGAGAAGCGAAAAAACGGAAACTCCGAAAATCCTTGATATAGGTACGGGCAGCGGAGCTATAGGGATAACCCTTGCATTGGAAATACCCGACTCTAAAATTATGGGAACGGACATTTCAGATAAGGCACTTGAAATATCCGAGAAAAATAAAAGCTTATTGAATGCTGAAAATATAAAATTTTTTAAGTCGGACTTATTTGAAAATATTGAGTATAAAAAATTTGATATGATAATATCCAATCCACCTTATATTGCAAGCGATGAAACGAAAGTTATGTCCGAAGACACTTTACTTCATGAGCCAGATGAGGCTTTATTTGCAGAAGATGAAGGGTTGTATTTTTACAGAGAAATATCTTTTCAAGGGAAAGAATATCTTCGTAATGGAGGATATATGCTTTTTGAAACCGGCTATAAACAGGCTGAAACTGTGAAAAAAATAATGGAAATAACAGGTTATAAAAATGTAAATATAATAAAAGACATGCAAAATATAGGACGTGTAGTAACAGGACAAAAATTGGAATCTTAGATGAAAATATTTAAAATAATAAAATCTGCCTTGCATTCTTGCAGCTGAAGATTGCGAGGCAGTCAGGATATAAAGGGTAACGAGATTTTACAAAATAAAGAATAGGAGGGAAAAGAGTGCAAAAAAATAAAATTAATATCGGAAAAAACAATATCGGTAAAATGCTTTTGTTTATTGCGATTTTAAGTTTATCAGGCTTGACATTCGGTGCATCAAATGAATTGGAAAATATTATAAAAGATTATTATAACAATAAAGAATATGATTTAATGAATATGAGAAAAACTGATAACAAAGGTGGAAAGTCGTTAAACGGTAAAATGAAAAGCAGACTTTCTTTGAATATAACCCAAGGGGAATTAATGACCATTGCAAATCAGATATTTAAAAATGAAACAGGAGGGACTGTAGAAAATCTTGTTGACTGGAATGCAGGAGAGAATTTTCCTTCGTTGGGGATAGGTCACTTTATATGGTATAAATCAAGCCTTGGAGGACCTTATGCAGAAAGTTTTCCTCAAATGGTTTCTTTTTACAGATCACAGGGGATAAAATTACCAAGAATACTTGAGGAGAATACAGGATCTCCCTGGAAGAGCAGAAGTGAACTGTTGAGAAAAAAAGAAAACGGAGACAGGGATATAATAGAGCTGATAGATTTCTTTGACAGAACGAGAGATACTCAAATATTATTTATATTTGAAAGACTTGAAGATTCCCTTGATAAAATGTTGAATGCTTCTGCCAACAGTGAAAATGTGAGAAAGCAGTTTTACAGAGTGGCAAATTCACCTAACGGAATGTATGCTTTGATAGATTACGTAAACTTTAAAGGAGAAGGAATATCCGACACTAATGGGTGGGGGCTCAGGCAGGTTCTGGAAAATATGAGAGGAAACGAAACAGGAAAAAGTGCTTTGATAGAGTTTAGTGATTCGGCTAAATATGTATTGGAAAAAAGAGTTAATAATTCAAGACAGCACGAAAGAAAATGGTTGCCGGGATGGTTTAAAAGAGTGGACACTTATAAAACTTTTCAGGTGAGATAATAAAAATTGTAAAAAGGAAAAGAAAATATGAATATTGCTGAATTTGATTTTGATTTGCCGGAGGAATTAATAGCACAACACGCTGTTAATCCGAGAGATCATTCAAAATTACTTGTATTGAATAAAGAAAAAAAAGAAATAGAACATAAAAGATTTTATAATATTATAGATTATTTGAAAAAAGACGATGTACTTGTAATAAATCGCACAAAAGTTATTCCGGCAAGGCTTTACGGAAGAAAAGATACAGGAACGGTACTGGAGTGTTTTTTGCTGAAAAGATATGATTTATATACTTGGGAGGTTTTACTGAAACCTGCTAAACGTCTTAAAATAGGGCAAAAAATCGTTTTTTCTGAAAATATGCTGGAAGCCGAGCTTATTGAGATAAAATCTGACGGGAACAGAGTTTTGAAATTTAATTACAAAGGAAATTTTGAAGAAATACTTGATAAACTCGGGGAGATGCCTTTACCTCCATATATTACCGAAAAACTTGAAGATAAAGATAGATATCAGACAGTTTACGCAAAAGAAGGAGAGTCTGTGGCAGCTCCCACTGCGGGACTTCATTTTACAGAAGAACTTCTTGAAAAGATAAAGGAAAAAGGAATAATAATCGCTGAAGTTTTTCTTGATGTGGGGCTCGGTACGTTCAGACCTGTTCAGACTGAAAACATACATGAACATATAATGCACAGTGAAAAATATTGGGTACCTAAAGAAACTGCAGAAATCGTCAATAATGCTAAAAGAAAAGGAAATCGTGTCATTGCTGTGGGAACTACATCAGTGAGAACACTGGAATCCTCCGTAAATGAAAAAGGCGAATTAATTGAAAATGAGTCGGAAACAAGTATATTTATTTACGGAGATTATAAATTTAAAATAGTTGATGCGATAATTACCAACTTTCATCTGCCAAAGTCAACACTTATAATGCTTATATCGGCATTCGGCGGAAAAGAGTTTGTTTTTAGTGCATACGAAGAAGCTGTCAGAGAAAAATACAGATTTTACAGTTTCGGAGATTCTATGTTTATATACTAAATAATCAGGAGTTTATATGTCAAAAAAGAATTTTAAAATAATTATTTCGATATTTGTATTTTTAATTTTCAGTGTATTGTCATTTTCGGAAAATATAGAGAAAACACGTTTTTTATCTGTAGGAAGTCTGAAAATAGTAAAACCTGAAACTCTTGTTATAAAAAGAGAAGATTTGAATATCACTATTGAAAAGGACAGAAAAATAAAAGTCGAGAGCCTGTATACTTTTCAAAATACAGGGGATGTAAATGTAAAGTCCACGTTTATGTTTTGGCTTGATCAAAGTACGGTAAATGATAAATCGCAAAAATATATTGAAAATATAAAATTTGTTTCGGATTTTAAAAAAAATAAAAATTCAAGAGCGGTTATAAATTTTTCGGAAAATATATATGATAATCAGAGTTCTGATAATATTCAGCGTGAATGGTTTGCTGTTACTCATACGATAGAGCCTCAAAAAACAGGAAGACTGACTGTAAATTATAATCTCGTAAATACTGAATTTCAAATTAATAAAAAAATTAATTTCAGTTTTGATTTGGTAAATAATTTTATAGATAAAAATAAAACGAAAATACTGTATATTAATGTATACAATAAGTCGGGAATAAAAATAGACAGTATTATTTATAAAAACTATGTTTTTAAAAATGTAAGCGAAAACTCACAAAAAGAACATTATGAGTTATTAGAGGGAAATGTCGCTTTGGACGGTAAAATGACAATAAATTTTAAATAAATCAGAGGTATTAAATGAGAATTACTGCCGGAATGTTAAAAAACAGGAAAATAAAGTCAAGGGAAGGTAGAGAAACAAGACCTACTCTCGAAAGGATAAAAGAAGCTATATTCAGTATAATAGGAGAGCAGGTCGTGGAAGCGAAGTTTCTTGATCTGTACTCGGGAACGGGAAATATGGCAATAGAGGCTTTGAGCAGAGGAGCGGGAAGAGCTGTTATGATTGAACAGGATAAAGAAGCTCTTAGAATTATTATAGAAAATATAAATAATCTTAGCCTTGAAAATAAATGCAGAGCATACAAAAATGATGTTTTTCGTGCTATTGAGATATTGGACAGAAAAAATGAGAAATTTGATATAATTTTCATGGATCCGCCTTATAAAGAAAATATAAGTGCTCAGACAATAGAAAAAATATCCGAAAGTAATATTTTAAGCGAAGAAGGAATAATAATTTCCGAGCACAGCACATATGAAAAACTTGAAAATACGATAGGAAACTTTGTAAAATACGATGAAAGAGATTATAATAAGAAAATTATATCTTTTTACAGATTAAAAGAAAATGATTAAAAAGGGAGGAAGTTATGGCAGCAAAAAAACAGAGTTATGAGGAAAATATAGAGGAAATCGACAAAATTCTTGAAAAGCTTGAAAATCAGGAATTATCTCTTGATGAATCCATAGCCGAATATGAAAAAGCAATAAAACTTATAAAAGAATCGGAAAAATTGCTCGAAATCGGAGAAGGGAAAGTGCTGAAAGTTCTTGAGAAGAACGGAAAGCTTGAAACGGAAGAGGTCGAATAAATGCTAAAGGAATATTTGATTGAAAAAAAAGAAATAGTCGAAAAAAATCTCGAAAATAAACTGGAAAAATATAAATATCCCGAAGAATTATCTGAAGCCATGAAGTATGCAGTTATGAACGGGGGAAAGAGAATAAGACCGATACTTATGTATATGATATGCGATTTGTTCGGAAAGAAATACGATAAAATAGAGGATATGGCAACTGCATTGGAGTTTATACATTGTTATTCTCTGGTACATGACGATCTACCTGCGATGGATAATGATATGTACAGACGTGGAAAGCTCACGACTCATGTAAAGTACGGAGAATCGACTGCTATACTTGTAGGAGATGTTCTTTTGACAGAAGCTTTTAATGTTATAGCCGAATCCGAAAAAACAGATGATATAGCCAAAGCTAAAATAATAGCCAAACTTTCAGAATATGCAGGATTTTACGGTATGATAGGCGGACAGTTTATGGACATAAAATCCGAGCATACAAGGGTTTCTTATGATACATTGAAATATATTCATGCCAATAAAACAGGAAAACTGATCACTGCAGCGATAGAGTTGCCTTTAATAGCATTGGATATTGAGGAAAGTAAAAGAGAGAAATTAGTAGGATATTCCGAACTTATAGGAACGGCTTTTCAAATAAAAGACGATATTCTTGATATTGAAGGAAAATTTGAAGAAACAGGAAAACAGGCAAGTGATGAAAAGCTTGAAAAAACAACATATCCAAGTTTGTTCGGACTGAAAAAATCTAAGGAATTACTGAATGAGTGCATATCAAAAGCAAAAAAAATACTGGAAGAAAATTTTGAAAATAACGGTTTATTAATAGAATTAACAGATTATTTCGGGAATCGGGGAGCATGATATGTTTAAAGAAAAAGAAAATTATTATTTTATAGAAGAATTTGAAAAATACGGGATTAAAGCAGTCTATTCCAAAAAGAATGCCGGAAATATGTCCGATTATTGTAAAATGGAAGGACAGGAAGAAAAAGAACAGAAAAAAAACAGAAACAAGCTGCTTAAGGAACTTGGCTTGGAAGACAGGAAAACGCTAATGTCTTATCAGACTCATACAAATAATGTCGAAATAATAGATGAAAATACTGAAAATTATGTATTTAAAGACATAGATGGATTTGTAACGGGAAGAAAAGATGTGGCACTTTTTACTTTTTATGCAGATTGTCTTCCGATTTTTGTATATGACAAAAAAAATGAAGTAATAGGAGTGTGGCATTCAGGTTGGCCCGGAACATATAAAGAAATAATGAAAAACGGCTTGGAAGTTATGAAAAATAAATTCGGAACAGAGCCTGAAAATGTACTTATGGCATTGGGAATAGGCATTCAACAGGAAAATTACGAAGTGGGACAGGAATTTTTTGAAAAATTTGTTGATAAATTCGGGAAAGAAAGTGAATTAATCGTAAAATCTTTTAAACTTAATGAAAATACACAAAAATACCATTTCAGTAATACAATATTCAATAAAATAACCGCACTGAATTTAGGAATAAAAAAAGAAAATCTGATTGTTTCAGAAGAAGATACTTGGGATGAGAAATTTTATTCTTACAGGAGAGAAGGAAAACAGGCGGGAAGAGCTACAGCGATGATTGCTTTTTAAGGGGACTTCTTTTTTTCAAAAAATGGAAACGAAAAAATATTTTAACCTGCTTTTTTAGAAAAAAAGCAGCAAAAAATTACTCAACTTTACATACTCAAAAATGCACATTCGCTATGAAAATAAAAAGGATATTTTCATAACGCTCACTAACACATTTTTTACGTTGTAAAATTTGAATGTTGAGGAATAGATTAAAAATAAAAACAAAATAAAAAATTTAAAGAATGTGATTGATTTATAATAAATTTATACTGTATTTTTGAAGCTGTAGAAGAGTAAAGGAATACAGATAAAAAACGAGGGCAAAATAAGCCCTCTTTTAAATTATCCTCCCAAATATGCTTTTTTAATTTCAGGATTGCTTAACAGTTCTTTTCCTGTACCTTCTAAAATGATTTTTCCTGTCTCCAGAACATATCCTCTATTCGCAATGGAAAGTGCCATGTTGGCATTTTGCTCTACAAGAAGTATAGTAACTCCATGATCTTTATTAATTTTTTCTATTATTTTAAAAATTTCCTGTACGAGTAAAGGAGCAAGTCCCATTGAAGGCTCATCAAGCAGCAGTAAAGCAGGTCTTGACATTAAAGCCCTTGCCATTGCAAGCATTTGCTGTTCTCCGCCACTCATAGTTCCTGCGAGCTGTTTTTTTCTTTCGGCAAGTCTAGGGAAAAGCTTAAACTGATTTTCCATGTCTTTTTTTACACTGTCTTTGTCATTTCTTGTATAAGCACCCATTTCAAGATTCTCGGTAACAGTAAGCTCCGTAAAAATTCTTCTTCCTTCAGGAACATGAGCCATTCCAAGTTTTACAAGTTTGTGTGCTTCTGTATTTGTAGTATTAATACCGTTTAGAGAAATTTCTCCCGATTTTATAGGGATTAAGCCTGAAACGGCGTGTAAAGTAGAAGTTTTTCCTGCACCGTTTGCACCTATAAGAGAAACTATTTCTCCTTTCTTTATATTAAAAGAAATATTTTTTATTGCATGTATTCCTCCGTAATATATATTCAAATCATTTACATTTAAAATATCCACAAATTTCCTCCTGTAATTTGCTGTTTATCATTTGTTATTCCCCCAAATAAGCAGTAATAACTTCTTTATTATTCTGAATTTCTTCAGGCAATCCTTCGGCAATAATTTTTCCGAAATTAAGAACGTAAAGTCTTTCACAGATTCCCATTACCAGATCCATATCGTGTTCTATAAGTAATATGGCAATTTTAAATTTTTCTCTTATAAAACTTATAGTATTCATAAGATCCTTAGTTTCATTAGGATTCATACCTGCAGCAGGCTCGTCAAGCAAGAGCAGTTTAGGCGATGTTGCCAAAGCTCTGGCAATCTCGAGTTTACGCTGTTGCCCATAAGATAAATTTCCGGCAGTTATATTTCCCATTTCAGCCATTTCAAATATATCAAGTAAATCAAGTGCTTTGTCAGTTACTTCTTTTTCTTCTTTCCAAAATTTAGGAAGTCTGAAAATGGCATCTAAAGTAGAGTAGCTCATACTGTTATTTAAAGCGATTTTTACATTATCCAGAACAGACAAATCCTTAAATAATCTTATGTTTTGAAATGTTCTTGCCACTCCTAAAGAAACTATCTGAGGAGTAGACTTTTTATTTATATTTGTTTCATTTACGGATATATCTCCGTCGGTAGGTTTGTAAACACCTGTAAGCAAGTTAAATATTGTAGTTTTTCCTGCACCGTTGGGACCTATAAGTCCCACAAGCTCCTGATCGTTTATTTCAATGTTTACATTATCAACAGCCCTAAGTCCTCCGAAAGATATTCCCAAATCAGTCGTTTTTAATAATGACATTTTTTATAGCTCCTATTAATTATTTTTTTTATTATTCCAGTTATTTTTTATTTTTTTGAATTTATTTATAAATCTCGGTATTGTAATTTCTTTTTTGCCGAAAACACCGTCAGGTCTGTAAATCATCAGTATTATAAGTATTACTGCATAAACCAGATATCTGTATTCCGAAGCCTGTCTTAGCTGTTCGTTTAAAAGTGTAAGAAGAACAGCGGATAAAATAGATCCCGTAATACTTCCCAAACCTCCGAATACAACCATTACAAGTATTTCTATAGAAAACATAAATCCGAATTTATCAGGGGTCAATACTCCTACATTGTGGGCATATAATGAGCCTCCCACACCTGCAAAAAATGCCGAAAGAGCAAATCCGTAAAGTTTCACTTTATTAATATGTATTCCTATATTTTCGGCTGCTATTTCATTTTCTCTTATTGACTGAATTTCCCGACCTTTTCTGGAAATCATTATCATACCCATAATCAGCATTGAAATTATTGATATAAGGTAGACGTTATCAAAAGTCACTATGTTAGGAATATTTTTAAGTCCTGTAGCTCCTCCTAAAAAGTCCATGTTCTGAATAACATATTTTATTATCTCTCCGAAAGCCAGTGTAATAATGGCAAGATAATCTCCTCTTAGTCTGAGTGTACTTCCTCCGACAAAAAATCCGAATAATCCTGCTATAATTCCTCCGGCAACTCCTGCAATTGTAAGTTGAAGAATTGGAGGTAAGTTGTAGGGAAGTAAAGCTTTTGAAAGAACAGCTCCGGTATATGCTCCTACAGCTATGAATCCGGCATGTCCTAAACTTAATTGTCCCATAATTCCCACAGCAATATTTAAACTGAAGGAAAAAAGTATCGCAATAAGAATATTTATGTATATTCCGCCTGTATAGTTAAAAGGATCCGAAGGATCAAAACTCAGTCTGAGTATAAAATATAAAACGATTATAAATAAAAACGACAAAGAATAATTTCTTATATTTATTTTATTAAAATTATTCAAATCTTTCCATCTGTCTTCAGTGATTTGTTTAGTGTCCTGCATTTTTCCTCCTATTAAACTTTTTCTTTCATGTTTTTACCGAATAATCCGTTTGGCTTAAATATCAATATCAAAATCAGCACACCGAAAACAATAGGATTAGCCCAAGTTGAAGAAATATAGCCTTTAGTGTAGGACTCTATAATTCCCAGTACATATCCTCCGACCATAGCTCCCGGAATACTTCCTATTCCGCCGAATACTGCAGCAATAAATGCTTTAAGTCCGGGCAACATTCCCATATAAGGTTCAATAGTAGGATACATGATAGCGTACATTACACCGCCTAAAGCTCCCAATCCCGAACCTATAGCAAAAGTAATAGCTATAGTAAGATTTACATTTATTCCCATCAATTTTGCAGCTCCCGTGTCCTGTGAAACGGCTCTTGTAGCTTTTCCCAATTTTGTATTTTTAATAAACAGATTTAATACAAGCATACATATTAAAGTAACAATAATAACGAAAATTGTCAGCATGCTCACACTTATAAATCCTAAATTTATTTTAACTTTCGGTGAAAGAAAAACAGGAAGCAGATTTGTATTTATAACTTTCGGAGTTGCTCCGAATATTACCAATGCCAAACTTTCAAGCATGAAACTCATTCCGATAGCTGTAATCAATGCAGATATTCTTGGAGAATTTCTCAAAGGTCTGTATGCAAAATAATCAATAACTACTCCCAAAATAGAGCAGAAAACAATTGATAAAATGAGAGCGAGCGAAAAAGGCATACCGTTGGAAACAGCAACCAAAGCTGCATAAGCTCCTACCATTAATATATCTCCGTGTGCAAAGTTAATAAGTTTAACGATTCCGTAAACCATAGTGTATCCTAATGCTATCAAAGCATATATACTTCCGGTTTGAAGACCGTTAATAGTCTGTTCGATAAAGTTTTTAAACATTTGAAACTCCTTGTAATTTTTAAAAAATAAAAAGAACTGTCTCAAAGCCGTTTTCAATAACGACGATACCGTGAATTATGGAAAACATGAAATTCCTCTATTTGAGACAGCCTAAGCGGTATTTAATTAGAATTTATCTTTAAGTGTTAATTTTCCGTTTTTTACTTCGATAAATGAAACTTTCTTTTCAGGATTTCTGTTTTCGTCAAATTTTAACGATCCTGTTACAAGATTATCGATATTTGATGCTTTGAAAGCTTCTTTGATTGATTCACGTGATAAATCTTTTGCAGAGTTTAATGCTGCTTCGACAACTGTTCCTGCGTCATATCCCAATGCAGAGAATATTATAGGTTCTGTATTATATTCAGCTTTATATGCTTTTATAAATTTTTGAACAATTTCCGAAGGATCATCCGGAGCAAACTGACTTGCAAAAATTCCGCCTTCTGCAACAGCACCGAAGTTTGTCTGAATTCCGTCCCAACCGTCTCCACCTAAGAATTGAGTTTTCAATCCTATTTCATTAGCTTGTGTAAGAATCAAGCCCACTGTATTATAATAATCAGGTATAAATACGGCTTCAGGATTTTGAGCTTTTACTTTTGTAAGAACCGACTTAAAGTCTTTATCATCTTTAGTATATTTTTCTTCGGAAATTTTTATTCCGTCTTTTTCAGCCTGTTCTTTAAATGCCTGAGCCAATGCTACATTGTAGTCATTTGATGTATTGATTAATATTGTTATATTTTTAATTCCTCTTTCTTTTACATATTTAGCCATTGCTACACCTTGATAAGGATCTGTAAAAGTAACTCTGAATACATAATCTTTTCCTTTTGTAATATCAAATAATGTACTTGTAGGTGTAAGCATAGGTACTTTAGCTTTTTGAGCAAAATCTGATATTGCAAGAGATGCAGTTGATGCAACTTCTCCTACTATAAAATCAACTTTGTCCTGCGAAACCATTTTTTTGAATATACTTATTGCTTCCTGCGGATCACCTTTACTGTCAGCAATAACAAGTTCTATTTTTTTACCTTTTATTCCTCCGGCAGCGTTGATCTCTTTGACTCTCAGTTTAAAACCGTCAATAGTACTTGTACCGTATTGGGCGATATCTCCCGTAAGAGGTCCGATAACTCCTATTTTTATTGAATCTTTATCCTGAGCAGCTTCTTTTTTACCTCCGCAACTAAGTATAAATACCATTAATAATGACATAAGTAACAATAATTTTTTCATTTTTTTCTTTCTCCTTTATATATTAAATTAAAATTTTTCTTTTAAAGTAAGTTTTCCACCTTTTATTTCAATGAATGTAACAGATTTTTCAGGGTTTCTGTCAGCATCGAATTTCAATTTTCCTGTAATTAAATCGATTTCGTTTACATTATTAAGAGCTTCTTTTATTGAAGGTCCTGTTAAATCTTTGGAAGATTTTAAAGCTGTTCCTAAAATTTCTACTGTGTCATAACCGAGTGCTGCAAACATTGTAGGTTCTTTTTTATATTCAGTTTTATAAGAGTTTATAAACTTCTGAACGATTTCCGATGTATCTTCGGAAGAAAACTGACTTGCAAAAATTGCTCCTTCAGCTACTTCTCCAAAGTCTGTCTGAATTCCATCCCAACCGTCTCCACCGAAATAACGGGTATTTATTCCTAAATCTCTTGCTTGAGAAATTATAAGCCCGATTGTATTATAATAATCAGGAATGAACATAGCTTCTGCATTTTGCCCTTTTAATTTTGTTAAAATTGCTTTGAAGTTTTTATCATCACCTGTATACTTTTCTTCAACTATATTTATTCCGTCTTTTGCCGCCTGTTCTTTAAACGCATTGGCAACTCCTACAGAATAGTCGTTTGATGAATTTGTTAAAACAGCAACCGATTTTATGCCTTTTGAGTGGATATATTTAGCAGTGGCAGTTCCCTGATAAGGGTCCGTAAATGTTGTTCTGAACACATAATCTTTTCCTTTTGTAACATCAATACTCGTAGCAGTTGCCGAAATTAAAGGCACTTTTGCAGTCTGAGCAAGATCTGAAATAGCCTGTGTAGTAGCAGATACAACTTCTCCGATAACGGCAGTTACTTTATCCTGTGAAACCATTTTTTTAAATGCATTTACAGATTCCTGTACATCGCCTTTACTGTCGGCGATAATAAGTTCAATTTTTTTTCCGTTAATTCCGCCTGCTTTATTGATTTCGTTTACTTTCAATTCAA
Organism: Pseudoleptotrichia goodfellowii; assembly: GCF_007990505.1. NCBI lineage: Bacteria > Fusobacteriati > Fusobacteriota > Fusobacteriia > Fusobacteriales > Leptotrichiaceae > Pseudoleptotrichia > Pseudoleptotrichia goodfellowii. The sequence continues at coordinate 1,714,949 of NZ_AP019822.1, read as the reverse complement.
CTCCGTCTTTTACAGCAGTTCCGTACTGTGCATAATTACCTGTAAGCGGTGCAATGACCCCTATTTTTATAACATTGCTGTCAGCAGATTTTTTTTCGCCGCAACTGACAATAAAAATAATTAACAACAATGCAGTTAATAAAATTCTTTTCATATACTTTTTCCTTTCTTTCATAAAATTGAAACTTCGTAATTATATTATTACATAACATATATGAAGTACTTATTTACATTAAATTTGTGATACAGATTATAACATATCTAAAGATTAAAATAAAATATGTATTATTTATGATAAGATTAGTATAATAAATTTTTGAAAAATATGTAATTAAAAAAGCGAAAAAAGTTTGACAATCAAAGTAATTTGTGGTTAAATAAAATCAGGAAACGGAGTGATTTATATGAAAATTAAACTTGACGGAGTAATGGAAACATTACTTATAACATTATACGCAAGAGGAGAAGATGCTAAAAAAGAAAAATCGGTATTGGAAGATAAAAAATCCGAAGAAATAATGTCGATGATAGACTATGATTTTTCAAAATTTAAAAGTGGATGGCTTTCTTACTACGGTATTTTAGCGAGAGCGAAAACAATGGATGATCAGGTTAAAAAATTTATTTCAGAAAATCCTGAAAGTGTTATTGTTTCTGTGGGATGCGGACTGGATACAAGATTTAACAGAATCGATAACGGTAAAATCGAATGGTATAATTTGGATTTTCCTGAAGTAATAGAAAAAAGAAAACTATTTTTTCCTGAAAATGAGAGAGTAAAAAATATTTCAAAATCAGCTTTAGATCCTGCATGGACCCAAGATGTAAAAGTAAACGGGAAAAAGCTTCTCATTATTTCAGAAGGAGTTTTGATGTATTTTGATGAAAATGAAGTAAAAGATTTTCTGAAAATACTGACTGACAACTTTGATGAATTTGAAGCACAATTCGACCTTATTTCCAAAGGAGCATTAAAGATGCAGAAAGAACACGATACACTGAAAAAAATGAATGCAAAATTCAAATGGGCAGTAAAAGACGGAAGTGAGGTTGTAAAATTAAATCCTTTGATGAAACAGACAGGACTTATCAATTTTACTACAGAAATGAAAAAAATCCTGCCTTTTACGAAAAAATGGGTAATCCCTTTTATGTATTTGTATAACAATAGATTAGGGATATATGAGTATAAAAAGAAAAATGATTAAAAATTAAATATGGAAGATTTTATGGATTGTATTCCATAAAATTATAAAGAATCAGATTTTTGTGGATTAAAATCCATAAAGATTTGATTTTTTTGTTGGAGAGTGTCTTATATAAATGAAGATATGTGGGAAAAAGTGACATCGGTAAAAAAATACTGAAAAGAATGATTTTAGCAAGCTTTTAACAAACTTTATCTTCCATTCCAAAAAATCGTTTGACAAAGATATTTAATAATGTTATAATCAACAAGCTGTGGCGACATGGTCGAGTGATTTAGGCAGAGGTCTGCAAAACCTTGTACACCGGTTTGAATCCGGTTGTCGCCTCCAAAATATTATTAAACAGTAACCGCTGAATCAAAAAAGTATTTAGCGATTTTTTTTTGTAAAAAAAACTGACTAAGAAGAATTTTTATTCAAAAAACGGTAAAATATTTTTTCTCCTGCAAATCCTGAAAACAAACCTATTAAAATTCCCGCAAAAACATCACTCGGATAATGTACAGTCAAATAGAGTCTTGAAAATGCTATAAATAAGGCTATAATCAAAACAGGAAAGAAATACTTTTTCATATTTTTAAAGAAAATATAAACGGCTGTGAAAGAGGCGGCAGTATGTCCCGATGGAAATGAAAAATCTTTAGGGGCTTTGATTAACAATACAATATGAGCTATTTCGTTAAAAGGTCTGGGTCTGTGAACAAGAGGTTTTAAAATCAGATTTACAGTAACGGAGCATACGATTAGTGAGATTACTGATATAATTCCTGATTTTCTGTATTTTTTCGTGCAAAGTAAAATCAATGAAATCATAATCCAAATGATTCCGTTATCTCCCAAATTTGTAAAAAATATCATAGTTTTATTAATTATGTCGGATTTTAGGTTGTGCTGAATTTTGTAAAGAAACTCAATGCACGATATATCAATGTTTTGTATTAAATTTATCATTTCTTTCTCCTATTTATTTTTTTAGTATTATATATTAAAAAAAATGAAAAATAAAGAAAATATAGAAAAAAACAGAAAATTCTGATAAAATATAAAAAAACATAACAAAAGGGGTTTAAAATGAAAACTGATAAAAAGATAGAAAGATTGATCGAGAAAAATAATATAAGCAAAGAAGGATTGAAACTAGTTTTAATAACTAAAAAAAGTTTATTTCAGAAAATTTTTACATTTTATATAGGTTTTTTGGTAATAATGGGAATAACTGTATGTTTTTTCTCAGTTTTACAAGGGCAATGGCCGAAATTTCTTAATTTAGAAACAATATTATTATTCATTTTTCTTGCGGTGCTATTTGTTTTTAATCTTTCAAGAAGCCCGATAATTTATTTTTATAATGACGGATTTATAGTAGGTTAAAGATAAAGAAAAAATACTTTATAGAAATTTTGAATATTATTACACACCGGGGTTATCTGAAGGAAATATTCACAGAATTTGTTATAAAACAGAGAAAAATGAATGTAAAAGTTTAAGTTTACAAGGTTTGGGAAAAGGGACAAGGAAAATTCTTATTAAAGATTACTTGAATTATATTATTGCAGAGAAAATAAACAGAGTTGAAGAAGATTATGAAGAAAAATTCATTGTAAAAAGAGATATTAAATCAATATTTGAGTTTGTAATCGGAATTTTATCCTTTCTTGCTATTTTAGGTCCTGTTGTTGATAAAATTTTTTCCGATTGCCCAGGAAATATTTATGAAAACCCTTCAGGGACTTATGAAATATCACTGACAAAAGATTATATAAAAATAAAAGATGTGATTTATAATCGAAATGAAAACAAAATATTTTTCAATAAATGGAATAATTTTATAATTTTAGATTTAGAAGGAAAAATTTTGCAGCAAATTTATTTTAATAATATCACAAGACCTGATTTATTTTTAAATTTAATGAAGTATTTTTTTGCCGAGAAAGAAGATTTGTAACAATAAAAAAATTTAAAATCGAGAAAAGAGGAAAAAATGGGAAAACTTATAATCATTGAAGGAACTGACGGAAGCGGTAAACAGACCCAGACAGAACTTATATATAAGAGATTATGTGAACTGAAAGGAAAAGAAAAAATAAAAAAAATATCTTTTCCCAACTATGAGAGCAAAGCTTCAGAGCCTGTAAAAATGTATCTTGCAGGAGAGTTTGGGAAAAGAGTGGACAGTGTAAATGCTTATGCCGCTTCGTTATTTTATTCGGTAGACAGATACGCTTCTTTTAAAAAAGATTGGGAGGACTTTTATAATAACGGAGGAATAATTGTAAGTGACAGATATACTACGTCAAATATGGTTCATCAGGCTCCGAAAATAGGCAACGAAAAAGAAAGAGAAAAATATCTGGAATGGCTGGTAGATTTGGAATGGGAAAAAATGCCCATACCTGAGCCCGATTTGGTATTTTTTCTGGATGTTCCCTTTGAGTTCAGCCAGAAACTTATGAAAGAAAGAATTAATAAAATAACAGGCGAAGAAAAAAAAGATATTCACGAAAGTGATAAGGAATATTTGAAAAATGCTTATAACCTTGCAAAAGAACTGGCTGAAAAATACGGTTGGATAATGATATCCTGTGTAGAAAACAATAGATTGAGAACAATAGAAGAAATAAATAATGAAATAATAGAAAAAATATTATATAATATTTAAAATGAAACAAAAGAGAGGTAAGACAATGATAAATGTTTTAAAAGGAATGAAAGACAGATATTTTGATGATGTAAAAAAATATGATTTTATAGTAGATACAGCAAAAAAAGTTTTTACAAAGTACGGCTTTGAAAGAATAATAACACCGATTTTAGAGGAAACGGAGCTTTTCAGAAGAAGTGTAGGAGATGAAACCGATGTTGTTTCAAAAGAAATGTATGATTTCAAAGATAAAGGGGAGCGTAATGTTACATTGCGTCCTGAGGGAACGGCAGGAGTTGTAAGGGCTTATCTGGAAGCGGGACTTCACAAATCGGATCCTGTTGTAAAATGGTTTTATAACGGGCCGATGTACAGATATGAAGCTCCGCAGAAAGGAAGGTACAGAGAGTTTCATCAAGTCGGAGCCGAGATATTCGGGATTAGAAGTCCTTACCTTGATGCAGAAGTAATAAAAATGAGTTGTGAATTTTTGGAAAAACTCGGTATAACAGGATTGACAGTAGAGCTGAATAGCTTAGGAAATTTGGAATCGAGAAAAAAATATATAGACGATTTGAAAGAGTTTATGGCTCAAAGGCTTGATAAATTAAGCGAAGACTCTAAAAAAAGATATGAAAAAAATCCTTTGAGAGCATTAGATTCCAAAGATAAAGGAGATCAGGAACAGTTTAAAGATGCTCCGAAGCTATATGATTATTTAGATGAAGAAAGTAAAAAATATTTTGAGGATACGAAGAGATATCTTGAAATACTGGGAGTAAAGTATGTTGAAAATCCTAAACTTGTGAGAGGACTTGATTATTATTCGGATACGGTATTTGAAATAAAATCCGATAAGCTCGGAGCACAGGCGACGGTACTTGCAGGAGGAAGATATGACAGACTGCTTGAAATTCTCGATAATGTAAAGATACCGGCGATAGGATTTGCGGCGGGAATGGAAAGAGCTGCAATGCTTATGGATGAAAGTTTACTAGAGCAGAAAGAAGAAAAAATATATGTTGTATATTTTGATGAAACGAAGGAATATTTTATAAAAACAGTAGAAGAATTGAGGAAAAAGGGAATTAAAGTAAATTTTGACTATAATCCGAAAAGTTTTTCCGCCCAAATGAAAAAAGCCAATAAAATTAATGCTGAGTATGTGCTTATATTGGGAGAAGAAGAACAGAAGGAAAATGTTGTTACTTTAAAGAGATTCAGTACGGGAGAACAAGAGAAATATAATTTAAAAGAGGTTATTGAGATTTTAAATAAATAAAAATATGAATTTATATATTAAAAGGGGGGTATAAAATATGTGGATTCATCATTTGACACATATAGATAATTTAGAAAGTATATTGGAGAGAGGGTTAATTTCCAGAAATCAATTAAAGCAGTTTAATATAAAATTTAATGATACAGCAGATAAAAGAATTATAGGAGAGCGAAATGATTTGAATAATTATATTCCATTTCATATAAATTATTTACAGAAAAAATACAGTATACCTTATTAATTGGAAAGTTTTGAAAAATCAATTGAGTGAAAATATGATTTTTTTAAATTATAATATAGATGATTTTAGCAATAATGAATTAGATTTTTATTTATATCATCCAATCTCAAAATCACAAAATAATGCAATAAAAATAAATGATTTAATGGGATTTAAGGAAAAATTGTTGAAAGAAGAAAAGAAATTACAAAATGATATGGGATATTTAGATTTTTCTGATAATAAAACTCAGCAATTTTTAATGTCGGAAGTTTTAATAAAAGATAGAATATATTTGAGTGGAAAATGGAAAATAGGAGTTTTTTCATTTGCACAGAAACAAATAGTAGAAAAAAAGCTTGAAAAAAATAATTTGAAAATAGAAGTTTTTATTGATGATAAAAGATATTTCTAAAGATAAAATCTAAGGGAGAATTATTATGGAAATAAGACAGGGAAATATATTTGAAAGTGAGACACAGGCTTTAATAAATCCTGTAAATACTCAGGGGATAATGGGGAAAGGTCTGGCTTATCAATTTAAAATTAAATATCCGAATAATTTTCAGAATTATGAACAAAAATGTTTAATTAAAGAAGTAGATGTTGGAAAAGATTTAATTTATACTGAAGAAAAAGACAAGATAATAATAAATTTTCCTACGAAGAAAAATTGGAAAGAAAATTCAAAAATTGAATACATTGAAATCGGATTGAAAAAGTTAGAAGAGTTATTGGAAAAATTGAGAATAAAAAGTGTATCTATTCCTCCAATCGGAGCAGGAAATGGGAAATTGGACTGGAAATTAGTAAAAAACGAGATCGAAAAATTTGAAAAAAGAGTTTCCAAAAGTACAAATGTTATTATTTATGAACCTGCTATTAGTGAGTCAAAACTAAGTAAAGGACACTATTTAATTGCATATACTTTAGTGAAAGCTGAAGAAAAAGGAATAAAAAAGGAGATAACCGATTTAGTTTTGCAAAAATTAATTTATTTAGGAGATAGAAATAATTATTTTAAATTTAAAGAGGAATCTGAAGGTCCTTTTTCAAAATTAATAAGTATACAATATCAGAAGTTGAAAGAATATTCCAAATTAAATAATAAAAAACTTGTTGAAATTGAAAAAGAATTACTGAAAGAAGAAATAACAAAAAATTTACAAAAAGAAAAAGAAAATATAGAAAATGCTATACAGATTTATATTAATATGAAAAATTTCTATTCAATTTCAGTAAAAGAAGAAATAGAAAATAAAGTAGAGCTATTATCAACTGTTATTTATATTTTAAAAAACAAAAAAGACGATGAAATAAGTAATAATAATATTTATGAAGAAATGAAAAGTTGGAATAAAAGAAAAGATAAAAAGTATTCACTGGAAGATATCGGGCAAATGTTTGATTTTTTAGAAAAAGAAAAAATTTTAAAAAAAGATATTTTTAATAAATATATTATGAAATATTAGGAAAGGAAAGAAAAATGTATAGAAACTATAAGCTTAACGAATTAAGAATTGAAAATGTCGGAGAAGAAGTGACTCTGTCCGGTTGGATTTCCAAAATAAGAGATAAAGGACACTTTGTGTTTATTGATTTGAGGGATAGATACGGAGTTACTCAAATATTTATAAATGAAGAAGTTTCCGGTAAAGAACTTCAGGAAAAAGTGAAAAAGTTTAAAAATGAATGGGTAATAAAAGTAAAAGGTGTTGTTGTGGAAAGAAGCAGCAAAAATCCCAATATTCCTACAGGAGATATTGAAATACAGGCGAAAGAAATAGAGGTTTTAAGTCAGTCGAAACAACTGCCTTTTGAAATAGATGAAACGGGAAATCTTAACGAAAACATAAGACTCACTTACAGATATTTGGATATTAGAAGACCTAAAATGCTTAATAATATTATAAAAAGAAATGATATGCTGTTTTCAATAAGAAAATTTATGAATGAAAACGGTTTTCTTGATGTGGATACGCCGATACTCGCAAAAGCTACTCCTGAAGGAGCGAGAGATTTTGTAGTGCCGAGCAGAATAAATAAAGGAGATTTTTACGCATTGCCTCAATCGCCTCAGTTATTCAAGCAAATACTTATGGTTGCAGGAATAGATAAATATTATCAGCTTGCGAAATGTTTCAGAGATGAAGATTTGAGAGCAGACAGACAGCCTGAGTTTACACAGCTTGACGTGGAAATGTCTTTTGTTGAACAGGAAGACGTATTAAATGTTATGGAGAAGTTGGCAAAAAAAGTATTTGAAGATGTTACGGGAGAAAAAGTGACGGAAACTTTTGAAAGAATGACTTATGATGATGCAATGAATAATTACGGTTCTGATAAGCCTGATTTGAGATTCGATATGAAGTTGATAGATTTGTCAAAAGAAGTTGAAAATTGCGGCTTCGGAGTATTTGAAAATGCAGTTAAGGAAGGTGGAAATGTAAAGGCTTTAGTTGCACCTAAAGGAGAAATTTTTTCGAGAAAATATATAAAAGATTTGGAAGATTATGTTAAAACATATTTTAAAGCAAAAGGTCTGGCATATATTAAAATAGACGAAAACGGAGAAATCAACTCGCCTATTGCGAAATTTTTTACAGAAGAAACAATGCAGAAAATTATTCAAAAACTGAATATTAAAAATAACGAAACAGCATTGATTCTGGCGGATAAATATAAAACAGTGCATGACGGATTGGGAGCATTGAGATTGAAATTGGGAGAAGAGCTCGGATTGATTGATAAAGATGCTTATAAATTTTTATGGGTAGTTGATTTTCCTATGTTTGAATGGAGTGAAGAAGAAAACAGATACAAGGCTCAGCATCATCCGTTTACTTCGATAAAAGTTGAGGACAGAAAATATCTTGATACAAATGAATTAGATAAAATAAAAACAGACTCTTACGATATGGTGTTAAACGGCTATGAAATCGGAGGAGGAAGTATAAGAATACACGATGAAGAGTTACAGGAGAAAGTATTTGAAAAATTGGGACTTGGAAAAGAGGAACAGCAGGAGAAATTCGGATTTTTCCTTGAAGTGCTGAAATACGGAGTACCGCCTCACGGAGGACTTGCATTCGGTATAGACAGATGGCTTATGGCTATGCTTAAAGAAAACTCCATAAAAGAAGTGATTCCGTTCCCTAAAACAAACAAAGGACAGGATTTGATGACAGGAGCACCTGCAGGCGTGGAAGAAAAAGTATTGGAAGAAGATTTGAATTTGAAATTGCTGGAAATAAAAGAATAAATTTATACGAGGTGAAAGAATGTTTATAGTATTCGGAACAAAAACAATTACAAAGGATATGGGAGTTGTGGGAACGTACGAATGTTCAAGGTGTCATAATGTTTCAGAGTGGAGGTTTATGCAGTATAGACACTGGTTTACATTGTTTTTTATTCCTGTTATTCCTGTAAGCGGTAAACATGAATATCTGCAATGTCCTGTCTGCAGTCAGGCGTATAGTGTTCCTAAGGATGGGGAGTAAAATGAAAATATACTAAAAAGTTGAAAAATTTTGAAATTAAGCATTTGATAAGGTTAAATATAAATATATAAAATCCTAAATAAATATGATATAATAAATAATACTAAAAGAATTTTAAACTATGAAAGGGTGAAATTTATGAAAAAGATATTATTATGCTGTTCAGCAGGGATGTCTACAAGTTTACTTGTAAATAAAATGAAAGATGCAGCAAAAGATAAAAATATAGAAGCAGAAATATGGGCAGAACCTCTTGATAAAGCACACGATGAAGTGCCGAAAGCAGACGTAGTTTTGTTAGGGCCTCAAGTTAAGTATGCTTTGCCTGAATTGAAAAAAATAGCTGATGAACACGGAAAAAAAATAGATACTATTAATATGGCGGATTACGGAATGATGAACGGAGTGAAGGTATTGGAATCAGCTTTAAAATTACTTGAAGATTAACATATGTTATAACGGCTCAATTACTTTGTATCAAAGTGATTGAGTTTTTTTGAAACAAGAAATGAAAAAAAATTTTAAAAATAAAAAAATAAATAAAAAATTTTTTACTTTTCCTATTTACAAATTGAAAAAATGAGGTACAATATATTGTATAAGAAAATATAAAAAGTAAAAAATAGAAATATGGAGGTAATATAATGAACAAAAATTTTATGAAGAAAATTTTAATTGGAGTATTATTTGCTTTTGTTTTAACAGCATGCGGAGGAGGTAAAAAGGAAAGTGCCGATGAAAAAAAATTGGATCCGAATCAAAAAGTAACAATAAAATACTGGTCGTTTCCAAACTTTACTTCAGACGGTGAGTTTAAAACTCCTGAAGAGTATGATGCTGCTTTGATTAAAGCATTTGAAGAAAAAAATCCCAATATCAAAGTGGAATATCAAAAAATCGACTTTACAGATGGACCTGCAAAAATAGAAACAGCAATTCAGGCAAAATCAAATCCTGATGTAGTAATTGACGCTCCGGGAAGAATTATTGACTGGGCAAAAAAAGGATACTTGGCACCTTTTGAAAAAGCTGATGTTTCCAAATATTCCAAAGTTATAGCCGATGCGAGCAGTTTTGAAAATAAATTGTATTTGTATCCTTTAGGAACAGCTCCATTTGTAATGGCAGTAAATAAAAAGCTTACTGATAAATTGGGAGTTACTGATTTATTACCTTTAAATAAACCTGGAAGAAACTGGACTGTTGAAGAATTTGAAAAATTCTTAAAAGCTGTAAAAGCTAAAGATTCTTCTGTTGACCCTGTATTGTTCTATACAAAAAGCCAAGCGGGAGATCAGGGACCGAGAGCATTTGTATCAAACCTTTATAATAGCTGGATAACAGACGAAGGGGTAACAAAATATACAATAAATGATGAAAACGGTGTAAAATCATTGACATGGATAAAAAAAGCATATGATGAAGGATTATTGGGAAAAGGTGTTTCAGCTGAAGCAAAAGATGCATTGGAAGCATTCAGAAGCGGAAAAGCGGTAGCTACTATACTTTATTCACCGGGATTAAAAGGACAGGATAAGGAAGCAATAGCAAAAGGAGATCTTGAACCTATATTTCTTCCATTCCCTAATGAATCAGGACAGGCAAAATTTGAGTTTTTATTGGCAGGGGCTGCGGTATTTGATAATGGAGATCCTGCAAAAGTAGCAGCTGCTCAAAAATTTGTTGATTTCATCGTAAATGATCCTGTATGGGGAGAAAGAAGTTTGAAAGCTACAAATAACTTTTCGCCTTCAGGAAAAACAGGAATATACGGCGATGATTCTGAAATAAAATATTTGGAATCATTGGTAGGATTCTACGGACCTTATTACAATACAATAGACGGGTATGCTCAAATGAGACCGCTTTGGTTCAATATGGTTCAGGCAATATTAAACGGACAGACTGCTCCTAAAGCAGGATTGGATAAATTTGCAGAAGATGCAAATAAAACAATATCCGATGCAAAATAATATATAATAAAAATATCTTTCAAATTTAAAAATTCCCGCTGATTGTGGTCTTTACGATTTCGTTGGCTGCGAAATGCGGGATTTTTAAATAATTACTTAGATTATAGAAAGAACTGGGAGAAATAATGGATAACAGTATTGCGGGAAAATACAAATGGAATTGGAAAAAAGTCGATTACAGTGCATATTTATTTATATTGCCTGTACTTGTATTTTTTCTGAGTTTTGTTTTATATCCCATGATAAAGGGGATACATCTGTCTTTGTACAGATTTAGAGGGCGAAATACAACTTTTGTCGGATTGAAGCATTATGCAGATTTGCTGAAAAACGATATATTTTTAAAATCGGCAACAAATACAGTGTTTATAACCTTTGTGGCGTTGCCTGTAGTAGTTGTATTTTCTATATTTGTAGCTTATGTGATATATGAAAAAAATGCAACTGTGAGATCTTTTTTTAGGGGAGTTTTCTATATTCCTGCGATTTCATCGGTAGTTTCAATAACTGTTGTATGGAACTGGATATATCATCCAAAATACGGTATATTAAATTATGTTTTTCAAAAAGCACATTTAATATCAAAGCCTGTAGACTGGCTGGGAGATCCGAAAACAGCTATATTTGCAATTATAGCAATACTTATAACTACAAGTGTCGGACAACCGATAATATTATATGTAGCTGCCTTGGGTAATGTTCCGAAGGATTTGACAGAAGCCGCAAGAATAGACGGTGCAAATGAATGGCAGACATTCAGAAATATAACATGGCCATTGGTAATGCCGACAACTTTATATATAGTGGTTGTTACGACTATAAACAGTTTTCAGATATTTGCTCTGATACAGTTGCTGACACACGGAGGACCGAATTACAGTACTTCTACGGTAATGTATCTCGTGTATCAGACGGCAATAGTAGAAGGTCGTTTCGGAGTATCATCGGCAATGGGGATAATTCTGGCAGTCATAATAGGAATAATTTCGGTATTGCAATTTAAGTTTTTATCGAAAGATATAGATTAGGAGGAAAAATGAAAAATAAAGAAAAAAAATCGATATTCTCGATTATCTCAATGATAATATTAATAATACTTACAATATTTTTTATATTTCCTTTTTACTGGATAGCAACAGGGGCTTTTAAAGTACAGGAAGTGGCAATAAGTATACCGCCTGAATGGTTTCCGTTAAAACCGACATTGGAAAATTTTGATAAACTTCTGATACCGTTGACAACGAGATGGTTTTTCAATTCGGTATTTGTATCACTTTCAACAACTATACTTGTTTGTATAACAGCATCTCTTGCAGGATACGCTCTGGCTAAAAAACAGTTTCCCGGAGCAGGACTTATATTTATAGTTTTTGTAGCCGCAATGGCATTGCCTAAACAGGTAATACTCATACCTTTATTGAAATTTGTAACAGAGTTGGGCTGGATAGATTCTTATAAAGCATTGGTACTTCCTGCAGTGGGTTGGCCTTTCGGAGTATTTCTGATGAAACAGTTTTCTCATTCTGTTCCTAACGAATTGTTGGAGTCAGCAAGAATAGACGGTTGCGGAGAATTGAAAACGTTTATTAATATTGTATTACCGATTATAAAACCGGGAATAGGGGCATTGGCAATATTTACATTTATTGCGAGTTGGAATGACTACTTTTCCCAGTTGATATTTACAAACAGTGAAATGATGAAAACATTGCCTTTAGGAGTAGCAGCGATGGCTCAAAGTGCGGAATTTTCTTTGAATTACGGTCTTTTGATGGCAGGAGCATTACTGGCTTCGTTGCCTATGATTATAGTATTCTTGATGTTCCAAAATTACTTTACACAAGGAGTAACAATGGGAGCAGTAAAAGGATAAAAATATCGGAATTGTTATAAATTAGGGCTTGAAAGAGGATAAAAATGATTGAAAATTTTAGAATAATGATAATAGGATGGTTTTATTACGGTATACTTTTTATAATCGGATCAATCGTAGTAACTGCTTTATTAAACAGAGTTTTTAATAAATTATATATTCCTCCTCTTATAGTTAATGCAGTGAGTGTAATATTGCTTTTCATAGGGTTGAAGCTGAATATGAAAAATCCGGGCTATGCTTTGTATTTTAATTATATTCCTACAGTTGCAGCAAGTGTAACTTATAATTTTATAATTTTTATTGTGAGAAAGCTGCAAAAGAGAACGGATGTGAAATGCTGATGTATTACATATGTATAGATATAGGAGGAACGTCGATAAAATACGGAGTGTTGTCCGAAACAGGAGAACAGCTTGTAAACGGCATGATTAATACGAGAGTTACTTCAAAAGAAAACTATATACTTGCAGATATAAAAAAAGTAATAAAAGATATTCTTGAACAGTACAGCATGTATAAAATAGAAGGGATTTGTGTATCATCTGCAGGAGTAGTGGATACTGATAAAGGTGAAATCGCTTATGCGGGACCTACAATTCCCAAATATACAGGAACTAAAATAAAAGAAGAGTTGGAAAAAGAGTTTTCTTTGCCGTGCGAAGTGGAAAATGATGTAAACTGTGCGGGATTGGGAGAATACTGGAAAGGAGCGGGAAAAGGCTCCAAATCTATGGTGTGTCTTACGATAGGCACGGGAATAGGAGGTTCAATAATTCTTGATGGCAAACTTTTAAACGGCGTCGGCTATACTGCGGGAGAAATAGGGTATATGGATGTGAACGGTAAATATATTCAGGATATAGCGTCTTCAAAATATCTTGTGCAGAAAGTTTGTGAAGAGAAAAAAGAAAAAGAAGGAATAGAAGGTAAAATCAACGGTTTAAGTATATTTGAACTGGCAAAACAGGGAGATAAAATCTGTATTGATGCTATAGATGAAATGATAAGCAATCTTTCTGTGGGAATAAGAAATATAATTTATCTCTTAAATCCCGAAATAGTAGTAATAGGCGGGGGAATAACCGCTCAAAAAGAATATTTGGAAGAGAAAATAAACAAAAAAGTAAATGATAATATGATAAGCGATACATTCAGAAAAACTGAAATAAGATTGGCAAAACAGGGAAATCAGGCAGGGATGCTCGGTGCATTGTATCACTTTTTAAGTAAACGTAATAAAATTAAATAATATAATCAGAAAGGAAAAGAAATGAAAAGAGATTTGGAAAAATTTAAAGGGATTTTTATGGCGATGTACTCGGCATACGATGATAACGGAAATGTGGATAAAGAGAGAGTAAAAAAATTGGCAAGATATTACGCCGATAAAAAAGTCAAAGGACTTTACGTAGGAGGAAGTTCAGGAGAAGGAGTTCTTCAAAGTGAAGAAGAAAGAAAACAGGTAGTGGAAGCTGTAATGGAAGAAGTTAAAGGAGAACTTACTATTATTGTTCATGTAGGAGCGAATTCCACTGCTGAAAGTGTAAGGCTTGCACAACATGCAGAAAAAATGGGAGCAGATGCTGTATCTTCCATACCGGCAGTATATTACAGATTGTCGCCTGAATCGGTAAAAGTCCACTGGCAGGCAATGATAGACAGTACATCTTTACCGTTTATAATTTATCATATTCCTCAAACAACAGGATTTAACCTTCCGATGTGTCTGTTTGAAGAAATGGCAAAACAGGAAAAAGTAATAGGAATAAAATGTTCTTCGGAAAGTACATTTGAATTGCAGCAGTTTAAAGCTGTAGGAGGAAAAGATTTTCTTGTATTCAACGGTCCTGACGAACAGTTTGTGGCGGGAAGAGCTATAGGAGCTGATGCAGGAATAGGAGGAACATACGGAGTGATGCCTGAACTGTTTATGAAACTTGATGAATATATGAAAAAACAGGAAGTCGAAAAAGCAAGGGAATTACAAGATAAAGTAAACGAAATAATAAAAGGATTACTTTCTGTAGGCTCGCTTTACGGTGCATGTAAATATATTCTGGATTTGAGAGGAGTAAAAACAGGAGTTCCGAGATTGCCTTTGTTGCCTATAACTGATGATAAGAAAAAAGAGTTTTTAAAAGAATTAAATGAAAAAATATTGAAATTAGTTGAAGAAGTAAAATAGAGCGAAATCGTATTCAAATAATAAGATATGAAAGTTTCTGATACAGAATATATAAGGAAAAAATGACTTATAACAAAGGCTCTATTGACAAAAATAATTTTCGAAGTATACTAATAACAAATAAGATATTATATTGCAGAACTTAAAAGCAAAAATAAGGAGGACAAGAGATGTCGGGAGTAGTATTAAAAAAAGTGGAAAAACAATATCCTAACGGATTTAAAGCAGTTCATGGAATTGATTTGGAGATAAAAGACGGAGAATTTATGGTATTTGTCGGACCTTCAGGATGTGCTAAATCCACAACACTGAGAATGATAGCAGGACTTGAAGAAATAACAGGAGGAGAAATATATATAGGAGATAAACTTGTAAATGATGTTCCTCCGAAAGACAGAGGAATAGCAATGGTGTTCCAGAACTATGCTTTGTATCCTCATATGACAGTGTATCAGAATATGGCTTTCGGACTTAAATTAAAGAAAACGCCGAAAGATGAAATAGATAGAAGAGTAAGAGAAGCGGCAGAAAAACTTGAGATAACAGAATTACTGGATAGAAAACCTAAGGAAATGTCAGGAGGACAAAGACAAAGGGTAGCGTTAGGAAGAGCGATAGTAAGAAAACCTGAAGTATTTCTGTTTGATGAACCGTTATCAAACCTTGATGCGAAGTTGAGAGTATCGATGCGTGTAAGAATAACACAATTACATCAGGAGCTAAAAACAACGATGATATATGTAACCCATGATCAGGTAGAAGCAATGACAATGGGAGACAGAATAACAGTAATGAGAGCGGGAAGAATAATGCAGGTAGATACACCGTTAAACTTGTATCATTATCCTGCGAACAAGTTTGTGGCAGGATTTATAGGGTCACCTACGATGAACTTAGTAGACGGAGTATTAAAAGAAAAAGAGGGGAAAGTATATATAGATATAGACGGAGCGGAAATAGAGCTATCTCATGAAAAAGGAGAAAAAGTAAAAGGACATACAGGAAAGAAAGTAACATTCGGAATAAGACCTGAAAATATAAGTGTAGCCGAACATGAAGATTCGATATCAAAGACAGGGGAAATAAGCGTAGTAGAACAAATGGGAAATGAAGAGTATATATACTTTACATTAAACGGACATCAGATGACATGCAGAATAAACATAGAGCATGTAGGAGATTCAGTATCGAAGAAAGGAAAAAGAGTATTCAGATTTGATACGAATAAAGCTCATATATTTGATGCAGAAACAGAGGAAAATATAAGTTTATAAACAATGAAAGGGATACAGATGAAATATATTAATATTATAGAATCGTTTTATCCTTCTCTGAGTAAACAGGAGAAAAAGATAGCAGATTATATCTTTGAGAAAAAAGGACAAATCAGCTATCAGTCATTGCAGGAAATTGCCAAACAGATAAAAGTCGGAGAAGCTACAATAGTAAGATTTGTAAAAAAAATAGGTTTTAACGGCTTTCAGGATTTAAAGCTGCACATAGCCAAAGAAGATTTTCCTATAATAGAGACAGGATATGAAGATTATATAGACAATATTCAGGCTAATATAAACAGTGCAATAACAAATACAAAATCATTAATAGACAGAAAACATCTGGATAAATCCATTGCTGCTATCGGGAAAGCTGAAAGGCTTTTCCTTTACGGAGTGGGAGCTTCGGGAATTGTAGCGAGAGAGCTTCAGAATAAGTTTTTAAGATTCGGAAAAGCGGGAATAGCTTACACGGATAGCCATTTTCAGATAATGAACGCTGCAATAACGACTAATAAAGATGTAATAATAGCAGTGAGTTTATCAGGCTCGACAAACGACATTGTTGAATCACTTGAAATAGCAAAAAAGAACAAAGCTAAAATAATAGCAATTACCAATCATATTTTATCTCCTGTGGCACAACTGGCAGATTATGTTTTGCTGACTGCAGGGAGAGAAACATTGCTTGATGGAGGTTCGCTTATTGCAAAAATATCTCAGTTATATGTTGCAGATATACTTTGTACAGGTTATGCTTTGAAAAATAAGGAAGAGGCTTTGAAAATGAAACATAACACTGCACAGGCGGTGTTGTCCAAAAATAAATAAACTGAATCGAAATAAATATTACTGAAATGAAATACAAAAATAGGCATTTATCAATTGATAGAAGTATGTATAGTAGTTGTAGGAGATATTTATGATAGAGATTAGGCTCCTCAATTAATTATAGAGGAGCTTTTAAAATACAATAATGTTGAGATTTAACAGGATAATCGTGATTTATTGTGAAACAGTACAGGAATTAATAGATGATTTTTGAAAGGGGTGCGAAGAAACAGATGACAGATTACGGACTTATTATTTTAATTTTATCAGTTTCTTTCTTCTTATGGGAATGCTTTAAACTGGATAGACTTAGAAAAACTGAATTTAAAGGAAAAGTAATAATTACAATAGATAATATAATATCGATTCTCATAGGAATAATATTGATATTTTATTTTTTTGAGTTTTGGAATTTATATATCGGAGGCAGTATAAAAGAAAACGGAATATCTGATAAAGATTATCTTTTTTCAGCATTAGAATCAATAATAACGGCACTGTTTTATATAGTAAAAGTTGTATTTACCTCTTTCAGCAAGGATAAAAATGTAAGAAAATATTTCTTTATAATTTCGACAATTGTTGATATAATAGTATTCAGAATTTTACAATTATTATAAAAATAGGGGAGAAAAGTGAAAATAGAATATTCAAAATTTGATTTTAACAGAGCGGATATTTTCGGAATAGTTCCTGGAAATATAGTGTATTTGATATACAGATTTATTTTTACACTTTTTCTTAAAAACAGAACACAAATTAATTTTGGAAAAGTAAAAATAACTGTAAACGGATTATTTATGACTAAAGAAATTTATTATGATGATATAAAATTTATATCTGTAAGAAAAAATTTTTTAAACTCCTATGATTTAATAATAAATTTTGATGAAACTGTAACGATATTCAGATTTTTGTGTAATTATATCAGTGATACTTTTTCTTCGGGGATAAACAAGAAAAATACTTTTGTTATTTGCGAATTAAAAAATGTAGATGAAGTTTTGAAAGAATTATTGGCAAATACAGGTTTTGATTTGGAAAAGTTAAATAGTGCTGATAAAAAAGTTATCTATTCGGGTCAGTTTCATAGAAAATACGATTTTTCAAAATTGAAAAATTTTCAGAATAAAGAAATAATAAAAAATTCAAAAAATAGTGAAAGTATTTATGTGATTGATAAATTTCAGGAAGATGATAAAAGTATAATTTTAGATGAATACTCGAAAAATATACTTTATAAATTAGTGTATGGACCGATGCCGGGAAAGTATAATAAATTATAAATTAGAGTCAGAGAAAATAGGGGGATATATGAAAGAAAAATTATTAGTTCTATTTTTTATAAATGTTATATGGCAGTTTATAAAATGGAAATATAGAAAAATAAGAACAGTGTATTATTTAGATATAGTTATGTCAGCAATAATTATTTTGTTTTTACTCTATGTAATATATGTATGGATAATTTTTTATGACATTATTTCCAGAGGAGTGGATAAAAATGATCTACAAATGCTTTTATCTCTTTCCGGGCTTGTACTTTTTTACATAACAAAAATTATAAGTTATTTTGGAAAAAAGAAGTTTTTAGTTTTGAAAAAAATATGTCTTATCGTTTCTATAATTATAGAATTACTTTTTAACTTGTATCCGATTTTGTATTAATGTTTCACCTTAGTTTATAAAATTAATATATTTTTTAGATTTGAATTTTGATGATTATTAATAGATTCTCATACTCAAATTTCTCTTTCCCTTTGTTTTCTAAGCAAAGAGAAATTTAAGTCGGAAGTTTTTTCAAAAAAAGGAAATAGCCTTTTCATGCTATTTCCCTCTCACTCTTTCAAAAAAAGAAACAAAGTTTTTGTAAGCTATATTTTCAATTTCTTCTTTAGAATAGCCTCTTTTTTCAAGGGCTTTTTTTACATTGCCGATTTCAGTTACATCATGAACTCCTTGAAGTCCTTCGTCCTCATCTTCAGGTGTACTGTAATATTCAGCAAAATCAAAGCCGAATCCTACTTTGTCAAGCCCGATTTTTTCAGCAATATATTCCATATGATTTAAAAGCATATCAAGATTCTTTTCTTTTTCGTTTTTACTGACAAAACCGTGATAACTGTTCATTCCGATCATTCCGTTTCTTTCTCCGATACAGAGTATTTGCTCATCTGTCAGATTTCTCATTGAAGGGCATAAACTTCTGGCATTGGAATGAGAAGCGAAAAAAGGCTTTTTCGAGTATTTTGCTATATCCCAAAAAGTCTTGTCGTTGGCATGGGAAACATCAAGTAGTATTCCTAAATTTTCGATAATCTCTACAGCTTTTATTCCCAAATCGGTAAGTCCTCTGTTCACATCGCCTCTTTGTCCTGTAGCGAAAGCGTTTTCTTCGTTCCAGGTCATACCGATATGTCGAACTCCCGTTCTCTCTAAAAGATAGAGATAATCAAGGTTTGAACCTATTCCGGGAAGTCCCTCTATTCCTAAAATAACACCGAATTTATTTTGTTTTTCAGCTTTTTCAAAATCTTCATAATCCTTTATAACATGAACTAAATCCCTTGAATGATAAAGTTCTTCACTCATTGCTCTCAAACTTCTGAAAAACACTTCTTCAACATCGGGAGTATTGAAAGCATCCATATAAATTACGAAAATTCCTCCAAAAAGCCCTCCTTTTATAAATTTATCTTTGTATTTTCTTCTTATGACATCATTTTTACCTTTTTCATATTCCCAAAGGTTGTCAGTCCACACATCTGCGTGCATATCAAAAAACATAGTTTTACTCCTTTTCTATTTTGTAAAAGTTATTTCTTTCGTTTTAATATTTATTTTACATTCTGCTCCTAACGGCAATGTAGCCATATAAGGCTTTGCGTGTCCCGATTCCATTCCGTAAATGACGGGTTTGTCATAATTACCGAAAAAGTCTTTCAGCAACTCATCCAGTTCGTAAATCTGATTATTGATAGTTTCATAAGTGTTTTTACAATCTGCAAAATTGCCGAGAATAATTCCGTTACAGTCATCAAGCTTTCCTGAATATTTTAAATGAGTGAGCATTCTGTCGAGAGAGCCGATTTTTTCATCTACATCTTCCAAAAAGAGAATTTTATCTTTGGTATCTATCTCATAAGGAGTACCTAAAGAAGCCGCAATAATAGCCAAATTTCCCCCTGTGAGGATGCCTTTTATATGGGAAACGCTGTCGTTTATATTTTTGGCATTCAGCAGAGAAAGGCTTTTATTTTCCGGTTCTTTGTATTTCCATTCGCTGCATTCAATGGCTTCAAAAAAAGATTTTTCGGTATATTCGTTAAAGTCGTTAAACATATTCGATTTTACCATAGGACCGTGATAAGTTCCCAAATTACATTTTTGGTTAAAGACAATATGCAAGTTAGTAATATCACTGTAACCTGCAAATACTTTAGGATTGTTTGCGATAAGATTGTAGTCGAGTTTATCCAAAAGCTGTGAAGCAGAATAGCCGCCCTTTACACAAAATATGCCTTTAATATCTTCTCTTGAAAATGCTTCGTGTAAATCGTCTACACGAATTTTTGCACTTCCTGCCATATATCCGCCGTAATTTTCGTAAAGGCTTTTTCCGATTACAGCATTGTATCCCATATTTTCAATAATTTCAGAACATTTTTTTATATCTTCTTCTGCAATTACAGGTGAAGAAGGACAAAGTAAAAATACATTGTCTCCTTTTTTTAAGGGTTTCGGGAAATTCATTTTTATTTTTCTCCTTTTATTTCAGTATATAAATAATTGTACTATATAATCAATAGAAATATCAATCAATTTTTTTGCCGAAAATCCAGTTTTTTCCTTCGATCATTCTTGTAACGACCATGGAAGCGACAGTATCTCCTGTGGAATTTAACCATGTAGCAGGCGGATCCACTAAAAATCCTATAGTTGCAATGATAGGAAATGCTTCCATAGGAAAGCCGAATAAATTGATGATGAGCATTTCGCCTATAAGCCCTCCACCGGGAACACCTGACATTACTACGCCGCCTAAGACCGAAACGACGATAGCTATTAAATAAGTACCTATTCCTGAAAAATCTTTTCCAAAAATACCGAATAGGAAAGAAATTTTGAGTATGGAAGAAAGACATGTTCCGTCCATATGCATAGTAGCTCCGATTGGTAAGATGATTTCTCTTATATCTTTAGGTACACCCATATTTTTAGCAGCTTCCAAATTGACAGGAAGAGTGGCGATAGAACTTTGTGTAGCCAAAGATGTAATGGATGGATTTAAAATATTACCGAAAAAGACTTTGACTCCGTTTTTCCCTCCTGCATAAAAAGAATAAACTGAAAATGCTGCAAAGAAATAAAATATACATATAGGATAGTAGATAATCATAGCTTTTGCGTATGAGCCGAGAAGCTGAGGACCGAATTCTCCTATCAGTGCTGCGAAGTAAGCTCCGAGACCGATAGGGGCATAATACATAATTAATTCAATAAGTTTCATCATAACTTTGGAAAATTTTTCAAGTCCTGCAGCTATGGATTTTTTTTCATCATCTACAAGACTCACACAAGTTCCGAATAATACCGAAAAAATTATAAGAGGAAGCATGTTTGATTTTGAAAGTAATTGAGGGAAATCCGAAACGGTAACCGCTTTTACAAATTGTTCTCCCAGACTTACAGGCTTGACAGCTTCAGGAGTCGGAATGGAAATATTTACTCCTGCTGCAGGTGGGAATATTTTAACTGCAATAATAATTATTATAGAAGCTATAGCTCCTGTGACGACAAATGTTAAAAGCATATATCCCAGTATCATTCCAAGTCTTTTCATATTTATCATACTTCCGACTGCACTTGAGATAGTTATAAAAACCAGAGGAACAACAGCAGTAAACATAAGATTAATGAAAATATCTCCGAAAGGCTTTAAAACAGTAGCTTTCTCTCCGAGAATAATTCCGATAATACTTCCTATCGCAATCCCTGTCAATAATAAAATAGGGAAAGAGTAGTTTTTCCAAAATGATTTTTTGTTAATTTCAGATTTTTCCATATGAATATCTCCTTGTATAATATTTATTTACTAAAGTATAACATGATTTTGAAAAATAACAATATCGGAATAAATATAAAAAAAATTTTAAAAATAGTCAAAAAAATGAAATTTTTTTTCGTTTTACTATTTACAAATTAGAAAAATAGGGGTAAAATATATATGAGAACTTAATGAAAGGTGCAGTGTGATACAAAATGAATAAAAAAGAAATAATTGAAAAATTAAAAGGCAAACTGATAGTATCATGTCAGGCATTGCCGGGAGAACCGTTGTATATTGAAAATGATACAATGATGCCTCTTATGGCTGTCGCTGCAAAAAGGGCGGGAGCAGCCGGAATAAGGACAAACGGGGAAAGAGATGTGAAAGAAATAAAAAAAACGGTAGATTTACCTGTTATAGGATTGATAAAGAAAGAATATGAAGGATTTTCCCAATATATAACTGTTACAATGAAAGAAATCGATACTTTGGTAAAAGCGGGAGCGGATATAATTGCTCTTGACTGTACAATGAGAGAAAGAGGTGACGGGAAAACTGTAAACGGTTTTATAAAAGAAATAAAAGAGAAATATCCTGATATAATATTGATGGCAGATATTTCCACATTTGAAGAAGGAGTAAATGCCGAAAAAGCAGGAGTAGATATGGTAGGAACGACTCTCAGCGGATACACACCTTACAGCGAAAAAACTGACGGGCCTGATTTCAAACTCGTGGAAAAATTGTCAAAAAAGTTGGATATACCTGTAATCGCTGAAGGGAAAATACACGAACCGCAACAGGCGAAAAAAATGCTTGAATTGGGAGCTCATGCGGTAGTAGTGGGAGGAGCAATAACAAGACCTCTTGAAATAGCCCAAAGATTTGTTAAAGCAGTAGAAAACTAAAAAAACAAAATAAAAATACTAAAAAAGAAAGGAGTGAAAAAGACTGGTAAAATAGAAAAGTTACATTTTCTATTCCCGCATTTTCGGAGTCGACGCAGTCGCTTAGAACGCCGGTAGCGGGAGTATGAGGGTGGCAATGAGCCCTCGTGAATCAGTCTGATAGCACATGAAAAACAGTTTTTTTTCAACATTACAAAAAATAGGTAGAGCATTTATGCTTCCTATAGCAGTATTACCTATGGCAGGAATACTTTTAGGAGTAGGAGGTTCATTTACAAATCCTGTATTAATTAAAACGTATAATTTGACGTTTTTAAGTGAAGGAACACCTTTAAATTACTTAATGCAACTGTTTTCCAATACAGGATTGTTCGTGTTTGCAAATTTACCTTTGCTGTTTGCGGTAGGGGTGGCAATAGGACTTGCAAATAAAAATAAAGAAACTGCGGCTTTATCGGCAGTTTTAGGATTCCTGTTATTTCACACAGTGATAGGAACAGTGTTAAGCTTTCAGGGGATAACGCCTGATTCGGTAACTTATGATGCTTTGATCGGAAAAGGATTAAGCGAAGCAGCTGCGAGAGGAACTGCGGCATTGTATGCTAAAGAACTTGGAATATTCACATTACAGACAGGAGTATTCGGAGGGATAATATGCGGTATAGTGGCATCAGCGATAACAAATAAATTTTCTGATAAAGTGTTGCCTGATTATTTGGCATTTTTCAGTGGGAACAGATTTGTTCCTGTAATGACAATAATTTTATTTATACCGGTTGCAGTAATATTTCCGTTTATATGGCCTACAGTTTTCATGGGAATTGTAAAAGCCGGAGAAATATTCGCGAAAACAGGAGCAGTCGGAACATTCTTCTACGGATTTACAATGAGAATATTAAATGTATTCGGTTTACACCATGCAATTTATCCTTTGTTCTGGTATACTCAACTTGGAGGTTATCAGGAAGTTGCTGGAAAAATGGTTGCAGGAGGGCAAAATATATTCTTTGCACAATTGGCTGATCCGTCAGTAAAACATTTCAGTGCAGCAGCTACAAAAACAATGACAGGAGGATTCCTTCCTATGATGTTCGGATTACCTGCGGCAGCACTTGCAATGTACAGAACTGCAGACGACAAAAATAAAGCGGCAGTAAAAGGAATATTGATATCGGCAGCATTGACTTCATTCCTTACAGGAATAACAGAGCCTATTGAATTTACGTTCTTGTTCGTAGCACCTGCATTGTATGTAATTCATGCAATACTTGAAGGACTTGCATATATGTTAATGTATGTATTAAACGTAGCAGTAGGAATTACTTTCTCAAGAGGAATAATAGACTTTACATTCTTCGGATTGTTACAGGGACCTGCAAAAACTTCGTATTACTGGATACTTATATTAGGACCTGTGTATGCAGTAGCTTATTATTTCATATTCAAAACATTGATATTGAAATTTAACATTCCTACTCCGGGTAGAGGAGATTCGGAAAATAAACTTTATACAAGAAAAGATTATAACGAATCTAAAGGAAAAAAAGAATTTATTGATGAAATAGTAGAGTCCTTAGGAGGAATAGACAATATTGAAAATATTGATGCATGTATAACAAGATTAAGAGTAACTGTAAAAGATCCTTCAACAGTTTCTGATGATGTAAAATGGAAAGAATTACAGGCTAAAGGAGTTATAAGATCAGGAAAAGGTGTGCAGATAGTTTACGGAACTCAGGCAGAAACATATAAAAACAAAATAAGGGAGAAATATAAAATATGATTTTTACTAATCTGAATGATGAGTTGCAAAATAAAAGTCTTTCGGAAAAAATACAGAAATGTATAGAATTTACAAAAGAAAATAATTTTGAAGAATATGAATCCGGAAGTTATGATGTTCCCGGAACGGATATTAAAGTGAATGTCGGAAATTATAATACAAAACCCGAAAATGAATGTTCGTGGGAAAGTCATCTGAAATATATTGATGTTCAGATTATGATTAAAGGAAGAGAATACATAGCTTTCAATAATATACGTAATCTGAAAAAGACTAAAGTTGATGAAGAAAAAGATTTCATAGGACATGAAGGTCCTGAATTATTCAGAGTATTATTAGAAGACGGAGATGTTCTCATTCTTTATCCTGAAGACGGACATATGCCGGGAATAAAATCGGAAGAAAGTATTCCTGTAAAAAAGATAGTTTATAAAATAGATGTGAATACAGTTTAGTTTCAAAAATGTTATTTCAAAATAAAAAAATATATTTTTCAAGAGATTTAAAGCACTGATGCTTAATTTTTCATTTAAAAAAGAGTGTAATTTTTGCATTAAATCTCTTGACTTTTTCCGTTTTTAAGGTATAATTATATTGAATACAAATTTTCATTTTTTTGAAAATTTGTATAAAAAATATCTTAAAAAGGTGGGAAAATATGAATAATAGCGAAGAAAAAAAATTGAACAAAAAAAACCGTTCAGTATTGTTTGTGGCGAGAGAACTATTGTTCTTAAAAGTGGGAGAAAGAATTGCTCCTGTGACAGAATATTCTGAAAAATACGGAATTTCGGTAGGGTTAATTCAAAGGGCTTTTGTTCTTTTACAGAATGAAGGAGCAATTAAGCTTGATAAAAGAGGGGTATTAGGTTCATTTGTCAAAGAAATCAACAATGAAATACTTTTGGAAAAAAGTGATTTAGGATTTTTAGTGGGAGTAATGCCGTTACCTTATTCCAAAAGATACGAAGGTCTTGCAACAGGTATAAAAAATAATTTCCAGAATTATAATCTGAATTATTATTTTGCTTATATGAGCGGCTCGGGAGTGAGATTGAGTCTTTTAAGGAAAGGTATATATGACTTTGCAGTTGTTTCAAGACTTGCTTATGAAATAGAAAGAGAAAGAAACGGAGATATCGAATCGGTATTTGAATTCGGGGCAAATAGTTATGTTTCAAAACATGTACTTTTAAAAGCACCGGGAGTAAAAAAGATAGTTAAAATCGGAGTAGATAGAAATTCTGAAGATCAGGAGTTTTTAACTAAAGAATTTCTTGGAGATTCAAATTATGAATTTGTGGAAATTGATTATAATGAAACATTAAAATTGCTTGAAAATAAAATTGTAGACGGAATCATTTGGAATTATGATGAAATCGAAGAAAAAAGTATCAAAATGGAATACGAAGAACTGCCTGAAAGCAGAATTCTCAAAAAAGCTAATGAAGCTGTGCTGGTAATCAGCAGAAGAAATGATAATTTGAGAAAATTGTCAAGAAAAATTATAGATGTAGATTATATAAGAGAAATACAGCAAAAAGTTCTTACAAATCAGATATTGCCGACATATTAATAATCGGCTTCAAAAAATTATAATGTAAATTATAATTTTTTGTTTAAATTTTCAAAAAAATGAATATTGTAAAATGAAGAAAATCAGGAGTTCGATAGATGGAAAAATTAAAGTTCAGATTGGATATACTTAAAAATTCCGAGGTGATAGATGAGGAAATCTATAATAAAGTGATTTCTTTAATAGAGCATCTGGATAAAAAATGGAAAATTACTTTAACTGAAGAAAACGGAGCAATGTTTGTAACACATTTATCAATGGCTCTAAAAAGGATAAAGCAGAATGAAAATGTAAATAATATCGATAAAACAGTGTTTGAAGAAGTTCTGGTTTCGGATAAACTGGATAAAATAGAAAAAATATATGAAGATATTGAAAAAAATATTTTTATTGAAAAATTACCTGAAGAAGAGAAAAAATACATTTTGGTAAATTTATTGTTATTGGAAGAGAATAAATAAACAGAAAGGAGTATTATGAAAATAGTTGTAGGCGGACAGATAGATAAAGAAAATGTAAACAATTTGCTGAAAAAATATATACCCGAGTCGGAAATAACTGTAAAAAGTGATATTGATGCCGCAATGGATGTAAAAGTCGGAAATGCTGATTATTATTTCGGTGCATGTAATACCGGAGGCGGAGGTGCTTTGGCAATGGCAATCGCAATAATAGGAGCGGATAAATGTGCAACTTTGGCTATGCCCGGAAATATTTTAGATGAGGAAAAAATAAAAGAAGAAGTAAATTCGGGAAAAATCGCTTTCGGATTTACACCGCAGGCTGCAGAACAGGTTATAAGAATAGTTGCAGAATATATAAAATAACAGAATATTTTAAGATAAAGGAGGAACAGCAATGGAGAAATTTTTGATTAGTGCGTTATTAAGCGGATTTGCGTCGATATTGGCAAATTTGGGAGTAGCAGTATTTAATGACGGATTAAGACCTATGGTGCCTGAATTTTTAGAAGGAAGAATGGACAGAAAAGCTCTGGCGGCAACAAGTTTCGCATTGTCATTCGGACTTGTAATAGGATTCGGTATACCTTTTTCTATAGGATCGACTATTATACTGATACATAGTATATTACTCGGAACGGACATAATAGGAACTTCAACTCCTAGAAACAATGTAGGATTGGCACTCTCAGGAATAATAGGAGCTTTATACGGAGTAGGACTGGTATACGGACTTGAAATAGTCATAAATATATTCCAAAAGATGCCGATTGATTTTTTGCCGAGTCTTGCTAAGGTAGGAGCACCTATAATTGTGGGATTTGCAGTGTTTCCTGCACTTGTTGTGGGATACCAGTACGGAACGAAAAAAGGTGCATTTACATTGATAGCTACTTTACTTGTAAGACAGATCATAGCTGTGTTCGGTAAAATACCCGTTGCGGAAAAAATAAGCATTACTTTGAATCCGGACGGAATGGCTTTACTTGTGAGTGTTGTTATAATGCTTATTTTTGCTATATTTGATAAAGAAACAGAAAAAACCAATTCCAATGAAATGCTTGTAGGAATATTTTCTGCAAGGGTTGCAAGAGTAAAGAAAAATATAATTCCCCTTTCAATAATGGGAGGATTGATAGCTGCTGCATGCAGTTTGAGAGTTGTTGCAGGGGATCCTATATCTTTAAAACTGTTGGCATCAACTTTGAAAGATACCGCAGGCGGAGATGCCAAAAACTTTGAAGCAGGACTGGTTGCCCTTGCAAGAAGTATAGGATTTGTTCCTTTGGTAGCTACTACTGCAATTACGACAGGAGTATACGGACCTGCAGGAATGACTCTGGTATTTGTAGTGGGAATTTTTGTTAAAAATCCGATTATCTCTTTTGTTTTAGGAGCGGCTATTCTGGCTGTGGAAATATTATTACTGGAATTAATAGCAAAAAGTCTTGACAGATTTCCAGGAGTTAAGGCGTGTGGAGATCAGATAAGAACAGCTATGACAAAGGTCCTTGAAGTTTCGCTGCTTGTAGGAGGAATGATTGCAGCAAATGAAATGGCGGGATCAAACGGATTAGGATTTTTATTTGTGAGCGGATTTTATCTTTTAAATAAAACTTCTAAAAAACCTTTGGTAGATATGGCAGTAGGACCTGTGGCTACTATTCTGTTCGGAATAATACTGAATATATTGTATCTGCTTCATTTATATGTAATACCTGTTGCAGCAAAATAAAAGAAACGGAGAGAAAAAATGTCATTAAAAAATGGATATACTTTGATGCACGAACATATTTTTATAGATTTATCGGGAATAAAAAAGTTGGATGATTGCAGACTAGACTGTAAGAATGAAACAATAGAGGAATTTAAGGAACTTTACAAAAACGGTGTTCGGAATGTAGTCGAAGTAACAAATATAGGAATAGGAAGAGATATAAGTTACATACAGGAAGTTTCCGAAAAGTCGGGTATAAATGTCATCTGTGCAACGGGATTTTATAAAGAGCCTTTTTACCCCGAGTTTGTTTACGAAAAAAATGAAAAAGAACTTTCAGAAATAATGAAAAAAGATATTCTCGAAGGTATAAACAGTACGGGGAAAAAAGCGGGAATAATAGGAGAGATCGGGTCAAGCAAAGAAATAATAACGGAAACTGAATTGAAAGTTTTTAAAGCTGCGATAATTGCTCATTTGGAAACAGGAGTTCCTATTACCACTCATACATCCTTAGGAACAATGGGTCACGAACAGGTAAAGCTCTTTAAAGAATATAAAGTCGATTTGAATAAAATTGTAATAGGACATGTGGATTTGACAGGAAATGTAGAATATATTCTGGAAATGCTGTATAACGGAGTGTATGTGGAATTTGACACAATAGGAAAGAATAACTATTTAGCTGATGATATACGTGTAGAAATGCTGAAAGAAATAGAAAAAAGGGATTTGATTGACAGAGTGTTTTTATCCCTTGATATTACGAGAAAATCCAATATGAAATACAACGGAGGAATAGGATATAATTATATTTTTGATGTTTTTATTCCGAAGTTGAAAGAAGCAGGAATAAAAGACGATTCGATTGAAAAAATGCTGAAAAGTAATCCTGAAAGATTTTTTAAATAAGGCGGGTAAGTGTTATGAGAAAAATATTATTAATCATTTTGTTTATGTTGAGTTTTAATGTTTTTTCTGAAAACATTGAAAATTTAAATAAAATAGATGAAGTTACAAAAAAATATATGGAAAATGAAACTATACCGGGATCGGTAGTATTAGTTTCCAAAAATGGAAAAATCGTTTATTTGAAAGCTTTTGGTTATGCACAATTATTTGATAGAGATAAGAAAATGGAAAAACCTTTATTAATGAATGAAAATACAATCTTTGATTTAGCTTCACTAACAAAAGTAATGGGAACAACACAGGCCATTATGAAATTATGTTCTGAAAAGAAAATAAATGTAGAAGATAAGGTAAGCAAGTATGTTAAAGGTTTTGAAAAAAACGGAAAAGAAAATATAAAAATAAAAGATTTGTTAACTCATACATCAGGATTGACACCTTGGCAGCCTATTTACTATCATTCGAAAAATCCTAAAGAAACATTGGAATATATAAAAAATATGAAACTTGAATATAAAACAGGAACTGAAAGAAAATACAGTGATTTTTCGTTTATAATACTGGGGTTTATAGTTGAAAAAGTAACAGGACAAAAGTTAGATGATTACCTTGAAAAAAATATTTATTTGCCTTTAGGAATGAAAAATACAAAATTTAATCCTAAGAAAAAAGGAATAACAAAAAATATAGCTGCAACATCAAACGGAAATCCTTTTGAAGAAAGAATGATAAAAGATGATAATTTCGGTTATAAAGTAAATGAAAGATTTGAAGAATTCAAAAATTGGAGAATGTATACTTTAGTAGGCGAAGTAAATGATGGAAATTCCTTTTATGCCAATAAAGGGGTTGCAGGACACGCAGGTTTATTTTCTAATGTGAAAGATTTATATATTTTGGGAGAAGTATTGCTAAATGGTGGTATTTATAAAGGTAAAAGAATTTATTCGAAGGAAGTTATAGATATGTTTACAAGTGTTCAAAGTTCTTTTGGACATGGATATGGTTGGGAAATAAACAGAGGAGGAGGAGAAAGCGGTTATATGGGAAGGTTTTCCGATGAATATTTTGTAGGACATACGGGCTTTACAGGAACTCATATTGTTTATGATATGAAAAATAAAATGCAGATAATAATACTGACAAATAAACAAAATTATGGTGTAGATAAGGACACAAAATATAAATCTACATGGTCTTATGCAAGAGAAATAATGAATATAGTAGGCGAAACCTTTAAAGAAAATTAGAAATAAACGGAGAAATAAAATGAAAACATACCCTTTAAAA
Organism: Pseudoleptotrichia goodfellowii; assembly: GCF_007990505.1. Classification (NCBI taxonomy): domain Bacteria; kingdom Fusobacteriati; phylum Fusobacteriota; class Fusobacteriia; order Fusobacteriales; family Leptotrichiaceae; genus Pseudoleptotrichia; species Pseudoleptotrichia goodfellowii. The sequence continues at coordinate 1,684,259 of NZ_AP019822.1, read as the reverse complement.
TCAATTTCGATTAGTGAAGCACAGGAAAAGCAATTCAGACTTGTGGATATTATCACGCGAAATATGTCAGGAGAAGAGTTTCTGGAATTAGGAGATTTGGGAGTAAAAAAAGGAACAAACAGACCGCTGAAAACTGAAAAAGTCGAAAAAATTATAGCCGAGTTCTTCAATGCTGAAGATTGTATGTTCACAAGAGGAGCAGGAACTCAGGCAATAAGATGGGGAATTTTGGCAGGAATCGTGCCAAATGAGAAAATTTTGGTACATGATGCCCCTGTTTACCCGACTACTGAAGTAAATCTGAAAAGTATGAATCTGAAAATTATAAAATATGATTTTAACGATTTGAGTAAAATTTCCGAAGTTTTGAAAGATGAAGAACTGAAATTCTGTCTTTTGCAACATACAAGACAAAAGCCTGACGACAGTTATGATTTGGCAGAAGTAATAAAAAAAATTAAGGAAATAAGAAAAGATATAGTAATATTGACAGATGATAATTATGCCGCTATGAAAGTGGATAAAATAGGGTGTGAAGTTGGAGCAGAAATGTCCGCATTTTCGGTATTTAAATTGCTCGGTCCTGTAGGAATAGGCTGCTTAGTCGGTAAAAAAGAATTTGTTGAAAAAGTGAAAAAACTTAATTATTCCGGCGGAGGACAAGTTCAGGGATACGAAGCAATGGAAGTATTAAGAGGACTTGTCTATGCCCCTGTGAGTTTGGCAATACAGGCACAGGAGAATGAAAAATCGGTAGAAAGACTGAACAACAAGAAAAAATATCCGTACATAAAAGAAGCATTTTTGGCAAATGCCCAATCGAAAGTATTGTTGGTAGAATTTGAGGAAAATGTAGCTGAAAAAATAATAGAAGCAGCTCAAACATTAGGGGCTTTACCGAATCCTGTAGGGGCTGAATCAAAATATGAAATTCCTCCTTTATTTTACAAAGTTTCGGGAACATTTTTAAAAACAGATCCGACTTTGAAAGAAAGAATGATAAGAATAAATCCCAACAGAAGCGGAGCCGAAACGATAATAAGAATATTGGAAAAAGCATACGAAAAGGTAACAAAGGAGTGATACAACTTGTTTTTGGATACATTAAAAAGAAGAAATGAAAAGCTTATAAATACAGCATTTCAGTTTCATCAAAAGGGATATGTTATGCCTGACAGTTATATAATCGATGTAGATACATTTTCGGATAATGCAAAAAAGATACTTAAAGAAGCTGAGAAGCATAATATAAAACTGTATTATATGACAAAGCAGATAGGGAGAAATCCCTATTTAGCAAAAAAACTTGAAGAAATAGGCTACTCGGGAGCAGTAGTAGTTGATTTTAAAGAAGCCGAACTGTTTATAAATCATAATTTGAAAATAGGAAATGTCGGACATTTGGTACAAATACCGAAAAATATGATTGAAAAAGTTGTTAAAAGTAGTCCCGAGATTATAACGGTGTATTCTTATGACAAAGCGAAAGAAATATCCGAAGTAGCTTTAAAGTCGGGAAAGATTCAAGATATTATGCTGAAAGTTACTGACAGCAATTCTAAAATATATCCCGGGCAGGAAGCAGGATTTGAAAGTAAGGATATAGAAAAAAAAATTGAGAAAATAATGAATTTAAAAGGTGCAAATATAAACGGATTGACTTCTTTTCCGTGTTTTTTATACGATAAAGAAACTTTAAGTATAAAACCTACTGAAAATGCAAAAACAATAATGGAAGTAAAGAAAATTTTTAATGAAAAATTCGGTAAAGAAATTGCTCAAATTAATATGCCTTCGGTAACTTCTATAGAAAACATTAAATTAATATCCCAATTAGGAGGTACTCACGGAGAGCCGGGACATTCATTGACGGGAACGATACCAATAGCAGGAGATAAAGACATAGAAGAAATACCGGCATATGTATACGTTTCCGAAATTTCTCATAATTTTAGAGAAAAAGGGTATTTTTACGGTGGCGGGCATTATCGTCGTTCAAATATAAGAAAGGCTTTGGTAGGAACTGATTGTAACGCATGTTATGAAACCAAAGTAAATAAAATGGAACCTGAAAATATTGATTACTATATGGAAATGAAAAAAGAAGGAAATATAGGCGATACTGTTTTGAGTTGTTTCAGAGCTCAAATGTTTGTAACAAGATCGACGGTTGTTTTAGTTGAAGGAATTCAGAAAGGAAAGCCTGAAATAGTAGGGAAATACACGTCATTGGGAGAACAGATAAAAGATTAAAATAGAACAGAGGTAGAAAAAATGGAGCAGGGAAGATTTATAGTTATTGTACTGGACAGTTACGGAGTAGGCTATATGGACGATGTTTTGGAAGTGAGACCGAGAGATTACGGAGCAAATACTTGTAAACATATAATAGACAAGGTTTCCGATTTGAAACTTGAAAATCTTGAAAGATTAGGCTTGATGAATGCTTTGGGCGAAGATTATGGCAAAATGAAAATGAATCCCAAGGCAGTGTTCGGAAGAGCAAAACTTATGCATCACGGAGGAGATACATTTTTGGGACATCAGGAAATAATGGGAACACGGCCTGTAAAACCGCTCATAGCCCCCTTCAGTTATTATATTGACAGGGTTTTTGACGAGTTGACAAAAGAAGGATACAAAGTCGAAAAGGTGGGTAAAGAAGTTAAGTATTTATGGGTAAATGATTGTGTAGCTGTAGGAGATAATCTGGAAACCGATCTTGGACAGGTGTACAATGTAACAACTACTTTTCAGAAGATTTCTTTTGAAGAAGAACTGAAAATAGCTCAAATCGTAAGAAAAATAGTAGAAGTCGAAAGAGTAATAGTGTTCGGAGGAACAGAGGCTACAATAGAAAGTATAAAGGCTGCTGCCGAAGAAAAAGAAGGGAAATATATAGGAATAAATGCTCCTAAATCTAAAGTTTATGAAAAAGGATATATGGTAAGACATTTAGGATATGGAATAGATCCTGAAACTCAGGTTCCGACAATACTGGGAAAAGCAGGAATACCTGTAGTACTGGTAGGAAAAGTAGCGGATATTGTTTTTAACGAACAGGGAAAAAGTTTCATAAATCTTGTAGACACTTCAAAAATATTTGATATTACTCTTTCTGAAATAGATAAGATGAAAAAAGGCTTTATAGCTGTGAATATTCAGGAAACGGACCTTGCAGGACATGCTGAAAATGCTGAAAGATATGCACAGATACTACAAATAAGTGATAAATATATCGGTAAAATCATCGAAAAACTGAATGAAAAGGACATACTTGTAATTACTGCCGATCATGGAAATGACCCGACAATAGGGCATTCGCAACATACAAGAGAAAATGTACCGATACTGATTTATAAAAAAAGATTGGAAGGAATAAATATAGGTCATAGAGAGACAATGTCCGATATCGGAGCAACGGTCGCGGATTACTTTAAAGTCGAAATGCCTGAAAACGGGAAGAGCTTTTTGGGTATTCTTGAATAAATACAAGTCTATCGGGAAAATAACATCATAATAAAATATAGAGCTTATATGTCAATAGATTAAATGAAAATATAGTAAATAATGGAAAGAAATGTATTATGAAAATTCAGAAATTCAATAAGTTCTGTTCTGCTAAATTAAAACTGAATAATAGAAACAAAGGAACTTTCTTTAAAAATAGAAATAATATCTGTTTTGAAAGTTCCTTTTAGTTTGTAATTTACGTTTAGATTCCTAAAATAGAAATCTTTTGTCTGTTATGCTCTCTTTTTTCAGCTTCATCAATCAGAGCGACTGCAAAATCCGCATAACTTATATAACTTTCTCCTTTATCATTTAAAGTAAATTCGTCTCCCCTCAATAAATATTTTCCTGTTCTTTTCCCTTTTTCGTCAAAATTTTTGGGAGGACAGACATAAGTCCATAAAATATCATTTCTTTTAAGAAGTTCGTTAAAACTTTCTGATTTAGCAGCTGCTAGAGGTCTATATTTTTCAGGATAATCAGAAGTTTGATATAACTGAACTTTATGTTCTTTATCAACAAATAAACTTCCTGTTCCTCCAACAATCAGTAAGTAGATGTTCTTTCCTGATAATATGTCGCTTAAATATTTCAATGACTTTGTATAATCGGATAATGTTTCAGGTGTCCAAAATGCGGCAGCATTGATTACAGCATCAAAATTTGATAAATCGGACATTTTCAGGTCGAATAAATCTTTTTGAATTATTTTGTTTGCCTCGCTTTGATTTTCATTCCGAACTATCACTGTTACATCGTGCTTTTTGTTAAGAGCCTCTTTTACGATTTGTTTTCCTACTTTTCCGTTTGCTCCTATAATTGCTATTTTCATAATAATCTCTTTTTCTTTAGTTATATAGATAAATTATATATTATGGAACTTTAGATGTAAAGTAAGCACTTTTTTGTTCTATAGTTACCAAATTGATACTGATAAATATAATTGTTTATAATCTGAAAAATATAGTATAATAAAAAAGAAAGGAAGGATAGTAATGAAATTGAATAAAAATAAATTACCGAATTGTTATGTGGAAACCACTTTAACGTTAATTTCAAATAAATGGAAAGTGCTGATTATAAAGGAATTATTTGAAGGAATAAAAAGATTTGGGGAACTGAAAAAATCTTTGAATAATATTTCCCATAAAGTTTTAACATATAATCTGAGAGAAATGGAAGAGGACAGATTAATAATGAGAAAAGTTTATCCCGAAATTCCTCCAAAAGTAGAATATATGTTAACGGATACAGGAAAAAGTCTATATATTATTTTGGGAGAAATGAGAAAATGGGGAAAAGAATACACTGAAAAAATTATAATAAAAAAGGGCGATGAAAAATAATTTTCATAAGCCCTTAAAATTTCCAAAAAGTTTAAAAAAATTACAGAGACTAATTAATAACTACAAATTTTTTAAGCAAAAATAAGAATTAGTATCAAGAACCTAAATGTTTTTAATATACTTAACATATTTTTCAGCACTTTGAGCAACTTTTTCATCACTCATATCATGAACTGTTCCGAATAAAGAAAAATAAGGTAAAAATTCAGCTCCGACATGTATTGTACTTGCTTTGAAAGGTGATAAAATCTCATTTACAGGCAAAGTATAAGACTCTTCCAAGCTGCCTGCAGAAATTGCAAGTCCGATTTTCCTATTTTTCAGTTTATCTCCTTCAGGTCCGTAAGCCCAGTTAAAAGTCCAAACATCATCAAACCATTTTTTCAGTAACGGTGGACAACTGCACCAGTACACAGGAAACTGTAAAATAATATTGTCATACTCTTCTATTAATTTATGTTCTTTTTCAACATCAATATTCCAATCAGGATATTCTTTGTAAAGTTCGTGGACTTTGATTTCATCAGGATATTTTTCCAATTCTTCTTTCCATTTTTTGTTAATTCTTGAATTTTCAATATCCGGATGAGCTAAAATAACTAATGTTTTCATTTCTATCATTCCTTTCAAACTTTTATTTTCCTAAAACGGAAATTCTCTGTTTATTATGATTTCCTTTTTCTATTTCATCAATCATAGCAACGGCATAATCTGCATAACTTATATAGCTTTCACCTTTGTCATTTACAGCAAATACTTCTCCTGCCAAAATATAATCTCCTGTTTTTGCACCTTCGGCATCAAATTCTCCTGCAGGACTGATATAAGTCCAGTTTACGTCATTTCTTTTTCTGAGTGCATCCAATGCGATTTTCATACTTGTTGCCACAGGAATGTATTCTTTCGGGAAATCAGGAGTTTCAGCTATTGTAGTAGTTAAAGTGTTGTCAGTGTATAAACTTCCCGCTCCTCCTACGATTAATAAACGTGTTTTTGCTCCTGAAAGCAAATCAGCTAAAAATTCAGTCGCTTTTTTGTGTTCATCGGTAATTTCGTCAGACCATATTGCGATCGCTGAAATAACAGCATCAAAATCTTTTATATCTTCTTTAGTCAAATCATACAAATTTTTCTGAATAAAATTTTCAGACCCTGATTTATTTTCCCCTCTCGCTATTGCCGTAACATCAAATCCTCTTTCTCTTCCTTCTTTTACAATTAATTTTCCTGCTTGTCCGTTTGCCCCTATAACTGCTATTTTCATAATTACCTCCAATAATTTTTATTTTTGATTGTATATGGAGTATATATCATAAAGTTTCAAATGTAAAGTAAGCACTTTTCAGTATTATAGTTACCGATAGGGAACTAATGCCGAAAATACTCATACATAAAAGATATAAAAATTTTTATTTACAAATTTTCCAAATGTAGTATAATAAAAAGGTGCAATAAGAAAGTTAGTATAAAAAAGAAACTGTAAAATTTTAAATCTGAGGAAAGGAAAAGTATGAAAATAAATAAAAAAGAATTGCCCGCCTGTCCTGTGGAAACTACACTATTACTTATTTCAAATAAGTGGAAAATCTTAATTATAAGAGATTTATCCGACGGGACGAAAAGGTTCGGGGAATTGAAAAAATCTATAAACAACATATCACAAAAAGTTCTGACGTCCAATTTGAGAGAAATGGAAGAAAATGGTTTATTGACAAGAAAAATATATCCCGAAGTACCGCCGAGAGTAGAATATACACTTACGGAAATAGGAGAAAGTTTAAATCCTATATTGGAAGAAATGGATAAATGGGGAACAGGTTATAAAGAAAAAATACAATCCGGTATTTAATAAAACTGTATCAAAAGTTACACTTTTTCATTACAATATATGGTAAAATCATAATAAATAAAAACTTTCACAATCAAATAATTTTATTATAAAGTTATTTGGATAAAAACAAAAAAGGCGGTGTATTAAATGGGAAAAGATATGAAAGATCACTTGGATATAGATCTTGCAATGATTGAGAAAATGACTGAGATAAAAAGAGATTACATTGAGGGAAAAACAGATTACGAAACAACAAAAGCACTTATAAAACAGAATTTTACAAGGATAACTCCTGCGGAATTTGCTTATTCCGAGCAGAAAATAAAAGACTTGGGATTTGACGATAATACTGTTCACGATAAAATGAACGATGTTTTAGGGCTTTTTGATGATATAATTGTAAGAGAAACGGCTGATTTACCTGAAGGACATCCTATAAATACCTATCTTATGGAAAATTTTGTCGTAAAAGGTCTTATCGCCGAAATGAAAGAAGAAGCTGAAAAGAAATTTATAAAAAACAGATGGCTTGAATTATACGATGAACTTTATAAATTCAATATTCATCTTTCGAGAAAGCAGCATCAGCTATTTTCCATGCTTGAAAGAAAAGGATTTGACAGACCTTCGAGAATAATGTGGAGCTTTGATAATGCAGTCAGAGACAGCATCAGCAAAGCGAGAAAACTCTTAAATGAAGATAAAATAGACGAGTTTATGGAACATCAGAAACTGGTATGGGAACTGACTCTCGATATAATGAACAAAGAAGAAGAAGTTCTTTATCCGACGTCTCTTAAAATGATTACCGAAGAGGAATTTAGAGGAATGAGACCGGGAGACGATGAGATAGGTTATTGTCTGATAGATAAGCCTGAAGGATTCTATCCCGAAATAAAAGAAGAGCCCCGAATTCCTGAAAATACAGAGATTCCTTCGGGGAATCAAAGTCAGGCAGGATTTATGAATGACTTGGCAAGTCTGCTTTCAAAATATAATATGGGAAATGAAGCAAAAAAAGAAAATGAAGTTTTTGACGTAAAGCAGGGAAAACTCACATTGGAGCAGATAAATCTGATTTACAAACATATGCCTGTAGATTTGTCTTTTGTTGATGAAAATGAAATTGTAAAATTTTATACAGATACGAAACACAGGGTATTTCCGAGAAGTGCCGGAGTTATAGGAAGAGATGTGAAAAACTGCCATCCGAGAGAAAGTGTTTCAACAGTTATGCAGATAATAGACGCTTTCAGAAAAGGAGAGCAGGAAGAAGCTGAGTTTTGGCTTGAAACAAACGGGAAATTCATATATATCACTTATACAGCGGTAAGGGATGAAAACGGTAAATTTAAAGGAGTTCTCGAGATGATGCAGGATGTTACAAGAATAAGAAGCCTGACAGGAGAAAGAAGACTTCTTATGTGGGAAAATTCTGCTAAAAACAGTGAAGGAAAAGAAGAAGAAAGCAAAAGTGAATATGGTCTTAATGAAAATTCGGTAATCGGAGATATAATAGATAAATACCCGTATATAAAAGAATTTATGCCTACACTTGCTCCTGAATATACTAAACTTCTTGATCCTGTTCAGTATATGATTATGTCTAAAGTAGCGACTCTTGATATGATTGCTGAAAGAGGAGGATTTACAGTACCTGAATTAATCGGCAAAATAGAAGAAAGAATAAAAAGAGAAGAAAATAAAACCGAAGATATTTCAGGTGAAAGTGCTTACGGGCTTACAAGTGATTCGATAATAGGAAATATTATAGACAAGTATCCGTATATAAAGGAATTTATGCCGACATTATCACCTGTGTACAACAGACTTCTTAATCCTGTTCAGTATATGATCATGTCCAAAGTGGCTACACTTGATATGATTGCTGCAAGAGGGGGATTTGAAGTTGCCGATTTGATTAAGAAAATAGAGGATAAAATAAAAGAAGAAGAAAATAAATAAATTTGATAGGGACTGATTGACAGGAACTGACTAGTCTTTGCCTGAATTTTGGAACGGAGGTAAAATGAAAATATATACAAAATACGGAGATAAAGGATTTACAAGATTATATGGCGGTGATCGTGTGAGTAAAACTCATGTTCGTGTGGAAGCATATGGAACATTGGACGAATTATCGGCTTTGTTGGGATCGACTATTGCAAAACTCGAAAATTATAAAGAAATGTCGGATATAAGGGAAGAGTGCGAAAATATTCAACAGCAATTGTTTGATTGCGGAAGTGATTTGGCTACACCGAGAGAATTAAGACCTTACAAGCAGACAGAAGAAGACGTAAAATGGCTTGAAGAGAGAATGGATCAGTATATTCCCCTATTACCTAAATTACAGTGCTTTGTTATACCCGGAGGAAGTAAAATAGCGGCAGAATTTCACATATTAAGAACTGTAGCGAGAAGACTTGAGCGACGTATAATAGCAGTAATCGAGGCTGATGAAGCCGTGAATGAAGCAGGACTCAGATATATAAACAGACTTTCGGATTATTTCTTTGTAATTTCATGCCTTATAAATCTTCGTTTAGGAAAACCCGAAACGATTTATAAAAGAAGTGCGAAAGTTTTCAGAGATACTAAATAAAAGTTTTTTAAAAATATATTCCCGTTAATTGCAGTGGAGATAAACCTTTTTGCGATAACGGGAATTTTTGAAATTGTTTAAGATTACTTAATTGTTTCAGGATAAAATTATAGATACTTTAATTATAAAAAAATGTGATTAAAATATAATTGACAGAAACGCTTTTTATAGTATATATTTTAAATGAAGTGAAATTCGGGAATGAAGAAAAGAGGATTTAAAATGATAGAGTTTTTGAATGTCGAAAAGACATATCCTAACGGAAATAAAGGTATTAAAAATATGAATCTGAATATAGAAGAAGGCAAAATTACAGTATTTATAGGACCGAGCGGAAGCGGAAAAACAACGGCTCTCAAAATGATAAACAGACTGGAAGATGCTACTTCGGGGGAAATAAGAATATCGGGGAAAAATATTATGGAATATAATATTCATGAGTTGCGTTGGGATATGGGATATGTTCTTCAACAGGTTGCATTGTTTCCTCATATGAATGTAGAGCAAAATATCTCTATTGTTCCCGAATTAAAAGGTTGGAAAAAAGATCAGACTGATAAAAGAATTGACGAGTTATTAAATACAGTCGGACTGGAAGCTGAAAAGTACAGGAAAAGAATGCCGGCGGAACTGTCCGGGGGAGAAGCACAAAGGATAGGAATAGCAAGAGCATTGGCGGCAAATCCCCGTATTATTCTAATGGACGAGCCTTTCAGTGCTTTGGATCCCGTAACGAGAACAGGTCTTCAGGCGGATATAAAAAAATTACAGGAAAAAATAAACAAAACGGTAGTGTTTGTAACCCATGACATAGAAGAAGCTCTGTTGTTGGGGAATAAAATCTGTATTATTAAAGACGGAGAATTAATCCAATGCGGTACAAAAAAAGATTTAACCGAACATCCTGTAAACAATTTCGTCAGAGAATTTCTTGCTTCGGGAAGAAATCATACAATATGTGACGATATAGTAAAAGATATACTTAAAAACGGATTTTATAAGAAGATTGATGATTTTGAAAAAGAAAATAACGAAATAACAATGAAAATAAATGATTCTTCAGATAAACTTTTCAAAATACTTGAAAAAAATGAGTATGTAATAATTATTAATGAAAAATTAATGGTAAAAAGAAAAAATGTGTTTTCGTGTTTGAGTCAGGAGAGTGATAAAAATGAATAATTTTTTTGTTACTTTGCTTGAGAGAAAAGAAGATATTATAAAATCTATAACGGAACATATTGAAATTTCTTTTCTGGCTCTTGTTATTGCTCTTTTAATAGCAGTACCTTTAGGAATATATTTAAGTTATCATAAAAAGATAGCCGAAATTGTAATAGGAGTAACAGCCGTTTTACAAACAGTGCCGTCTTTGGCATTGCTTGGTCTGTTAATACCTTTTGTAGGAATAGGTACAGTACCGGCAGTTATTGCCCTTGTAATTTATGCTCTTTTACCGATTTTAAGAAATACTTACACGGGAATCTCCGAAGTCGATCCTGTCTACCTTCTTGCCTCAAGAGCATTAGGAATGAATAAAGTCCAACAGTTGTTAAAAATACAGATTCCTCTTGCAATGCCTGTAATTATGGCAGGAATACGTACAGCTACTGTACTGATTATCGGAACGGCTACACTTGCTTCTCTGATAGGTGCCGGGGGATTGGGAAGCCTTATATTGCTCGGATTGGACAGAAACAATAATAATCTTATATTACTTGGAGCCGTGCCTGCTGCATTACTTGCAGTTTTCTTTGATCAGGTACTGAAAAGACTGGAAAAGAAAGATTGGAAAAAAACTCTAATTTACATGTTTGCTGCAATGACGTTGTTTTTTGCAGGGAATTTCGGTGCAGATAAAATGATGTATAAAGATAAACTTGTAATAGCAGGTAAATTGGGAACTGAACCTGAAATACTCATAAATATGTATAAAATTCTGGTTGAAGAAAATATGAAAAATATTCATGTAGAATTAAAACCCGGATTCGGAAAGACTTCTTTCGTTTTCAATGCTCTGAAATCGAGAGAAGTGGACATTTATCCTGAATTTACAGGAACAGCCGTATTTACTTTTCTCAAGGAAAAGCCTGTAAGCAATAATGAAATCGAAGTTTACAATCAGGCAAAAAAAGGACTGGCAGAGAAATACAATATGATACTGCTCGAACCTATGAAATACAATAATACTTATGCTTTAGCTGTTCCAAGAAAATTTGCCGAAGATAATAATTTGATGAAAATTTCCGATCTGGAAAAAGTGAAAGATAAAATAAAAGCAGGATTTACAAGGGAGTTTAATGACAGGGAAGACGGATATAAAGGTTTGAAAAAACTTTATAATTTTGAAATTCCCGATGTGAAAGAACTGGAGCCTAAACTCAGATATACTGCGATTCAAAACGGTGAGATTAATCTGATAGATGCTTATTCTACAGACAGTGAACTTGAAAAATATGATTTAGCTGTGTTGGAAGATGACAGAAAATTGTTTCCTCCTTATCAGGGAGCACCTCTTTTAAGAAAAGAAATATTGGAGAAATATCCAGAATTGGAAAAGATTTTGGGAATGCTTAAAGACAGAATAACCGACGCTGATATGAGAGAAATGAACTATGAAGTAGGTGTAAACGGAAAAAGAGCTGAAGATGTAGCAAAAGAATACTTGAAAAAGAACGGAATTATTAAGTAAATTTTTTTGAGTAATATGTGTATGTTGAGTTTATAAATATGATTTTTTTGATTTTTATTTAAAAATAGTTAAATAATTTTAATGAATATGATATAATAAAACACCTTCTAAAGAAAGGAGGTGTTCTTGTGGCTAAAAAATGGATAAAATTCTTCATTATTTTAATTTTACAACTTTTGATTCTACTTGTTGAAGAATTTTTGAAATAATGAAAAAGGAGTGTTAGCACCACTCCTTTTTTAGTTTGTTCTTGTGGATTTATGAAATTATTATAGCATATTTTCTGATTAAATGGAACAGTAATTTTTTTCAAAAATATAAACATTTAAATGGAAAATAATTTAGCTGAATTGTATGCCGAAAAAATATAATTTTCTTGTAAATATCCCGTAAAAATGCTATAATTATTAAAAATTTAAGAAGGTATCAGAGTAAGTAATTGTAAAGATTTTTATTAATAGTAAAAGTTTTTACTATTATTTGCTCCCTTCTTAATATATAAAAAAATTAGGAGGAAACAAATGTTTGATGAAAGAACTTACGGGTTCAATTTAGGGACACAACAGGTAAAAATAAGTACAGGAAAAATAGCAAGACAGGCAGGAGGCTCTGTAATGGTTCAATGCGGAGGAACGGTATTGCTTGTAACTGCTACAAGAAGTAAGGATGTAAAAGAAGGACAGGATTTTTTCCCTTTAACAGTGGATTATATTGAAAAATTTTATGCTTCGGGAAAATTTCCGGGAGGATTTGTAAAGAGAGAATCAAGACCGTCTACAGATGAGATTTTAATATCAAGACTCGTGGACAGACCGATAAGACCTTTATTTCCTGAAGGATTTTTAAATGCAGTACATATCGTTATTACGGTAGTTTCTTATGATGAGATAAATCAGCCTGAAAATCTTGCTACAATAGGAGTTTCTGCATCATTGGGATTGTCGGATATTCCTTTTGCCGGAACTGTTGCAGGAGTAACTGTAGGATATGTTGACGGAGAATATGTATTAAATCCTACTGCTGAACAGCTTGAAAAAAGTGAAATTCATCTGTCTGTTGCGGGAACAAAAGATGCGGTAACAATGGTAGAAGCCGGAGCCAAAGAAGTATCTGAAGAAGTAATGCTCGAAGCTATAATGTTCGGGCATGAAAGAATAAAAGAAATCTGTAGTGAACAGGATAAATTTTTATCCCAATTTGATGTAAAAAAATACGAATTTGAGAAAAAAGAAGTAGTTCCTGAAATAAAAGAATTTATAGACAGCTTTGAAAAAAATGTCGAAGAAGCGGTAATGACGCCGGGAAAACTTGAAAAGTACGAAGCTATTGATAATCTTGAAATAGAATTATTTGAAAAATATGTTGCCAAACTTGAAAGTGAAGCAAAAGAAATAGATGAAAATCTTGAAAAAGAATTTAAAAATTACTATCGTGAAATAGAAAAGAAAGTAGTAAGAGATGCGATTTTATACAAAAAATACAGAGCTGACGGAAGAACTACTACAGAAATAAGACCTTTGGATGTGGAAGTGGATACTCTTCCTGTGCCGCACGGATCGGCTCTTTTCACAAGAGGAGAAACACAGGCATTGGTAACTGTAACTTTGGGAAGTAAAGCCGATGAGCAGATTGTAGACGGAATAGAAGACGAATCAAGAAAAAAATTCTTCCTTCATTATAATTTCCCACCTTATTCTGTGGGAGAAGCGGGCTTTTTAAGAGCACCAGGAAGAAGAGAGTTAGGACACGGAAATCTTGCTGAAAGAGCATTGAAATATGTAATGCCTGATCAGGAAACATTCCCTTATACTGTAAGACTTGTTTCGGAAATTACCGAATCAAACGGATCATCTTCTCAGGCAAGTATATGTGGAGGTTCGTTGGCATTGATGGCTGCAGGAGTTCCTATAAAATCTACAGTTGCAGGAATTGCAATGGGACTTATAAAAGAAGGAGATACATTTACTGTATTGACTGATATTCAAGGGCTTGAAGATCACTTGGGAGATATGGACTTTAAAGTTGCAGGGACTAAAAAAGGTATAACTGCTATCCAAATGGATATTAAGATAGAAGGAATTACAAGAGAAATAATGGATATAGCTCTAAAACAGGCATTAGAAGGAAGATACTTCATCATTGACAAAATGGAAGAAGTTATAAGTGAGCCTCGTCCTGAAATTGCCGAAAATGCACCGAAAATCGAACTTATGAAAATAGATCCTTCTAAAATAGCAGGATTAATAGGGCCTGCCGGAAAAGTTATAAAAGCTATAATTGAAGAAACAGGAGTGTCTATAGATATAGAAGATGACGGAAGTGTTTCAATATTCGGAAAAGATCCGGAAATGATGAAAAAGGCTATAGAGCTTGTAAAAAGACAGACGCAGTCGGTAGAATTGAACGGTATTTACGACGGGAAAGTTACAAAATTGATGAAATTCGGGGCTTTTGTGGAAGTTCTTCCGGGAAAAGAAGGATTATTACATATTTCGGAAATCAGTCATAAAAGAGTAGCGAAAGTAGAAGATGTATTAAAAGAAGGACAGGAAATAAAAGTAAAAGTAATAACAATGGAAGACGAAAATAAATTTAACCTTAGTATGAAAGCATTAATTTCTAAAGAAGAAGGTGTTAGGGATGAATCTGCCCAATAAACTTGCGACATTAAGAATGATACTTATAATTCCTTTTGTAATAGTAATGGGAGTGGCTTTGTCTACGGATAATGAGGTTTTGTCTATATTTATGAGGATTTTAGCCTGCATTATATTTGTCGGTGCATCGATAACCGATTATTATGACGGACAGATTGCGAGAAAGTATAATCTCGTAACAAATTTGGGAAAACTGATAGATCCTTTAGCAGATAAACTGCTTGTTATATCGGCACTGACTGTATTGACTAAATATGATAAAATAAGTTTGTGGATAGTACTGATAATAATATTCAGAGAGCTTATGATAACAGGACTTAGAGCCATAGTAGCTGCTGACGGTACCGTTATTGCTGCGGAAACTTTGGGGAAATGGAAAACTGCCTCACAAATGGTTGCATTGACGATAATTATTCTTTTTCCTTTAAGTTATACAGTGAATAATATTTTAATGATAATTCCGTTAATACTTACGATTTTGTCGGGAGCTGAATATGTGTTAAAATCTAAAGATGTACTTAATAAATAATAATTATTCGGAAAGTAAAGGAGAAAAATGGAAACGGTTTTATTTTTATGCTATAAAGTTATAGATTTGTATTCTATCATTATATTAATATCGGTTTTAGGTTCGTGGGTTGACGGAAGAAATCAAAGTCCGTTTTTCAGATTTATAAATAAACTGACGGATCCTTATTTGAGATTATTCAGAATAATAATTCCTGCAGGGAATATGAATATTGATATATCGCCGATAATAGGAATAACTGTATTGAATTTATTAAAATCAATAATAGGAAGACTTTATTATTTTTCAGTTGTTTAAAATAAAGGTTGTCTCAATAAAAGTATATTATTGCTTTTGGGACAACCTGTTTTTGTAACGGGAAAGGAAAATTTTATGAAAAAATATAAAATGAACTGGAAAAATTTACTGTCGGTAAATAGCCAAAGACCGAGAAGTAACAAGAGAGGAAACAGACAGGAAGAACCGGAAGAGGCATTTAACAGGAGTAAAGAAAAGCCTTACAGCGATTTGAGAAGTGATTTTGAAAGAGATTATCACAGAATACTCAGCAGTGCTTCTTTCAGAAGACTTCAAGATAAAACTCAGGTTTTTCCCCTTGAAAAAAATGATTTTATAAGAACGAGACTTACTCACTCTATAGAGGTTTCATCTTTTGCTAGATCTCTTGCCCAGTCGGTCGCAGATGAGATAATAAGAAGAAATCTGGATAATAATTTCGGGCATGAAGAAGCCAATGGGATAACAAATATTCTCGCAAGTTCGGGCTTACTTCATGATATAGGAAATCCTCCTTTTGGGCATTTCGGAGAAGATACTGTAAGAGCCTGGTTTATAAAAAATCTTGAAGAAATAAAAATAAAAGACAGTCAGGGCGAATACAAAAAATTAAACGAAATACTTAATACACAGATGTGTCATGATTTCATAAATTTTGAAGGAAATGCACAGGCGATAAGAGTAGTTTCTAAACTGCATTTTTTAGTAGATGAAAACGGTATGAATCTTACTTTTGCACTGTTGAATACACTTATAAAATATCCTGTGGATTCGCTGCATATCGATAAAAAAAGCGGCGATATAAAAACGAAAAAAATGGGATATTATTATTCGGAAAAAGAGTTGTTTGAAAATATAGTGAAAAGTACCGGAACTTATAATGAAGAAACAGGAGAAATTTACAGACATCCTTTGACTTTTCTTCTCGAAGCTGCAGATGATATAGCTTATTGTACTGCGGATATTGAAGACGGTATGAAAAAAGGTTTTATTTCTTTTGAAAATTTAATCGAGAGCCTGAAAGTAAATGTTCCTGAGGACGAACGGCTTTATAAAAATCTTATAACTTATAAAAAATATGCAAAAGAAAAATCCTATGACAGCCCTGAATTGTATGCAGTTCAAAGATGGATAGTGTCCATACAGGGAATATTTATAAGTTCTGTTGTAAATTCTTTTATCGAAAATTATGAGCAGATAATGAATGGTGAATTTAAAACCGATTTATTTAAAGGAACAGAAGCTGAAAAACTGTTGAAAGTCTTAAAAAACTTGGCGTTTGAAGAAGTTTTCGAGTCTAAAGCCATTTTAAAAATGGAAATTGCGGCAAATAATATAATTAACTATTTTCTGACAAATTTTGTAAATTCGGTCTTGTACTGGGATACTCCTTATGAAGATGAAATGGCAGGGATAGATTCCAAATATATAGCTATTTTATCGGAAAATCAAAGACATATTTACAAATATTACAGTGAATTATTTGAAAAAAATATAAAATCACAGGATTTAAAAGCCGATAAAAAGGAAGAAATTTTTGCCTATAAACTTTATTTGAGGTTGCTCCTTGTAACAGACTATATTTCGGGAATGACTGACAGCTTTATAAAAACTCTTTATCAGGAGCTGACTGGAATAGATTAAGAGCAGTTTGAAATTTTTATGAAAATCTAAAGATTAATGAAAGGAATTTTATGGATATAATTTCCGAGTTGCAAAAATTCGGCTTTTCCAAAGTTGAAGCCGAAGTATATATGGAAGTTTTAAATGTTCCTATGTCCAACGGAACACAAATTTCAAAGAAAACAGATATTTCCAGAAGTGCTATTTATAATGCTCTTGAGAGGCTTTGTGAAAAAGGTTATATTTATACGGTTCCTACTGAAGAGGACAAGAAAAACTATATGGCAACAGAGCCGATGGAAATAATTTCAAAATTGAAAGAAGAATGGCAGAATAAAGCCGAGTTTTTGGAAAAGGAATTTTTGAAAATAAGAAATAAAACAGGTGAAACAAGATTCTATGAACTTTATAGTGAAGAAAGTCTGATTTTAAAAATAAAAGAGATGATACTAAATGCTTCAGATGAGGTGTATATAAGCACAAACATAGATATTTATCTGTTTAGAGAAGAAATTTTGAAAATGGTAAAAGCAGGAATAAAAATATTTATTTTTAATTACGGGGAAATGATAGTTGATTTTAATAAGGAAGTAAGCGAATCAGGAAATATTTTTGAGAATTATAATGTATATAATCTTAAAATATACAATGCCTATAATAAATTTTTCAAAAAAGAGGAAAAAGAAATTATAATGGTTTCGGACATTGTAAAAGGATTTTCCTGTGAAGAGGCAGGAGAAGGATTTGTAGGTATGTCGACAGAAAACAAAATACTTGTAAAAGTGTTGGCGGAAAATATTCATAACAATATATATGTCAATAAAATTGAGAGAGTGTACGGAGAAGAAGTGTTTGAAGAAACATTTATAGAATCGGTTTTTGAGAAGAAAAAGTAAAATCTTCTACTTTTTAAATTAAAGTAGGTAAAAATTTTTATTTTCCTTTTTTGTAAAAAAGGAAACGAAAAAACCGTCTGACTAAAATTTTACTAACTCGAAATAACTCGCTCCACTATAAAAACAACAAACTCGTTTCGGATTAAAAATCCTCGCTCAGACAGTTGTTTTTATAACGTTCCGGATTGTATTTCTCGAAGTAAAATTTTAATGTTGAGAAATGAGATAGATTATTAAAGTTCGATTTTAATAAATATTTTTAAAAAGTTTTAATTCTTATAAACTATAAATTATTAAATTATATTAAAATAGTAATATTCAGATTTTACAACGTACATTTTTGAATATGTAAAATTTGAATTGCCCGTTTTTTCCTTTCCTTTTTTGTAAAAAAGGAAGATAAATAAATTGAAATATTTATAAAAAATGTGTATAATAACATGATAATACAAAAATAATATACGGGGAATAACAAAAATTGTAGGAGGAAAGATGAAGATTGATAAATCTCAGTTAAAAGACAGTATTCTCAGAAAGTTGAGAAGACAGTACGGTAAAACTATAGAAGAAGCTCATGAATATGAAATATATTATGCAGCATCAAGAGCAACTCTTGACTATATAGTGGAAAACTGGTACAACACAAAAAAAACTTATGCGAAAAAACAGGTAAAACAAATGTATTATTTTTCTGCAGAGTTTTTAATGGGGCGATATTTGGGGAATAATCTGATTAATTTGCAGATAAATGATGCTGTGAAAGAAACTCTTGAGGAATTGGGAGTTGATATTAATAAAGTAGAAGATCAGGAAATGGACGCAGGACTTGGAAACGGAGGTTTAGGAAGACTTGCTGCATGTTTTCTTGATTCACTTGCTACCCTTGAACTTCCGGGGCACGGTTACGGCTTAAGATATAAATACGGAATGTTTGATCAGAGAATAGAAAACGGATTCCAGGTAGAATATCCCGATGATTGGACAAAATTCGGAGATCCTTGGTCAATAAAAAGAATGGACAGAGTTTTTGAAATAAAATTCGGCGGACAGATAGAAGTACATAGAGATGAAGTAGGAAAAGAATATTTTAAAAGAGTGAATACTGAAAATGTAAATGCTGTAGCGTATGATATTCCTATTATAGGATACGGAAATGACACTGTAAATACTTTGAGACTTTGGGAAGCAAGATCGCCTGAAGGATTTGACTTGAAATTATTTAATGACCAGAAATATCTGCTTGCCTCGGAAAATGCAGTACAGGCTGAAGATATATCGAGAGTTCTTTATCCTAATGATACTGAAAAAGACGGAAAACTGTTAAGACTTAAACAGCAGTTTTTCTTTACTTCGGCATCATTACAGGATATAGTAAGAAGATATAAATCATTATACGGAAATGATTTTTCAAAATTCCATGAAAAAGTTGCAATACAGCTGAACGATACACATCCTGTAGTATCAATACCGGAATTAATGAGAATCCTTTTGGATTATGAAAAATTGAATTGGGGAGAAGCATGGAATATTTGTAAAAATGTATTCTCTTATACAAACCATACGATTTTATCCGAAGCATTGGAAAAATGGGAAATTTCGTTATTTCAGCCGTTATTGCCGAGAATATATCAGATTGTTGAAGAAATTAACAGAAGATTTATGGAAGAACTTAACGAAAAATATCCTGATGACTGGCAGAAAAAGCAGGAAATGGCAATTATCGGAAACGGACAAATCAGAATGGCGTGGCTTGCAATAGTAGGGTCTCACACTGTAAACGGAGTTGCAGCTTTACATACTGAAATTTTAAAAAATTCTGAATTGAAAGAATGGTATGAATTATACCCTGAAAAATTCCAAAACAAAACAAACGGAATTACTCAAAGAAGATGGCTGTTAAAATCAAATCCTGAATTGGCAGGATTGATTACAGAGCTGATAGGTGACAAATGGATTACTGATTTGTATGAGTTGAAAAAACTTGAACAGTTTATTGATGATGATAATGTGTTGAACAGACTGACTGAGATAAAATTCAGTAACAAACAGAAATTGGCAGAATATATAAAAGAAACTACAGGAATTGATGTAAATCCTCATTCCATATTTGACGTTCAGGTAAAAAGACTTCACGAGTATAAAAGACAGTTATTGAATGTGCTGCATATAATGGATTTATATAATAAACTTAAAGAAAATCCTTTGCTTGATGTAGAGCCGAGAACATTTATATTCGGAGCTAAAGCGGCAGCCGGATACAGAAGAGCTAAAGGAATAATAAAATTAATAAATGCCGTTGCAGAAAGAGTAAATAACGATCCTGATATTAACGGTAAAATAAAAGTAGTGTTTTTGGAAAATTACAGAGTTTCTCTTGCAGAAAAAATATTCCCTGCTGCAGATGTTTCCGAGCAAATTTCTACAGCGAGTAAAGAGGCTTCGGGAACGGGAAATATGAAGTTTATGTTAAACGGAGCAATAACAATGGGTACTTTAGACGGTGCAAATGTTGAAATAGTGGAAGAAGCAGGAGCTGAAAATGAATTTATATTCGGACTTAAAGCAGATGAAGTTGTAAGGCTTGAAGGATACGGTAAATATAATCCAATGGAAGAATATAATGTAGTTGAAGGTTTGACAAAAGTTATAGATCAGTTGTCTGACGGAACTTACGATGATAATCATACAGGAATATTCAGAGAACTGCAGGCATCACTTTTATACGGAGTGGACGGAGGAAGACCTGATGTTTACTTTGTATTGAGAGATTTTTCTTCATACAGAAATGCACAGACGGAACTTCAAAAAGCATACAAAGATAAAAGAAACTGGGCAAAAAAAATGTTGAAAAATATAGCAAATGCAGGAAAATTCAGTTCAGACAGAACAATAGCCGAATATGCGAAAGATATTTGGAATATTCATCCTGTAAAAGTTGAGGATTATATAGATTAGTAAAGTAAAATTTTTAAACTGAGAAAAAAGGAGTGTAGCAGCACTCCTTTTTAATCATCTTCCGTATATTTTAGTTATTCTTCCAATTCTTTGAGCAAGCTCATCAGTTAATAAACCGTCTTTCAATCTCCATTGCCAGTTGCCTGAAGCAACTCCCGGAGTATTTATTCTTGCTTCACTGCCCAGTCCTAAAAAATCCTGAACAGGTGCTATTGCAATACTTGCCACGGAACGCCATGCTCCTTTTAAAATTGCCCAGTTTATTTCCGAATGATCGGCTATATTCAAATATTCTCTCGTAAAGTTTCTGTCACTTTCATTTGCTTTTTCAAACCATCCGATTAATGTATCGTTGTCATGAGTACCTGTATAAACAACACAGTTTTTAATATAAGTGTGCGGAAGATAGTCGTTTTCTTCGTTGGAATCAAAGGCAAAACCTAAAATTTTCATTCCCGGAAAGCCTGTATCTTCTCTTAAAGTGATAACTTCTTCGGTTAAATGTCCTAAATCTTCAGCAATAATAGGCAAATCTCCCAATTCTTTTTTTATTGCATTGAATAAGTCGATTCCCGGACCTTTCTGCCATGTTCCGTTTTGAGCAGTTTCATCGCCGAAAGGCACTGCCCAGTATGCTTCAAAACCTCTGAAATGATCAATTCTGATAATATCGTAAAGGGATAAATTGGTTTTAATTCTTTCTATCCACCACTTATAATCAGTTTCTTTTAATTTTTCCCAGTTATATAAAGGATTTCCCCATAGTTGCCCTGTTTCGCTGAAATAATCAGGCGGAACACCTGCAACTTTTACCGGATTAAGTTCATCGTCAAATAAAAATATTTCAGGATTTGCCCATGTGTCGGCACTATCTGCTGCGACAAATATAGGAATATCGCCGATAATTTTAACATTATTCTCTTCAGCATATTTTTTAATTTCATACCATTGTTTAAAAAATAAAAACTGAATAAATTTTTGAAATTCTGTTTCATCACTAAGTTCTTTTTTATAACTTTCCAATGCTGAAGATTTTCTTAATTTTATATCTTCAGGCCATTGAATCCAGGGAAGTCCGTTAAA
Organism: Pseudoleptotrichia goodfellowii; assembly: GCF_007990505.1. Lineage (NCBI taxonomy): Bacteria > Fusobacteriati > Fusobacteriota > Fusobacteriia > Fusobacteriales > Leptotrichiaceae > Pseudoleptotrichia > Pseudoleptotrichia goodfellowii. The sequence goes on along the minus strand of NZ_AP019822.1, from coordinate 1,662,253 downwards.
ATGATTTTTCAAAGAAATAAAAAGTGAATAATCCTCAAGCCATGAATTGTTTTTTTCTTTAAATCCTGTAAACTCTTCTTCCAGATGATTGAAATTTCCGCTTTTGAAACTGTCATATGCTTTTTTTAATAACGGAAATTTTTGATTATATATTACTCCGTAGTCAATGTATTCAGGATTTTCTCCCCAGAATATATTTTCAAAATCTTCATTTTGAAGTAAACCGTCCGAAATTAATATATCGAAATCAATCAGATAAGGATTTCCCGCAAAAGACGAAAAGGACTGATAAGGAGAATCTCCGTATCCTGTAGGGCCTAAAGGAAATATTTGCCATAATTTCTGATTAGATTTTTTCAGAAAGTCTATAAATTTACGAGCTTCATATCCTAAAGTACCTATACCGTATTTTCCCGGTAAAGATGTAGGATGAAGCAAAATTCCCGAACTTCTTTCAAACATATTTTTCCTCCTAAATTTAAAATTATTTTATATCTATAATATACATTATATTGAATAAAAAGTCTATTTAAATTTTTGAAAGTAATATAAGTTGTATATAAAAACATTGACTTGATATATATTATTTGCTATACTTAACACAGATAACTCAGGAGGTGTATAATGGAAAAAGTAGATAAAGATATGAATATAATGGAAGCTGTAGAAAGATTTCCGATAATAGCACAAGTTCTTATGAGATACGGATTGGGATGCGTAGGTTGTATAATTTCCAGTGCTGAAACTTTGGGAGAGGGAATTGCGGCACACGGATTAAATCCGGATATTATCATTGAAGAAGTAAATATGATATTGGAAAAACAGCAGGAACAAGGATAGAAAAGTGAAAGTCAGTATTAAAGTAAATCTTAAAATCGGTAAATTCTGTATATTGAAAGAACTTTCCGATTTTATTTTGAAAAAATAAAAAAATTTTCCAAAATAAATTTGACAAATGAAAAAACTAGTGTTATATTATTATTGAATTTCAAATTTTATAATATACAATATTAAGAAAAGGAAAAGGAGAAATATGAAATTAAAAATAGCCATCTTGTCATTACTGGCAAGTACAATTTTAAGTGCAGCAAGTATTGATTATTTATCAAATAACTCTGCTTCATTCTTTCAAAATCCTTCACAAACAGGAAAAATATCAGTAGAAGGAATATTTTATAATCCTGCAGGGACAGCGTTTCTGGAAGATGGAACATATTTGAATTTAAATATGCAGAACTCTTTAATAGAAGAATCAATGACATTGAACGGTAAAAAATATAAATCAAATAACTATGCAGGAGCCCCTTCATTCAATCTTTTGTATAAAAAAAATAATTTCTCGTTATTCGGAAATGCAAGTGTTATAGCAGGAGGAGCTACATTAAAATATAAAGACGGTGTAGTGGGAGTTCAACTTGCGGGAGATGCTTTTAATGAGTTGACAAGAGGACGTTTAGGAGCAAAACTTACTGAAAACAGTTTTAAAGGACAAAACAGATATTATCAGTTAATGGTAGGCGGAGCTTACAAAGTGAATGATCAATTCTCGGTATCGGGAGGATTGAAATATGTTTTGGGAGTGAGAAAACTTAAAGGAAATGCCACTTACAGCTACAATCCTCTTGTAGGAAGAGCTATAGGACTGACAGGAAATGAATTACATCTTGATTCTGAAAGAACTGCAAGCGGTGTAGGAGGAACAATAGGATTTGATTATAAACCTACAGACACATTGAATTTTGCAGTAAAATACGATACACCTGTAAAATTGAAATTTAAAGCAAAAGCAACTGAATATAAAGGAATGTCAGTAGCAGGAAGACCTGTAGGAATTTCTCTTTTCTATCCTGAGTACGCTGACGGAGCCGAATACAGAAGAGATTTGCCGGGAGTATTGTCATTGGGAGTTTCTAAAGATTTCGGCAAGTTCACATATTCTGCAGGATACGTACATTATTTCAATAAAGCTGCTAAATTAGACAGATTCAAATATAAAGACGGACATGAATATAATTTCGGAGTAGATTACAGACTGAATGAAAAATTCACATTGCATGCAGGATTTAACTATGCAGATACAGGAGCTCCGAGAAATACATTCACGGATGTTGAATATGCAGTAAATTCACAAATATATGCAGCAGGATTGACTTATAAACCGACTGAAAGTTCTGAATGGAAATTCGGGATAGCACATGTTTCATATAATTCTTCAAACGGAGAAAAGGAAAAAACTGCACTACCGGGAGTCAGTCTTGATAAATCAAAAGTGAAATATGATAAATCAATAAATGTATTCACATTGGGATACACACATAAATTTTAATAAAAATTGTTCAAGGTAAGAATTTGTTATGGATTTAATACTCCCGCTGAAAGCAGTTTTCGTGATTTTCGACTGCTGTAAATGCGGGAGTTTTTAAAAATATAACGAAAATCGGATAGGAGCAAAAATTGGGAAAAAATAATAAAAAACAAATAAAAAACGGAATAATTTTCGGGAAATTTTATCCGCTTCACACGGGACACGTTGATTTTATCCAGAGAGCAAGCGGACTTTCAGAAAATCTTTATGTAATAGTGTGTACGGATAAAAAACGGGATATTGAGCTGTTTGAAAAATCTCAAATGAAAAAAATGCCTACTGAAAAAGACAGAATAAGATTTGCCGAGCAGACATTCAAATATCAGGATAATATAAAAATACTGCATTTATCCGAAGATAATATACCACCTTATCCTAACGGTTGGAAAGAATGGACAAAAAGAGTAAAAGAACTTCTTTCGGAAAATCATTTGAAAATAGATACGATTTTTACTAATGAAACGCAGGATGTAGAAAATTATAAAAAAAATTTTGTTGATTCGGACAATTCTTATGAAGTTTTCGATAGAGAACTGAAAGTCGAAACAATAGATACTTTAAGAAACAATTTTCATATAAGTGCTACTGAAGTAAGAAAAAATCCTTATCATAACTGGCAATATATCCCTAAATATGTAAGGGAGTTTTTTGTATTGAAAGTTGCGATAATAGGCTCTGAAAATTCGGGAAAAACAAATTTGACAAATAAACTGGCAAATTATTACAATACATCATGTGTCCGTGAGTACAGAAAAAAATATATAGAAGAAGTGTTGGCGGGAAAATCCGATAATATGCAATACGAAGATTACAGTCGTATAGCTTATGAACATAATCGTGAAATAACCGATTCCGGAGCAAATGCAGATAAACTGACTTTTATAGATACTGAATATACTTCGTTGCAGGTATTTTCAATTATAAATACAGGAGAAGAACATCCTGTAATAAAAGATTTTATAAAAAATTCAAAATTTAATATAATAATTTATATAGAAAAAGATAGAAACAAAGAGTACGATAAAATTTTAAAAAAATTGCTTGAGAAATATAATATAAAATATTTTACGATTAAAAACGAAGAATGTAATTTTACTGAAATTTATAATAAAAGCATAGAAATAATAGATGATTTTATTTCAATATAAACAGATAATTAAAAAACCAAAAAAAGCACTTGACAATAATATATACTTATGATAGAATTAGCAAGCTAGTTTATTCTGGTAATACCAATATTTTATTGGGAGGGATAGAAGACATGAGAGTACAAGTTATTTTAGAATGCACAGAAACTAAGTTGAGACATTATGTTACAACTAAAAACAAAAAAACTCATCCTGAAAGACTGGAAATGAGAAAATACAATCCTGTGCTTAAAAGACATTCTCTATATAGAGAAGTTAAGTAATAGTAGTAGAAATACGTTATATGAAATAGGTCAGTAGCTCAATTGGTAGAGCATCGGTCTCCAAAACCGAGGGTTACGGGTTCAATTCCTGTCTGACCTGCCATTTTAATTTTATGGAGATATTTATGAGCAAATTTAATGTATCGGATGCTATTAAGAATATGATTGATGAGTATAAAAAAATATACTGGCCGAACAGATCGGAAGTTTTTCATGTAACAATAATAGTATTATTAATAACTTTGTTTATAGCTTTATACATATTGGTGTTTGACAATGTGTTTGATCTTTTGTTAAACAGACTGACTCAAATTTTAAAAAGCTTTTTAGGAGGCAGATAAAGTGAGTGAAAAAATGGAAGAAGTTGTGAATGATGAAGTTAAATATGAAAAAAAATGGTATATAATTCATACTTATTCGGGTTATGAAAAGAAAGTAGCAACCGACTTGGAAAAAAGAATCGAATCATTGAATTTGACCGACAGAGTTTTCAGAATATTAGTTCCTGAAGAAGAAGTTTTGGAAGAAAAAAGAGGTAAAATGGTAAAAGTTCCGAGAAAACTCTTTCCGAGCTATGTTATGGTGGAAATGCTTTCGGTTAAAGAAGAAAATGATTTAGGACTGGGATACCGTGTAGACAGTGAAGCGTGGTATGTAATAAGAAATACCAACGGTGTTACAGGATTTGTAGGGGTAGGAAGCGATCCTATACCTTTATCCGATGAAGAGGCATCTAATTTACTGTCTAAAATAGGAATTAACGGTTTTGAAAATGAAAACAAATTCAACATCGATGTAGAAATCGGTGAAAAAGTAATTGTAAAAAAAGACTCGTTTTTGGATCAGGAAGGCGAAGTAGCTGAAATTGATTATGAGCACGGAAGAGTTAAAGTGTTGCTTGAAGTTTTCGGAAGACTTACTCCTGTAGAGTTTGAATATAATGAAATCCAAAAAAGATAAAGCCGAGAGTATTTAAAGAATAATGTTAGCAAAATTTTAATTAAAGAAAAGTGGGAGATTTAAAAAATTCAATTACCACAGAGGAGGAAAAATGGCTAAAGAAGTAATCGGAAAAATTAAATTACAGTTAGAAGCAGGAAAAGCAAATCCGGCTCCACCGGTAGGACCTGCATTAGGACAACACGGAGTAAACATTCCGGAGTTCTGTAAAGCGTTTAATGCACAAACACAAGATAAAATGGGATTTGTAATTCCGGTTGAAATATCGGTTTACGCAGACAGAAGTTTTACATTTATACTTAAAACACCGCCTGCATCAGACTTGTTGAAGAAAGCTGCAAAAACTCAAAAAGGCGCTGCTAATTCCAAAAAAGATGTAGCAGGAAAAATTACAAAAGCTCAGTTAAAAGAAATTGCCGAAACTAAAATGCCCGATTTAAATGCGGGAAGCGTTGAAGCTGCTATGAATATAATAGCAGGAACTGCAAGAAGTATGGGAATAAAAATAGAAGAATAATAACTTACAAAGTGAATAATTATTATATTAAGTGGAAGGTTTGTAAAGCCGATTACCACAGAGGAGGAAATAATAAATGGCAAAAAGAGGAAAAAGATATAGTGATATCTCTCAAAAAGTAGATAAAATGAAAGTATACACTCCAGAGGAAGCGTTGGATTTAGTTTTTGACACTAAAAGTGCTAAATTCGTTGAAACTGTAGAGTTGGCAATAAGATTGGGAGTAGATCCGAGACATGCCGATCAACAAGTTAGAGGAACTGTAGTTTTACCTCATGGAACAGGAAAAACAATTAAAATATTAGCAATCACTTCAGGAGAAAATATCCAAAAAGCATTGAATGCAGGGGCTGACTATGCAGGTGATGATGAATATATATCAAAAATTCAAGGCGGATGGATGGACTTTGATTTAGTAATAGCAACTCCTGACATGATGCCTAAATTAGGAAAATTAGGAAAAACTTTAGGAACTAAAGGATTAATGCCTAACCCTAAATCGGGAACTGTTACAACAGACGTTGAAAAAACAGTTGAAGAATTTAAAAAAGGTAAAGTAGCATTTAAAGTAGATAAATTAGGTTCGATTCATTTACCTATAGGTAAAGTTAATTTTGATAAACAGGCTATTGTAGATAACTTTAAAGTTGCCTTGGATCAAATTATAAAATTGAAACCTTCTGCATCAAAAGGTCAATATTTGAGAACAGTTGCAATTTCATTGACTATGGGACCTGGAATTAAAATAGATCCTTTATTGGCAGGAACTTTTGCAACAAAATAAAAATTACTTGATTTTTTTAGAAAAATAGTATATAATAATTCGTTGAAAGGTAGTAAATTGTTTCAAAATATTTTTGAATAAATAACCAAAGACAGTAGGTAGACTTGTTCTATAAACCCTACCGAGGTAATAATCATCAATGATAAATGATAGTAAATTAGACATTTGTTAGATATGTACCTCTGGGCTTATTGTTTTTGTTTCAGAGGTTTTTAATATGAGGAGGTGAATAAATTGCCGGCACAATCAAAATTGGAAGCGGTTGAAAAATTGACTGCTAAATTAAAAGATGCTAAAGCAATGGTTTTTGTTGATTATAGAGGAATCAGCGTAAATGAAGATACTGAATTGAGAAAACAGGCTAGGGAATCAGGAGTTGAATACTTTGTTGCTAAAAACAGATTGATGAAAATAGCTTTAAAATCAGTAGGTATCGATACAAACTTTGATGATTTATTGGAAGGAACTACATCTTTCGCAGTAGGTTATGAAGATGGAGTAGCACCGTCAAAATTAGTTTTTGACTTCGGTAAAAAGTTAAAAGACAAACTAATCATTAAAGGTGGAATGTTAAGCGGAGACAGAGTTGACACAAAAACTGTTGAAGCATTGGCTAAGTTGCCTTCAAGAGAAGAATTGCTTAGTCAAATCGCATACGGATTGTTATCTCCAGTAAGAATGTTAGCTGTGGGATTATCAAATTTGGCTGAAAAAGTTGAATCAGGACAACCGTTGGAAGCAAAAGCTGAAGAAACAGCAGAAACTGCTGAATAAATTTTAATAATAAAATTTAACAATAAAAAATAATTAAATATAATTAGGAGGATAGAAATAATGGCATTTAATAAAGATCAATTTATAGAAGATTTGAAAAATATGACAGTATTGGAATTAAAAGAAGTAGTAGAAGCTATTGAAGAAACATTCGGAGTTTCTGCACAACCGGTAGCAGTAGCAGGAGGAGCTGCAGGAGCAGGAGCAGGAGCTGCTGAAGAAAAATCAGAATTTGATGTAATTCTTGTATCTGCAGGAGCTGCAAAATTAGGAGTAATTAAAGAAGTAAGAGCAATCACAGGATTAGGATTGAAAGAAGCTAAAGAATTAGTTGAAGCAGGAGGAAAAGCAGTTAAAGAAGGAGTTTCCAAAGAAGAAGCAGAAGCTTTAAAAGCACAATTGGAAGGTGCAGGAGCAACTGTAGAATTGAAATAGTAATAAAAACAATTTATAGTAAAGACACTCTTTTTGAGAGAGTGTCTTTTTCCACTATAAAATCCAATGTTATAATAGGAAAAGCTGAAAACCTTTATTTTAAAGGTTTTGAAGATGACAGAATTTATTCTTGATTGTATTAATTTTTAAATTTTAATTAATTTTAGGAATATGTTCTTTGAATGTAGGGAGGAATTTTTTAAATGAACAAACTTATTGAAAGATATAGTTTCGGAAAAATAGTAGATAGAGGAGAAATGCCTCATTTTTTGGAATTTCAAATAAATTCTTATGAAGATTTTTTGCAGGCTAAAGTACCGCCTCAAAAAAGAGAAAATAAAGGATTGGAAGGAATTTTCAATGAAATTTTTCCGATTGAATCAAGTAACGGTTTATTAAAACTGGAGTATTTGTGGTATGAAATACATGATAACGACGAACCTCTTAATGACGAATTGGAATGTAAAAAAAGAGGAAAAACTTATTCGGGACAATTAAAAGTAAGACTGAAATTGACTAATAAAAGAACACAGGAAATACAGGAAACATTGGTTCATTTCGGAGATATACCTTTAATGACTGAACAGGCTACGTTTGTAATTAACGGAGCTGAAAGAGTTGTCGTTTCACAACTGCATAGATCACCGGGTGTTACATTCAATAAAGAATTGAATATTCAAACAGGTAAAGATATGTTTATTGGGAAAATAATTCCTTATAAAGGAACATGGTTGGAATTTGAAACCGATAAAAATGATATTTTAAATGTAAAAATTGATAGAAGAAAGAAAGTATTATCTACAGTGTTTTTAAAAGCTGTGGATTTCTTCGCGAATAATGCCGAAATAATGGATGAATTTTTTGAAGAAAAAGAAGTAGATTTAAAACCTTTATATAAAAAATATAAAGATGAAGAACTTGAAGATGTATTGAAAAACAGACTTGAAGGAAGTTTCAATAAAGAGGATATTCTTGACGAAGAAACAGGAGAGTTTATAGTAGAATCCGAAGAGCTTATAGATAATATAGTTATTGAAAAACTGATAGAAAATAAAATTGATAAAATAACAATATGGGAAGTAAAGCCTGAGGATAGAATAATTGCCAATTCGCTTATACATGATAATACAAAAACCAATGATGAAGCTGTTATAGAAGTATTTAAAAAATTGAGACCGGGAGATTTGGTTACTGTAGAAAGTGCGAGATCACTGGTAAAACAGATGTTCTTTAATCCTCAAAGATACGATTTGGCTAATGTAGGAAGATATAAAATAAATAAAAGACTTAAACTTGATTTGCCTGAAGATGAAATTGTTCTGACTAAGGAAGATGTTCTTCAAACGATCAATTATGTGAGAAATCTTGTAAACGGTGAAGGATTTACAGATGATATAGACAATCTTTCAAACAGAAGGGTAAGAGGAGTCGGAGAGTTGCTTTCGATTCAGGTAAAAGGCGGAATGTTGAAAATGGCTAAAATGGTCAAAGAAAAAATGACTATTCAGGACATCACTACATTGACACCTCAAAGTTTATTGAATACAAAACCTTTGAATGCTTTGATTCTGGAATTTTTCGGAAGCGGACAGTTGTCGCAGTTTATGGATCAGTCGAATCCTTTGGCAGAATTAACTCATAAAAGAAGAATATCTGCATTGGGACCCGGAGGGCTTTCGAGAGAAAGAGCCGGATTTGAAGTGCGGGACGTTCATAATTCACATTATGGAAGAATTTGTCCGATAGAAACTCCGGAAGGACCGAATATAGGATTGATAGGGTCATTATCAACTTACGGAAAAGTAAATAAATACGGATTTATAGAAACACCTTTTGTAAAAATAGAAAACGGAAAAGCAAATTTTGACGAAATAGAATACTTAGGTGCAGATGAAGAAGAAGGATTGTTTATCGCTCAGGCTGATACGCTTATAGATGAAGATGGAAACTTCCTGACTGATGAAGTTGTATGCAGATACGGTGAAGAAATCGTACATATTGATAAATCGAAAGTTGACTTGCTTGATGTGTCGCCTAAGCAGCTTGTGTCAGTGTCTGCCGGATTGATACCTTTCCTTGAACACGATGATGCCAACAGAGCGTTGATGGGATCGAACATGCAACGTCAAGCGGTACCTTTATTGAAAACAGAGGCTCCTTATGTGGGAACAGGACTTGAAAGAAAAGTGGCTATAGATTCGGGAGCAGTTATAACGTCTAAAGCAACAGGGAAAGTAACATATGTAGATGCAAACAGAATAATAGTAACTGATAAATCAGGAAAAGAGTTTGTTCACAGACTGCTGAATTTTGAAAAATCCAACCAGTCAATGTGTCTACATCAAAAACCTATTATTGATTTAGGAGATAAAGTTAAAAAAGGAGATATAATTGCTGACGGACCGTCAACTGCAGGTGGAGATTTGGCATTAGGAAAAAATATACTCTTGGCATTTATGCCTTGGGAAGGATATAATTTCGAGGATGCGATTCTGATATCTGAAAGACTTAGAAAAGACGACGTATTTACTTCGCTGCATATAGAAGAATTTGATATTGAAGCGAGAACTACAAAACTTGGAGACGAGGAAATAACGAGAGAAATACCTAATGTTTCCGAAGAAGCATTGAGAAACCTTGATGAAAACGGAATTATAAGAATAGGAGCTCACGTAAATCCTGACGATATACTTGTCGGAAAGGTAACTCCTAAGGGAGAGAGTGAACCGCCTGCTGAAGAAAAATTATTAAGAGCGATTTTCGGAGAAAAAGCTAAAGATGTAAGAGATACATCATTAAGACTGCCTCACGGAGTAAAGGGAACAGTTGTAGATGTATTGGTACTTTCCAAAGAAAACGGAGACGATCTGAAAGCGGGAGTAAATAAACTGGTTAGAGTGTATATCGCTGAAAAAAGAAAAATAATGGTTGGAGATAAAATGTCGGGAAGACATGGAAATAAAGGAGTTGTTTCGAGAGTATTACCTGTCGAAGATATGCCTCACCTTGAAAACGGAACTCCGATAGATGTATGTATAAATCCATTAGGAGTGCCTTCGCGTATGAATATAGGACAAGTATTGGAAGTACATTTGGGACTTGCTATAGGTGATATAGATAAATATATAGCAACACCGGTATTTGACGGAGCGAAAGAAAATGACGTGAAAGACTACCTTGAAGAAGCGGGATACAGCAGAACGGGAAAAGTAAAACTGATAGACGGAAGAACAGGAGAGCCTTTTGATAATCCTGTAACGGTAGGAAGAATGTATATGCTTAAACTTCACCATCTGGTTGAAGACAAAATGCATGCAAGAGCAATAGGACCTTATTCCCTTGTGACGCAGCAGCCTTTAGGAGGGAAAGCACAATTCGGTGGACAAAGACTTGGAGAAATGGAAGTTTGGGCTCTTGAAGCATATGGAGCATCAAATATTCTACAGGAAATGCTTACGGTTAAATCGGATGATATAAGTGGAAGAACGAAAACGTATGAAGCTATAGTTAAAGGTCAGTCAATGCCTGAAGCTGACGCACCTGAATCATTCAGAGTATTAATAAAAGAATTCCAGTCTTTAGGACTTGATGTAACTCTTTATGACAGAGAAGGCGAAGCAATAGAATTGGATAAAAATGTAGATATGTAGCTTGGATTTAGTACTTGAAGCACGTTCAGAGTATAAAATAAGTGATTATTAGTAAATGTAAATAAAGTTTTCCCGCTTTTTCTCTAAAAAGCGGAAAAAATGTATCGAGGAGGCTCTTATTAATGAGTATAAGAGATTTTGACAGTATTCAAATTAAATTGGCATCGCCCGAGAAAATTCTTGAGTGGTCACATGGTGAAATAACAAAAGCCGAAACAATAAACTACAGAACATTGAAACCTGAAATGGACGGATTATTCTGTGAAAGAATATTCGGACCGTCTAAAGATTATGAATGTTCATGCGGAAAATACAAAAGAATGAGATACAAAGGTATGACTTGTGAAAAATGCGGAGTGGAAGTAACTACTTCTAAAGTAAGAAGAGAAAGAATGGGTCATATTCAACTTGCAACACCTATTGCACATATTTGGTATTCTAAAGGAACACCTAATAAAATGAGTCTTTTATTAGGGATAAGTACGAAAGAACTTGAATCAGTTCTGTATTTTTCAAGATATATAGTTACAGATAAGGGAGATACTGAACTTGAAAAAGGACAGATACTAACAGACAGAGAATATAAAATGTATGAAAGCCAGTATAAAAACGGCTTTACTGCAAAAATGGGTGCCGAAGGAGTGTTAAAACTTCTTCAGGAGATAGATTTACAGGAATTGGAAAAAGAACTTGAAAAAGAAATGGAAAGTGTAAATTCTTCTCAAAAAAGAAAAAAAATAATAAAAAGACTTAAAATTGTAAGAGATTTGATATTGGCAGGAAACAGACCGGAATGGATGATTTTAACTATTCTGCCCGTTATACCGGCAGATTTAAGACCAATGGTGCAGTTGGACGGAGGAAGATTTGCAACGTCCGACTTGAATGATTTGTACAGAAGAGTTATAAACAGAAATATAAGATTGAACAAACTTATGTCTATAAAAGCTCCCGAAATAGTAATAAAAAATGAAAAAAGAATGTTGCAGGAAGCTGTAGACGCATTGATAGATAACGGTAGAAGAGGAAAACCGGTAGTAACTCAAAATAACAGAGAACTGAAATCTCTGTCGGATATGCTTAAAGGAAAACAGGGAAGATTCAGACAGAACCTTTTGGGAAAAAGGGTTGACTATTCGGGAAGATCGGTTATCGTAGTAGGACCGAATCTTAAAATGAATCAGTGCGGACTTCCTAAAAAAATGGCACTTGAGCTTTATAAGCCGTTTTTAATGAGAGAACTTGTTAAAAGAGAATTAGCTACAAATATAAAAACTGCAAAGAAAATGGTTGAGGAAGAAGACGAGAATGTATGGGAATTGATAGAAGAAATTATAAAAAATCACCCTGTACTTTTAAACCGTGCTCCCACATTACACAGACTTTCTATACAGGCGTTTGAGCCTACACTTATAGAAGGAAAAGCCATAAGACTTCATCCGTTGGTATGTTCGGCATTTAACGCCGATTTTGACGGTGACCAGATGGCGGTTCACCTTGTATTGTCAAATGAAGCACAAATGGAAGCAAAACTTTTGATGCTTGCGACAAATAATATATTAGCCCCTTCAAGTGGAAAACCGATAGCCGTTCCTTCACAGGATATGGTCATGGGATGCTATTATATGACTAAAGAAAGAAAAGGCGAAAAAGGAGAAGGAAAATATTTCTCCAATAAGAATCAGTTAATTACAGCGTACCAAAGTAAACAGGTGGATACTCATGCCCTTGTAAAAGTCAGAATTGACGGAGAGCTTATAGAAACTACTCCGGGAAGACTTATGTTTAATACGATGCTTCCTAAAGAAGTGAGAAATTATTCAAAAACTTTCGGAAAAGGTGAATTGGCAAAGTTGATAGCGGAATTATATAAAAAATTCGGATTTGAAAAAACTTCCGAATTAATAGATAAAATTAAAAATTTCGGATTCCATTACGGAACAACTGCAGGGATTACAGTAGGTATAGAAGACTTGGAAATACCTGTTACTAAAAAAGCTATTCTGGAGAAAGCCGAAAGTGATGTTGCCGAAGTTGAAGAACAGTATAAATCAGGAGAAATAATAGATGCCGAAAGATACAGAAGAACTGTGGCAATATGGTCTGAAGCTGTGGACAGAGTAACTCATGAAATGATGGACAACCTTGATGAATTTAACCCGGTTTACATGATGGCGAACTCGGGAGCCAGAGGATCCGTAGCTCAGATGAGACAGCTCGGAGGAATGAGAGGTCTTATGGCGGATACCCAGGGACGTATCATAGAAATACCTATAAAAGCCAACTTTAGAGAAGGTCTTAACATACTGGAATTTTTCATGTCATCTCACGGAGCCAGAAAAGGATTGGCGGATACGGCATTAAGAACTGCCGATTCGGGATATTTGACAAGAAGACTTGTAGATATTTCCCATGAAGTTATAGTTAATCATGATGACTGCGGATGTGAAGAAGGAATAGTAGTTTCTGATCTTGTAGATGCAGGAAATGTTATTGAGAAATTAAGTGAAAGAATATACGGTAGATACCTTGCCGAAGATTTAGTTCATGAAGGTGAAGTTATCGCTGAAAGAAATACAATGATAATGGACGATTTAATTAAAAAAATCGAAGAATTGGATATAAAAGAAGTAAAAATAAGAACTCCTCTTACATGTAAACTTGAAAAAGGGGTATGTAAAAAATGTTACGGTCTTGATTTATCCAACCATAAAGAAATACTTAAAGGAGAAGCTGTAGGAGTTATTGCAGCACAATCGATAGGAGAGCCGGGAACACAGCTTACAATGCGTACGTTCCATACAGGAGGAGTTGCTACTGCAGCTGCAGTTCAGTCCGACTATAAAGCCGACGTATCGGGAAAAGTAAAATTGAAAGATATTACTACTCTTGAAAATGAAAAAGGAATAGAAGTAGTCGTTTCACAAACAGGAAGAATAATTGTAGGAAAACACAGATATGAAGTTCCTTCAGGTTCCGTACTTAAAGTAAAAGACGGAGAAAGCGTGAAAAAAGGTCAAGTACTGGTTGAATTTGATCCTTATCAAGTGCCGATAATTACTTCAGAATCAGGAAAAGTGGAATTTAGAGATATTTACGTGAGAGAAAATATAGATGTAAAATACGGAGTTACAGAAAGAATCGCCATAAAACCTGTGGAAAGCAGTGATGTAAACCCTAGAATTATAATTTACAATAAAAATAAAAAAGTCGCTGAATATAATGTGCCTTACGGAGCATATCTGATGGTAAAAGAAGGAGAAACTGTAAAAAAAGGTCAGATAATAACAAAAATCCTTAAAACAGGAGAAGGAAACAAAGATATTACGGGAGGTCTTCCTAGAGTGCAGGAATTGTTTGAAGCACGTAATCCTAAAGGAAAAGCTACGTTATCTGAGGTATCGGGACGTGTAATTTTCTCTGATAAAAAGAAAAAAGGTATGAGACTAATTACTATTGAAGATCCTGAAACAGGAAAACCTATAAAAGAATACACTGTTCCTGTGGGAGAACATTTGGTTGTAACTAATGAAATGCTTATTGAAAAAGGAGCAAAAATTACCGACGGACCTGTATCACCGCACGATATACTTAAAATAAAAGGACTTGTTGCAGCTCAGCAGTTTATATTGGAATCGGTACAACAGGTATATAGAGAACAGGGAGTTCCTATAAACGATAAACATATTGAAATAATAGTAAAACAGATGTTCCAGAAAGTGAAGATAAAAGAAGCAGGAGATACATTATTCCTTGAAGATGAATTAATCGATAAGAAATTAGTGGAAAGAGAAAATGAAAAATTGATTGCCAAAGGTAAAAGACCTGCAATATACGAACCGATTATACAAGGAATAACTAAAGCTGCAGTAAATACAGAAAGCTTTATTTCGGCATCTTCATTCCAGGAAACAACAAAAGTTCTTGCAAATGCGGCTATTGAAGGAAAAATAGACAGACTTGAAGGCTTGAAGGAAAATGTAATTATCGGTAAGAAAATACCGGGAGGAACAGGATTTAAAGATTATAAACATATAAAAGTTGAAATCAAAAATCAGGGAAATAAAGTTCCTGTTATAAATAAAGAAGCAAAGCCCGAAGTTGAGGTTATAGAAGAAGCTGAAATTGTAGAGGAATAGTATGAAAACCTTAAATATAGGATTTAATAATTTTGTTATTGATGAACATGTGATAAGTATAATAGTGCCGGACACTGCTCCGGCAAGAAGACTGAGAGAGGATGCCAAAAATCGGGATTCGTTAATAGATGCTACTGCCGGAAGAAAAACGAGAGCAATAATAATAATGGATAACGGTTTTGTCATTCTGTCTGCAGTCAATGTGGAAACATTGATTCAAAGAATAGAGCAGAATAATGATTAGGAAATAAAAAGTATTTGCTGAAAGGCGGTCGAATTATGAAAGGTAAGCTTATTATAGTATCGGGTCCAAGCGGATCGGGGAAATCTACAGTGACTAAAATAGTAAAAGACAGGTTGAATATCCCTCTTTCAATTTCGGCAACTACAAGAAAACCGAGAGAGGGAGAAGTCGAAGGAATAGATTATTATTTTCTTTCAGAAGACGAGTTTAAAAGAAAAATTTCAAATGACGAATTTTACGAATATGCCAATGTTCACGGCAATTATTACGGAACACTCAAAAAGACTGTAGAAGAAAACCTTGAAAAAGGTCTTAATGTCATTTTGGAAATAGATGTACAGGGAGCATTAATAGCCAAAGATAAGAAAAAAGATGCAGTTCTTGTGTTTTTCAAAACTAAGGATACTAAAATACTGGAAGAAAGATTGAGAGGAAGAAAAACCGATTCCGAAGAAGTCATAAAGAAAAGACTTGAAAATGCATTAAAAGAATTGGAATTTGAAAATAAGTATGATTATACTGTCATAAACGAAGATATAGAAGATTCCTGTCAAAAGCTTATTGAAATAATTAATGAGTAAAAAGGAGGATAAAATGAAAAAAGATAAAATAACTATTGATGATTTATTGACAAAAATACCTAATAAATATGAACTGGCAATAGTTGCCGGAAAAGTTGCCAAAGAAGAATTTATAAAAGGACATGATAAATTTAGAATAATGGACAATGTTTTCAGAGATATTATGGACGATGAAATCGAAGTAAAAAAATAAATAATTTTGAATTAAGGTCATTGACTATTTAAAAATATAAAATATACTTATAATGGAAGTTAATATTTGGAGATCTTAAATGTATAAAGATACCGAAATACAAAAACTTATTGATAATCTTGATATTGTTCAGGTTATCGGAGAATATGTAACATTGAAAAAAGCGGGTGTAAATTACAAGGGTTTTTCTCCTTTTAAAGATGAGAAAACACCTTCCTTTGTGGTGAGTCCCGTAAAAAATATTTTTAAAGATTTCAGTACAGGTATAGGCGGAAATGCAATTTCTTTCTATATGAAAATAAATAATATAAGTTTCTATGAAGCTGTTGAGGAATTATCGAGAAAATATAATGTATCGATAAAAAAACTGAATATAAATAAAAATATTGATAATCCCAATACAAAATATTATGAAATAATGAGAGAAGCACAAACTTTCTTTAAAAACAATATAATAAACTCGGAAGAAGCTTTGAAATATATGGAAAATAGGGGTTATTCCCGAGAAGAAATACAAAAATTTGATATAGGTTTTTCTTTTAATTCATGGGATTCATTGCTTAAACATCTAAAAGAAAAAGGTTATAACGAAAGCGACCTTTTGGAATTGGGACTTATAAGGAAAAATGATGAAGGAAATGTATTTGATTATTTCAGAAACAGAATAATGTTTCCGATTTATAACGATACAATGAAGTTGATCGGTTTCGGAGGAAGAACTGTAGAAAATAATTCCGACATACCGAAATATCTAAATTCTCCTGATTCAAAAATCTTTAAAAAAGGAAAAGAACTTTACGGATTATCCAATAGGGGAGAAAATATAAAGAAAAAAGGGCTTGCAATATTGATGGAAGGTTATCTGGATGTATTGACGGCTCAGAAAAACGGTTTTATTAATTCGGTAGCAAGTTTGGGAACAGCTTTCACCGAAGAACAGGCACAACTGCTGAAAAAATATACGAATAACGTAATAATAGCATACGATAATGATGAGGCAGGGAAAAATGCAATAATAAAAGCCGGGAATATTTTAAAAAAGCAGGATTTTAATGTAAGATGTCTTTCTATTGAAGGAAAAGAAAAAGATCCTGATGAATATTTAAGAAAACATGGCAGAAAAGATTTTCTTGAAATTCTGAAAACTTCAAAAAATTATTTTGATTTTTTATACGATTATTATTCGGAAGATCTGAACTTAAATGAAATATCGGGAAAAAAAGAGTTTATACAAAAATTTAAAGGATTCTTTTCAAATGTAATTAACAAAACAGAAAGAAATCTCTATATTAATAAACTGTCTGTAGAATTGGGGATAGATAAAGACATTTTATCGGAAGAATTTGTTATGAAAAAGAAAGATTTTTCCGATAGAAATCCGATAAGGAAAAAAAGACATGAAACTGTAGCAACAAAAAAAACAAAAGAAGAATTAAACGATCTTCTTGAAAAAGAAACATTGGAATTTATATTAAGATACAGAGAAAACGGAAATTCTGAATATAGAAAATATTGTGAGAAACTCGAAAGTAAAAATTTTACTAATATCATATATGGAGAAATATTGGAAAAACTTAAAAAAATAGAATTTGATATGAAAAATTTGAATAACTCAATATTTGAAGAAGAAGAAACAGAAATGATAACGACAATGATATTAAATGCCAATACGCAGCCCGTTAATGCGGAAAAAGAATATAAAGATCATTTTAAAGGCTGGTTTGACAGAGAATTAAATAATGCACTTGACTTGACGGATAAAAAAGATGTATTATATAAAACAAAATTACAGAGAATAAAGACCGATTTAAAAAGCCGATATGATATTAATGAAATTGAAAAAGAATACGAAGAATTTAAATTGATAAGGAGATCAGATTATGTCTGAGAAAAAAGAAGATTTAAAAAAACGTCTCGCAAATTTAATGAAACAGGCAAAAGAAGAAAAGATAGTCAGCTATGAGGAGATAAATTCGATTTTATCGGTCGGATTTTCTACACAAAAAATAGATCAGTTAATAAAAAAACTTCAGGATGACGGGGTAAATATTGTAGATACTTTAAAAGATAAACAGGAATTGCTTAAAGTGAACAAGATTTTGTCTGAGGATTTGGAAAAAGTTGAAGTTGTTGATTTCGATGATTCGGAAGATGAATTTGTTGAAAATGAAATAGATGATTCGGAAGTCGACAAACTGCTTCAGACAGATTTACTTAAAATGGCTGAAAGCATGGATGTGGATGAGCCTATAAAAATGTATCTGAGAGAAATAGGTCAAATTCCTCTGCTTAGTTATGAAGAGGAGATTGACTATGCTCAGAGAGTTTTAAAAGGCGATGAAGAAGCAAAACAGAAACTTATAGAATCTAACTTAAGACTTGTTGTAAGTATAGCCAAAAAGCATACAAACAGGGGACTTAAAATGCTCGATTTGATACAGGAAGGAAATATGGGGCTTATGAAAGCTGTAGAAAAATTTGAGTATGAAAAAGGATTCAAATTTTCCACATACGCAACATGGTGGATCAGACAGGCAATTACCCGTGCCATAGCCGATCAGGGAAGAACCATAAGAATACCTGTTCATATGATAGAAACTATAAATAAAATAAAAAAAGAGAGTAGAATTATTTTACAGGAAACAGGTAAAGAACCTACTGCGGAAGAACTTTCCAAAAAGCTTGAAATTCCTGTGGATAAAGTAAAAAATATACTTGAAATGAATCAGGATCCTATATCCCTTGAAACTCCTGTAGGAAGTGAAGAGGACAGTGAATTGGGAGATTTTGTCGAAGACGATAAATTTTTAAATCCTTATGATGCGACTACAAGAGTATTGTTAAAAGAACAGTTGGATGAAATATTGAAAACTCTGAACGAAAGAGAAGAAATGGTTCTCAGATACAGATACGGTTTGGATGACGGCTCTCAAAAGACACTGGAAGAAGTAGGAAAAATATTCAATGTTACGAGAGAACGTATCAGACAGATAGAAGTAAAAGCATTGAGAAAATTAAGACACCCTAGTAGAAGAAAAAAATTGGAAGATTACAGGAGCTAAGTGATTACACAAGCTCCTGTAATTAATAATAAATAAAAAAATGAGGGGAAAAGATGTTAAAAAGAATAATAGAAGATATAAAGAAAAAAGAAAATTACAGTTTTGAAAAAATAATAGAAGATAATAATATGTCCGATGATGACTTTTTTGAACTTTTAAAGTTTATTTATTCGGAGAAGATTTCAGAAATAAGAACATCTACAGAAAACAATGATTTTATCGTTTTGGAAGATGAAAATTACTATGTAGAAGAAAAAGATATAATAAAAGCTTATTTGGAAGATATAAAAGAAAAATATGAAGAGTTTGATAAAAAAATGAAAAATGAAAGCAGAGAATTAATAGACGAATATCTAAAAGTGGCAGTAAGAGAAAGTCTTCTTTACTCGAAATTCGGTTTTTCATTTTTGGATACAGTACAGGAAGCAACTTTGGGAGTATTGTCGGGAATTAATTACTATGACAGAATAAAAGAAATATCCAAAGATCCGGAATTTTTTATTAAAAGTTTTGCTGTAAAATACATTCTGGAATTTCAGAAAAATCTTTTAAAAGATATAAAAGCATCCGAGCTTTCTTATGTTTTATACTTGAAAGTAAAAGTTGACAAAGAAATGGGACACAGTATAGACGAAATAAGCAAACAGATGAATGTAACACCTGAATATATAGAGGATTTGGAAAAGCTTTTTGACGGAGTGGAGCCTGAAGAATTGATTCAGAATGAGCAGATTCTCGAAAAAGCCGATAAAATAACACAACTTTATATTTTGGAAAATATTCCTAAAAAGTTAAGCTATCTGGATGAAAAAATTCTTGTTATGGCTTACGGACTGGATGATAAAGTTTATACAGAAAAAGAAATAGCAAAAACTTTAAATATTTCTTTACATAATGTAAATATTTTAAAAGAAAAAGCTATAAATAAACTGTCTATTGATTTATTGAAAAATGAGTTTACGAAAAACAGTGAAAAAATGGAGTATATGATTAATTAAGGAGAAATAAATGAAACTGAGAGATATAGCAGGAGAACTTTACTCGATATATAATCCTAAAATTGCTGAAAATTGGGATAATGTAGGATTGCTATTAGGAGATGAAAATTACGAAATAAAAAAAATACTTGTCTGTCTTGATATAACAAAAGAAACTGTGGAAAAAGCCGTAAAAGAAAATGTCAATTTAATAATTTCTCATCATCCTTTTATATTTTCAGATTTGAAAAGAATAACGAGTGAAACTGTTTTGGGGAGAAAAATATTAAAGCTGATTGAAAATAAAATCGCAGTATATTCCATACATACAAATGCAGACTTTGCAATAAACGGATTAAACGATTTTATTATGGATAAACTGAATTTAAACGGCAAAACCGAAATACTTGCTGAAGCCGATTTTTATGATTATAATTATATAAAAAATGAAAATGAAAAAGTTAAAGGGGGAACTGCAAGAATAAAAATACTTGATGAAGAAATGGAATTGGAAGATTTGATCAGCAGGATAAAAAAAGGGTTAGGAATTGAATATGTAAGATATGTAGGAGAGAATAGAAAAATCCGAAAAATAGGACTGGTAACAGGAGGAGGAAGTTCTTTTATACAAAATGTAAAAGAACATATAGATGTTTTTCTTACAGGAGACTTAAGGTATCATGAAGCTCTCGATACGAGAGAAGAAGGCGGAATTCTTATAGATGTAGGACATTATGAAAGTGAATATTTATTTGCAGATTTAATGGAAATACAGTTATCCCGATTTTTTGACGGTGAAATTATAAAATATTTTGATAGCCCTGTTTTTAAATTAGGGTAGTAGATAGACAGAATAAGATAAAATAAAGGCATAACTAATATTAATAAAAAATCTCGAAGGTATAATTTTTTTAATTAAAAAAATAAAGATTCGAGGTAGAGATATGACAAAAAAAAGATTTTTAATATTAGTATTCGGAATGATTTTAAGTTTAAATTCATGTTTAGCAGTAGCAGCAGGAGCAGCGGCAGGTGCGGCTACAGGTTATTATGTCAAAAACAAATAATAAATTCCGAATTATTTATCTTCATAGTTGACAAATTATGCAGGATACAAATGATGTGAATGTTGTGAATGAAAGAGATGTAAAGATTTTCTTATAAAAAAGGTTTCGGAGCCAGTCGCTTGGATTAATTCAAGAGGAAAGTCCGGACTTCACAGGGCAAGGGAGACAGCTAACGACTGTTGGGAGAAATCCTAAGGAAAGTGCCACAGAAAATAAACCGCCTGTAAAGGTAAGGGTGAAAAGGTAGTGTAAGAGACTACCGGTGGGCTAAGAGATTAGTTCAGCCGGGTAAACCCCTCCCGAAGCAAGAATAAGTAGAAAGCGATTAAAGGCTGCCCGTCTTCGCTTAATGGTAATTCGCTAAAGTTGACAGATGATTATCAACTTAGATAAATGATTGGCAAATACAGAATCCGGCTTATACCGGGACCTTTTAAAATAACTGTTTTAAATAAATAGTAATATTTATTGAAGAACAGTTTTTTGTATTTAGAAAAAGAAAAATAAATATTTAGTAGAAAAAATTTATTAAAAATGATACAATGAGCATAAATAAATTATAGTTAAGAGGCAAAGATGAAGGCGATTTTGAAAGATTCTGAGAACAGCATTCAAAAAGACAAAAAAACAGTAAATATCGTAAGAAAAATAAAAATAGTGAAAAACAGATATGTAAAAGAAGAATTACTGACAGGTTTTTATGAATATATAAAAAGAAATAATATAATAGAAGTAGTGAATGTAAAAAATGCGGATTTGATAGTATCTTTCGGAGGAGACGGAACTATTCTCGTAGCTGCAAAAGAAACTGTGAAAAAAGATATACCTGTATTAGCGGTAAATATGGGTACAGTAGGCTATATGGCGGAAATAAAGCCTGAAAATGCTGTAGAAATGCTTGAAAATTATCAGGAAAACAAGTGTATAATAGATGAAAGAGCATTTCTGGAAGTAGAATATAACGGTGAAATTTTTTATGCACTGAATGAGCTTCTGATTATAAAAGGAGGGCTTGTTTCTCATCTTATAAATGTGGAAGTTTATGCCAATGATATTATTGTGAATAAATATAGGGCAGACGGAGTAATTGTTGCGACACCTACAGGATCTACAGCTTATTCGCTTTCGGCAGGAGGGTCTATAGTTCATCCTAAACTGAATGCTTTGTCAATAACACCGTTATTGCCTCAAAGTCTTACAGCAAGACCGATTATAGTAAACGGAAATGATAAACTGAGTTTCAAAGTATACACGAGAGATAATGATGCTCATTTGAATATTGACGGGAGTGAATGTTTCAGAGTTACAGATACAGATGAAATAAAAGCAACATTATCCGAAAAAAAAGTAAAAATAATAAGAAGTGAAAATAGCGATTATTATAATATATTAAGAGAAAAACTTAAATGGGGAGATACATTTTAAAAATAAGGGGAATTTAAAAAATAAGGTGAGAGGATTTGAAATGCTGAGAGAGTTAAGATTAAATAATTTGGCAATAATAAAAAATATGGATTTGGAATTTAACAGTAATATGATTACTCTGACAGGAGAAACAGGAGCCGGGAAGTCAATAATACTGGACGGAATCTCTCTTCTTATAGGAGAAAGAAATCAAGCCGAGATGATAAGAACAGGAGAAGAAAGCCTTTTTGCAGAAGGTGTTTTTGATTTGAATGAAAATCAGATTAAAAGGCTTAATAAATTAGGATTTGAAATAGAAGATAATGAACTTATAATTTCAAGATATTTTGACAGAAACTCAAAGTCCAAAGTAACAGTGAACGGAATGAGAATAACTGTTACCAAATTAAAGGAACTTATGGGAAATGTGCTGGATTTGGTAGGACAGCATGAACATCAGTATTTATTGAATAAAAGTTACCATTTGAATCTGCTTGATAAATTTTTGGATAAAGACGGAATAGAATTATATAAAAAAATAAGAAAAAACGTAATGGGGTTAAAAAGTTTAAATGAAAAAATATCCGAAATGGAAGCAGAAAAATCAAAAATAATCGAAAAAAAGGATATATTTGAATTTCAAGTCAATGAAATAAATAATCTTGACTTAAAAGAAAATGAAGATAATGAACTGGAAGAAGAATATAAAATATTGTTTAATTCAGGAAAAATAGGTGAAAAACTGGGGAATTCTCTTCAAAGCCTGAAAGACGGGGAATATTCAGTTTTAAACTCTTTAGGCAGAGTGAGAAAAAATCTTGAACAATTATCGGGTATATCAGAAACATATTCGGAATTAAAAGAAAAAATAGAGAGTATAGTATATGATGTGGAAGATATATCTTATTCTATCGAGGCTTTTTCCCAGGAAACAAAGACGGATGATATGAGATTGGAAGCCGTTGTTCACAGAATAGACGAGATAAATAAATTGAAATTAAAATACGGTTCTACGATTGAAGAAATTCTTTCTTATAGAGATGAGATTCAGAAAAAACTTGCTTTTATAAGTTTTGAAAATAATGAATTGGAAGAACTTAAAAAACAAAAAAGAGAAAAAATCGAAGAATATTATAAAGATTGTGAAAAGTTAAGTAAATTGAGAAAAAATATTGCGAAAAAAATGGAAAGCACTATAGATACTCAGTTAAAAGATCTTAATATGGGAAATGCACAGTTTAAAGTGGAATTTAGTGAGAAATCCGCTATAAGTCCTAAAGGAAAAGATGATGCGGAATTTATGATGACAACCAATCCGGGAGAAAGTTTCAAGCCATTATCCAAAATAGCTTCAGGAGGAGAAGTTTCCCGTATAATGCTTGCATTAAAAACAGTATTTTCAAAAGTCGACAATATATCGGTATTGATATTTGACGAGATTGATACGGGAATTTCAGGGGAAACAGTGAGAAAAGTAGCAGAAAAACTGAAAGAACTGTCGGCAAATGTTCAGGTAATCTGTGTTACTCATTCGCCGCAAATTGCAGCCAAAGCAGAGCAGCAATTTTTCATAAAAAAAGAAATCGAAAATAATCTGACTGAAACGAAAGTCAGAGAACTGAATACCGAAGAACGTATAAGAGAAATAGCGAGAATAATATCCGGAGATAATATAACCGAAGCATCTATTGTTCACGCTAAAGAAATTATGGGGTTGTAATGGAAAATAACAATAAAATAATCGTTGAAGAAATTGAAAAAAAAAATAAGAAAGAAAATGAGAAAGAAAGTAAAATTGAAAGAGAAAATAATCTGTTTATAAAAGAGTTTTCTGATTATCTTTCTTTTGAAAAAGGAAGCTCGAAAAATACTGTTGCAGGATACGAAAGAGATCTGAAAATATTTTTTGATTATATTCAAAAATCGGCAACAGACATAAAGGAAGAAGATATTTATGAGTATATTGAAGAAATAAGCAGAGAACTGAAAAGGAATTCGGTACTTAGAAAAATAGCTTCGATAAGGACTTTTTACAAATTCTGTTATTTAAATAAAATGGTGAAAGAAGATCCGACAGGAATGATAAAAAGTCTGAAAAGAGAGAAAAGACTTCCTGAAGTTCTGAATCTGAAAGAAGTGAAAACTATTATAGATAATATTGGACATACTCCTGAAGGAATGAGGGACAGACTTATTATAAAATTTCTGATTGCGACAGGGGCAAGGGTTTCGGAAATACTCAATTTGAACATAAAAGATGTAGAAAATCAGGGATATGAGTTTATAAAAGTTTTGGGAAAAGGTTCTAAATATAGGATAGTACCTATTTATGAGAGTCTGGAAAATGAAATAAAAGACTATATATCCAATTACAGACCTAAACTTAAAGGAAGTGAAAATTCTTTTAAACTTTTTTCCGATACGAGAAGGGAAAATTTCTGGAAAAGATTAAAAAAAACTGCAAAAGATGCAGGAATAGAGAAAAATGTATATCCCCATATATTCAGACATTCGGTTGCGACAGTTCTTTTGAGTAACGGAGCCGATATAAGAATTGTTCAGGAAATATTAGGACATGCAAATATAAGCACTACAGAAATATATACACATGTAGAAAAGTCCGATTTGAAAAGGATTTACAATAAAATTAAAATCGGAGATGAATAAAAAATCATTGATATAAACGGTCAGGAGGAAAAATGGCTGCACAAAAAAAAGAAGAAAATAAAAAAAATATAATGCTGACGATATTGATCGTTCTGTGGGGAAGTATATTTCTTCTCATGAAGATGCATATAATAGGTGTCTATTCGGGAATGTTAATATTGATTCTACTTTATTTATACTTAAATTTTAACCTCATAAATCTCTATTTTGTAAGTAAAAGAACAACTTTTAAAATATATATTTTTATGTTGCTTGATTTGATTTATCTGCTGAGAGAGTCATTCAGTCTTTTTTCCATATTAATATATTTTGTGGCAATGGCAATTTTAATCTACCTTATAATGAAAGACGAAGGAAGAAATGAATTGCCTAAAATACTCGGATTTTCAGGGTTTTACACGATACTTAAAATAATATTTATTTCTATGTTTGTATTGTTGTAATATTAAAAAATTTTATCAAAAATAAAAAATTCGGATAATAAAAATTTTTATTTAAAAAATTCGGATTTTATGGTAAAATGCCTAGTGTGAATGGAGAAAAAAATGAAAAGTAATGGTAATGAGTCAAAAGCAGAGTTGATGAAAAATATTGAGAATTTCAAAGACAGAGTAAGAGAAATAAAACTCGAAAAAAATATATTTTTGGGAGAGTTTAAAGAAAGAGTATTGGCTGCTTTGACAAGAGAACAGGTGAAGGAAAAAGGAATTTATCCTGAAATAGAAAAAGCTTTGGAAAGTAAAGAAGCTAAAAAAATGATTATTTCAAGGGAAATGGATTTTAATGAT